>NZ_AMFF02000059.1:12743-22529 GCF_000297215.2 Piscirickettsia salmonis LF-89 = ATCC VR-1361
AGGAGAAAAGCCAAGTGCTCTAGCAATTGATCTGAGCGAGTCTCCCTCTGATAACCGTTGTTCGATATAAAAACGATCTTTTTCATTTAAGTGCCGATAAACCATCTCTACCCTCTAAGTCAAAAGGCGAACTAGAGAGTTTATCTGTATGAATATGAACTCTCTACTGAGTGTTGCACTTCAGATGACGGAGGGCGAAAATGAAAATAAGCCATAGAAATATCGATGTTTGGGATGCATGGACTCGCATTCACTTTACATCTAAATTCTATGATATGGATGCATTTAGGCAGCACCTCAACTCAATTAAAACACTAGATCAACAGCTTCTTGGTCCTGTAAATCACAAAAAATTATTGCATCTTCAATGTCACTTTGGGCAAGATAGTTTATCTTTAGCTCACTTAGGCACAAAGGTGACCGGAGTAGATTATTCACCACAAGCAATTAAAACAGCAAAAGCACTATCAACAGAACTAAAAATAGCAGCAAAGTTTATTTGCCAAGATATTTTATTATTAAAACTCAATAAAAAATTTGATATTGTATATACCTCCTATGGTGTGCTTAATTGGCTACCCGACCTTGAGCAATGGGCCGAGATAATACGCAAACACTTAAATAAAAACGGTCGTTTTATAATGGTTGAGTTTCACCCCTTTTTAAATATATTAAACTATGACTTTACAGAAATAGGCTATGATTATTGCAATGATGGTAAGTTAATCACTTACAAAGATCAAAAGTCATATACAAACAGCGCTAAAGATCATCAAAAATATACAACTTATGAATATCTACATCCATTATCTGATATACTCAATGCGCTAACAAAAGCGGGGATTACTTTTGATATCAAAGAATATCCATACAGCCATTATAACTGTTTTCCAAATCTTGTCGAAACTACTCCTAACTCAGGAATCTACCAACACTCCTTTAAAATACCTATGATGTTCTCGATAACAGGACAACTAACGAGTTAATTTTAATTTATGATATAAAAAATATGGGACTGACACCGAATAAAGTTCTCTTTGAGCAACTTTTTAAGGCCAGCCAGTCATTTTTTTAGCTTAAGTTAACAAGTTAAAATACGAGGTTAAACACCTAGTATAAAATAGAGCGATTAAACTATTAAAATCCCTTTTACTTTTTCAGCAACAGCTCGACCTAACTTTATATTCTCTTCAGCAAGCAAATGAACACCCTCACCAGGTGCTGCGCTGATAAAAGTCGCAGTATCTAAATAAGCAATTTTGAAAAATTCTGCGACATTTTCATAATGACTGGAAATTTGCATGGATACTTCTTTTTGACTACCAAAAATAGTATTCATTAACCCAGAAGTCTCTCCCAGATGAGGCGGTGATAATAACAACACCTGAGGAGCGCCTCCATTTGGCCCCATACAGCTATATAAAGCTTTTCTCACTAAACTCCCACAACCTAGCGCAATTTCATTTGCCTGGCCTGAAATATGTGCTTTTAAATCATTCGTTCCTAATAAAAAAATAACCAAATCTACCGGCATATTCGACTCTAAATACACCGGTAAAAATGCTGCACCATTACGCATCACTCCATCCATCATTGGGTCATCATAAATGGTAGTCCGCCCATTTAAACCTGCTTCAATAACTCGGTAATCACCCCCTAAGTTCTCCTGCAATACACCAGTCCAACGTTGATCAAATGAATAACGTCCAGAATTTTCTGGATTATAACCCCAGGTTAGAGAATCACCATAGCATAGAATAGTTTTCAAGATAAAACTCCATAATATTTTAATATAAAAATAAATTTCAAACAGCAATTGATATTAATTATTCCCAAGCAAGTTAAGCCGTTATATTTCATAAAGCTCTAAAGGCAAGCCATCAGGATCAGCAAAAAAAGTATATTTTTTTTCCGTTAACGCATCAACCCTCACCGGCTCCACATCAATCCCGTGCTGTTGCAAACATTTCACTGACTCATTAATATTCTCAACAGCAAAAGCTAAATGCCGCAGCCCACAAGCTTCAGGAAAACTTAAACGCTTGGGAGGGTTAACAAATGAAAATAATTCAAGTTGGTTACCATTCATTAATTTTAAGTCTAACTTATATGAACGACGCTCTCGCCGATATGTTTCAGCAATCACTTCCAAGCCTAAAATATCACAATAAAACGCCTTCGAAGCAGCATAGTCAGAAACAATCAAAGCAACATGATGGATTTTTTTTAACTGCAGCGACCTGTGCATAATTATTATTATACTCTTCTAGCAACATAGCTCTAAATTCAAACACTACTATAAATTACTAGCAATAGAAACACTTAATCTCTCATTTAAGCTAGGCAACCAAAGGTACATGACTAAAGATTAAAATTCACTATATTATTATAAATAATAAATTAATAGCGAATTAAAAGAGAAGACGGGACTTATTGCGCAATACCAATTGCTCAGAAATTCCTTCCACCTTGGCTAAGTCTTTGATTGAACGAAACGGCCCATGTTGCTTGCGATAATTAATAATGGCACGTGCCTTTTTTAAACCACAGCCATTTAGAACCGCGGCTAAAGTGTCTGCGTCTGCCTGATTCACATTCACTTGTTGAACCAGAGACTGATTAAAGCTCGCTTCAGTCGTTTCAGCCATGCTACCCCCTAACAAAGACCAAACTACTAAAAATGCTTTTACCGAACTCATAACCCAGCTAACACCCATAAAAGACCGTGTACCTTAAAGCGTAGCACAAGGCAGGCCAGTTAAGCCGGCGACTCTCAGACAATTTAACAGCAAACCTATAATTGTTTTTCAAGCTTACTGTACTTCTTTTCTAGTGAACGGATTTTTATACGCAAATTTACAACCTTCATTAAAAACAATAATGAGCTTATAGTAATAGCGAAGATAAAAACAATGACAAGCAACAAAGCCATGGGCAAATGAATATTACCAAAGTAGTAATTAATCACAACGCTTTGTGCGTTTAATGCTGAGAAAATTGCAATAAAAATAATAAACAGGCCAAAAATAGAATACTTAAGCGCCTTCATAAAAAATACCCTCTATTCGCTGTTTCCTTTTTTTCTGCTTTTTATTTTAAAAGCGCTTTTTTATGATGCAACAAGACAAATAAAAAGCATAAAAAAAGGGTAGCATAACGCCACCCTTATATTCTACTCGTAAAGCGCTAGAAGATAGAGAAATTACTCTTCATCTTTCGCTTGAGCTGCTTTAAATAGGTCGCCCAACGTTGCATTCACAGGCGCTTCGACCTTTTCTTTACGAGGTGCTTTAACAGCAACTACTTTATCAGCAGGCTGTTCAGCTGACGTCATAGACAAACTGATGTTGCGATTCTTACGATCAACAGCAACAAAGTAAGCTGAAACTGCATCACCTGCTTTCAACTCTTCCGTCACATCCGCCGTACGAATAAAGCCTTCAACACCTTCACCTAAATCAACAGTCACACCTTTACCATCGACATCTGCAACCGCACCTGACACCTCAGCGCCTTTTTCATTTTCGGTCACAAAACGCGTAAATGGATCTTGCTCTAGTTGCTTGATACCCAAAGAAACACGCTCGCGCTCTGAATCAACAGATAACACAACCGCTTCAACCTCTTCACCTTTCTTGTAGTTACGAACGGCTTCTTCACCATTCTCGTTCCAAGAAATATCAGACAAGTGGACCAAACCGTCGATGCCGCCATCCAAACCAATGAACAAGCCAAAATCGGTGATTGATTTAATCTTACCGGCAACTTTATCGCCTTTATTGTACTTGTCAGAGAATTCTTTCCAAGGATTTGGCACACACTGCTTCATGCCTAAAGAAATACGACGACGCTCTTCATCGATCTCAAGCACAAGCACATCAATCTCATCACCCACAGCAACCAACTTGCTTGGCATAACGTTTTTGTTAGTCCAGTCCATCTCAGAAACGTGGACCAAGCCTTCAATACCTTCTTCGAGCTGAACAAAGCAACCATAATCAGTAATATTGGTCACACGACCTGTCAAACGAGCTTCTTCTGGATAACGTGCTTTAATTGCCACCCAAGGATCTTCACCCAATTGCTTTAAGCCCAGCGAGACACGTGATTTATCTTTATCGAATTTAAGTACACGGACATCGATTTCATCACCGATTTGCACCAATTCACTTGGGTGCTTAATACGACGCCATGACATATCAGTAATATGCAACAGACCATCGATACCACCAAGGTCAATAAAGGCACCGTAATCAGTCAGGTTCTTCACGACACCCTTCACTTTTTGGCCTTCTTCTAGCGTTGACAATAAGGCATCACGCTCAGCACTGGTTTCTTGTTCAATCACTGAACGACGAGAAACGACGATGTTATTGCGTTTTTGGTCCATTTTGATGATTTTAAATTCTAACTCTTGACCTTCTAGCCCACCTGGATCACGCACTGGACGCACATCAACTAAAGAACCTGGCAAGAAAGCACGCATCGCTTTCACATCAACAATAAAGCCACCTTTGACACGGCCACTGATCATACCGCGAATGGTATTGCCTGCTTCATATTCTTTTTCAAGCTCAGACCAGCTTTCCAAACGTTTTGCACGCTCACGAGACAAACGCGTCTCACCAAAACCATCTTCAACTGCATCAAGTACCACTTCAACTTGATCACCGACTTGAACTTCAAGCTCACCTTTTTCATTAAAAAACTGAGCTGTAGGAATAAAGCCTTCAGACTTTAACCCTGCATTCACCACAACAACATCCTTTTCAATACGGACAATTGTTCCAGTCATTAAACCACCGATTCTAAAATCGGAACTTGCGAGACTTTCCTCAAAGAGCTGTGCAAAACTTTCAGACATAAACTTGATTCCCAGGAAACAATAAAAGTTAGTTAAAATAAATAAGCCAAGGTGGGCGACTAGCAAAGCCTGGTTGATATCTCTGCTAACACAATCTCTAACACTTCAGCAATACCCAATTCCGTCGCATCAATCACCCGTGCATCTGCCGCTGGCCTAAGTGGCGCAATCGGTCGACTCATATCACGTTGATCACGCGCAGAAATCTCCTCGCGGAGGCGGTCAAGGTTAGCATGAATGCCACGCTGTTGCAATTGTTTATAGCGCCGCTCAGCCCGCACATTGGCTGACGCTGTCAGGTAAAATTTTACCTCTGCTTCTGGAAAAACCACAGTTCCCATGTCGCGCCCATCCGCCACCAAACCCGGCGCTTTAGCAAAAGCGCGTTGGCACTCAAATAAACCCTGCCTAACTGCGACCAATTTACTCACTTCAGACGCTTTTTTACTGGTTTCGTCAGCACGCACGGATGCGGTTTGGTCAACACCATTCAACACCACTGCAACCCCGCCTAAAGGATCGGCGGTAAAGCGAATATCTAAATGCTCAGCCAACAGCCCCAATGCCGCTTCATCATCAAGCGCAGTCTCTGCAAGCTCTGCAGCTACTGCCACAGCACGATACAAGGCCCCACTATCAAGTAAATGCCAACCAAAATGCTCTGCAAGACGCTGAGCAATAGTCCCCTTCCCTGAGCCACTGGGACCATCGATGGTAATAATCGGACAGTTTCGTTTCTTCATTATCGTTTTTCAAACTCTTGCATAAATAAAATCAGTGCATCCACCCCAGCTTCTGGCATGGCATTGTATAAACTCGCACGCATCCCACCAACGCTATGATGGCCATGCAAAAACTTTAAGCCCTGCTCATCGGCCGCATGCAAAAATTGTGACTCTAATTCAGCATCGCTCAACAAAAAAGGAATATTCATCCAAGAGCGATCCGCTTTGGCCACCACATTTAAATAAAAATCACTCTGATCAATAAAATCATACAATTTTTGTGCTTTACGTTGATTTACGTGCGCAAGTACATCCACCCCACCTTGCTGCTCTATCCATTGCAAAACGAGATAAGTCGCATACCAAGGTACAACCGGCCCAGTATTGGACAATGAGCGTTCCTGATCATGATGTAAATAAGAATATAACGTCGGTGTATGCAGTAATTCATGCCCTAATAAATCACGACGAACAATCACCACAGTAACCCCTGCAATACCCAGATTTTTCTGTGCACCAGCAAAAATCAAACCATGTCGATTCACATCCAAGGGCCTTGACAATAGCGTCGATGTCGCATCAGCAACTAAGGGCACCTCACCCACCTCAGGAAGGCGGTGAAACTCTAAGCCGTGAATGGTTTCATTCGGTGTATAATACACATACGCAGCCTGCGGATCTAAGCACCAGTCCTGTTGTTTAGGTAGACTCATTAAGCCATCAGCACTGTGTTGTATATCACCAACAATATTTGCCTGACAATAACGCTGTGCTTCTTTGTAAGCTTTTTTTGACCAAGTTCCCGTAACAAAGTAGTCCGCTGTTTTTTTCCCACGCAAGAGATTCATTGGCACCATGGCAAACTGGTGGCTCGCACCACCATGCAAAAATAGCACCGCATAGTCATCAGAAACACCAAGTAAACGACGCAATAGTGCTTCTGACTGCTCAGCAATTTCAGCAAACAATGCGGTACGATGACCAATAGAGCCAATCGACACGCCTGTGCCGCTATAGTTCACCATGGCTTGTTGCAAGCTTAGCTCAACGTCTCCAGGCAAAGCCGCTGGGCCTGCAGAAAAATTATAAACTTTATTTTCCACCACAACGTAAAACCTCTATATAAACGTCTTATCTATTTATATCAATTTATATTAATTAGATTCATCTTTGCTATTATGATCATGATCCAAGTCATCTTCTTCTCTTTGGTCAATGAGTGCTGCCGCCTCGGGATTCACACTCTCCTCATCTTCTAGATCAATCTCAACCACAGGCTGCACACTCACCAACTTCTCAGCATTCGCTAGATTAATCAGCTTAACACCCTGAGTATTACGACCGACCTGGGAAATTTCTTCGGCTCGTGTACGCACCAAGGTGCCACCGTTGGTGAGTAACATGACCTCATCCGCGTGAGTTATTGCCGCCGCACCGACAACAGTGCCATTACGTTCACTGACCTGAATCGAAATAATGCCCTGACCTCCACGCCCTTGCACACGATATTCGTCAATTTTAGTGCGTTTACCAAAGCCATTTTCTGTCACTGTTAAGATGTCACCCTCAATCGGTGCAATGACACTGGAAATAACGCGCTGATCATCGGTTAAATTAATACCTTTCACGCCACGCGCATTGCGGCCCATTGCTCTGACATCCGTCTCAGGAAAGCGAATCACCTTGCCACTATTAGTAAACAGCATCATATCGCATTCACCATGCGTTAAACTGACACCAACTAGGCGATCACCCTCAACTAAATCAACTGAGATAATGCCACTGACTCGAGGACGAGAAAATTCGGTCAACGCTGTTTTCTTAACAGTGCCTTTTGCTGTCGCCATAAAGATGTACATGCCTTCTTTGTATTCACGTACCGGCAACATCGCTTGAATTTTTTCATCTTTATCTAAAGGCAATAAGTTGACGATCGGCCGCCCTTTAGAAATTCGGCTGGCCTGCGGCACGGTATACACTTTTAGCCAGTAAAGTTTGCCATAATTTGAAAAGCACAATAACGTATCATGCTGACTGGCAATCACCAGCTGCTCGATAAAATCCTCATCTTTCATGCTCGTCGCACTCTTACCACGGCCACCGCGACGCTGTGCTTGATACGTATCCAGTGTCTGTGTTTTAACATAACCGGCATGCGTTAAGGTGACGACCATGTTCTCATCAGCAATCAGATCTTCCATGCTTAAGTCTTCTTGCGAAGCACGGATTTCTGTGCGCCGCTCATCACCAAACTGCTCTTTAACCAGTAATAAATCCTCACGAATCACTTCAAGCAAACGCTCACGACTGGCCAAAATAGCTAAATATTCTTTAATTTTTTCAAGTAATTCTTTAAATTCACCGAAAATTTTGTCCTGCTCTAAGCCAGTTAAACGGTGCAATCTTAAATCTAAAATCGCTTGCGCCTGATCTGGCGATAAACGATAACCACCTGCAACCATACCAAAATCAGGGGCTAAATCTTCAGGGCGTGCAGCATCACGGCCAATTTCTTCAAGTAAGCTAATCACCTCTCCCGGCTGCCATGTTTCAGCAAGTAGCACCTCTTTGGCCTGAGCTGGATTCGATGCATTGCGCACTAAACTAATCACTCGCTCAATACTAGCAAGGGCCACACCTAAGCCTTCTAAGACATGGGCGCGACTGCGTGCTTTCGCCAACTCAAAACGCGTACGACGCGTCACCACCTCTTGACGATGACGCAAGAAAGCGTTCAGCATATCCAGTAAATTAAACAACTTCGGCTGACCACGATCCAGCGCCACCATATTAATGCCAAAGACATTTTGCATTTGCGTGTAAGTATATAAGTTATTGAGCACAACATCAGGCACTTCACCACGTTTGAGCTCAATCACAATGCGCATACCGTCTTTATCAGACTCATCACGCAAGCCCGAAATACCCTCTAGCTTTTTATCACGGACTAAATCAGCAATTTTTTCAATTAAGCGCGCTTTATTAACCTGATAAGGCAATTCAGTAACGATAATAGTCGCTTTATGGCTTTTTTCATCTTCTTCAATTTCAGTCCGTGCCCGAATATAGACCCGGCCTCGCCCAGTCTTATAGGCTTGTACAATACCTGCTCGGCCGTTAATAATACCGGCAGTTGGGAAATCAGGGCCTGGAATATATTCCATTAATTGCTCGATAGAAAGCTCAAACTGATTATCAATCAGGGCGACACAGGCATCAATCACTTCATTCAGGCGATGCGGGGCAATATTCGTCGCCATGCCAACAGCAATTCCTGAAGAACCATTGACCAATAAATTAGGAATCCGTGTCGGCAAAACCGCCGGCTCAAACTCACTCTCATCATAATTCGGTGTAAAATTCACCGTATCTTTTTCTAAATCTTCAAGTAGTGCATGAGCAAATTTATCCATACGCACTTCGGTATAACGCATGGCCGCAGCAGCATCACCATCAACAGAACCAAAGTTTCCTTGACCATCAATCAGGGTGTAACGCATAGAAAACGTTTGCGCAAGACGCACAATCGTATCGTAAACAGCAGTATCGCCATGTGGGTGGTATTTACCAATCACATCCCCAACAACACGGGCGGATTTTTTATAGGCTTTATTCCAATCATTATTAAGTACATGCATCGCATACAACACACGACGATGCACTGGTTTTAACCCATCTCTCACATCCGGCAATGCGCGTCCCACAATCACGCTCATTGCATATTCTAAATATGACTGTTTCAGTTCTTCTTCGATATTAATCGGGACAATTTCTCTTGCAAATTCAGTCATGGACAGCGCTGCCTTTTGCTTTATTTATAAGTATTTCGATCATTCTTTTGCCAGGCCATAGAATAGCATACTCATCGCCAATCCTTAAGCGTTAACTCAAACAGATAGCTCTTAGGCGGCTGAACCAAGCTCTCGCAGGTGATTATACAACTCCCCAGGCCGGGAAACATGAATAGACCAATCATGGCACTCAGCGACTGTGAGGCTGCTTCCAACCATATACTCTAGCTAACCTACTGTAGCAATAGGTCGCTTATTCTACTGATGACTATCGTAGCAATATCGAAAAAACAGTATTCAAGTCATTTACCCACACTGCCAGAAACACTTCATGTGTTAAAAGCTCACCTTACGCACTGACATGATAAACAATGTATAACGAAATCTGATAGATACAGGGATTTCA
>NZ_AMFF02000059.1:22900-24858 GCF_000297215.2 Piscirickettsia salmonis LF-89 = ATCC VR-1361
AAATATAAATTACTTGTGCGGTCAAATCAAATAGCTTTTGAAGAGCTTAGGCGATTAAAATGTTTATGACCTGTGCGTAAGGTGAGTTAAAAGTAAAGCAAGAAAAGTGAGTTCAGTGCGCACTAAATAATCTTCAACCTGGCAATAGCCTTTAACACCAAGGTCTCCTTAAAATATATTGCATTTAAATTTTACCCTTAAATCACAGCTGAAAACCCGCGCTTTGCCAAGCAAGTATCAAATTAAATCAAAGCTAACTCAACCACAGTTTAAACTACCAATAAACGTATTCGTATCTGCTTGCGTTCTACCCAAAAATAAAAAACCAGATTGATAACCAGGCGCAGTATCTTGTATCGCTTTTATGCGTGCCAACCTTAAGCTAGCAGCCATACTCACATCATTAGTCAGTGTAAAGATCGTTTTTACTCTCTCCGGCACAGTATGCTCAACATTCAACCCATCTTTAATCTTATGTTTACTACCACCATATCCAAACTGAAACTGCTTCTTTTCAGCTTTCGTTAAAATAGCTATTTTTATGCCTTGAAGCCTTTGCAAATCCAGGTACTCTTTCGCTTGTTGCTCTTCGTCAGAAAGCGCCCCCTCTGTCGCATCCGAAGTTTTACCTTTAAAGTATTTTTGATAGGCTGCTGAGTCAGTAATCTTTTGTAAAACATTGATATCAGGCACGTCTACATCACTGCCAGAATCAATTAACCCCTGAAAAGAAAGATTATTTTTACCCCCAGGATATAAAAAACGACCAAACTCACCTAACATACGCTCAGCAATACTATTTTTTATATCGCCATAAATAATACTAACGCTACCCTTATCACTCTTAATTTTTTCTTCATCCACATTTTTTAAAAGAGTAACAAAGTCTACTAAATCTTGCTTTGTCTCTAAAGGGCGGCTCATTATATAGCGAACAGCTTCTTCCCTGACAACAACCAGCAGTTTTAGTGCAGCAACTGCTGGAGTAACATGCATAATCTCACAACTTGGGTGAACGCCTTGCAATTTTGCTACAATTTTATTAAAGGACCCGGCAGCACAGATCGGCTTATCTTTTCCACCTGAATCTTTGCCATCACTCCCGATATTGTATCCCCTTTGTATTTCGTATAGAGCTTCAACAAACCGAGCTTTCGCATCATCCAGCGCTCCTAATCTTTTGCTATCATCATGAATCGCAAGCCATGCCAAAGCTAATACTTCTTTGGTCGACACACCTGAAACTTGGTCAATAAAAGGATTATTTTCTAATATTAATTTTAATAGCGTGCTGCGTGCCGCTTTCGATTTAATATCATATCCCAAACCATTTACATAATTTTTGATCTGATCAAGGGTCAGAATAAGTCCTTTACCTTCTAGGCTTTTTCCATAAAGCCCTATTAAAGCACTCGCTGATTCTGATATAGACTGATGCACGCTTGCCACATGCGTACTTTGAACTCCATTCAAATTTCTCGCATTTCTCCTATTTCTCCCTGAAACTCCAATAACATCATTAATAGCGATCTCATTACGAAGAATTCTTCGTATCATACCCTCATCTTGCAAAGCTTGTCTTTGTGTATTATCAAGCGAGAAATATCGCTCAGCACTAATTATTTGACGGGCAATTAAACTATCAACTCCCCTGATCTGCAAAGACCACCTTTGATGATCTGTCATCCTCACAATTTGGTCAAAACTCAGATGGCCATCCCTAAATAACGTATAAATCACTCCTAAATCTAACCCGCACTTTTGATTATATAGCACTCAACGAATAGTTTCTGACATTGACTTCATTACTTGACTAAGCGCTGTCTCTAAATTTATTTCATCTTGATCAAGCTTCATGCGAACCCTATTTTTAAGCGGTGACCATACATGCTCTATCGGGTTTAAATCAGGAGAATAAGGGGGTAAAAATAATAAGTGACAACTCGCATCTTCAATCG
>NZ_AMFF02000059.1:27509-53563 GCF_000297215.2 Piscirickettsia salmonis LF-89 = ATCC VR-1361
ATTGCTCACCTAATCAGGTTTTTTTAGAGTATTTGATGGCGGCTTAGTATAGAGTAGTGTTGCACTTCAGATGACGGAGGGCGCATTAATACTAATAATGAAATTATAAAAATTTAACTTAATTGTAAAGAAAGCACTTCATTAAAACATCCACATTAAAATTAATTAAAGCAAAAACAATAAAGTAAACGCTATCTCTTTATTTAAAATTTTTCCCAAGCATCTCCTGTGACCCAGAAAACAAATACGGTTGCTCACCTAAGCTATTAGCTAAGTTTTCCATGCAGAGATCTCCGCTGCACTACATTCTCACGTTAATTTTGCTTATACTAAGGCCACTAGTTTAATAGAAGGTCTATCATGCAAACGGTCGATGCCATTATCCATGCGGGATTTATTATTCCCGTTCAACCACTCAATCATATACTCACCCAACATAGCCTGGTTATTCATCAAGGTAATATCCTCGATATCCTACCAACACAGTTATGCAACAGCCGCTACCAAAGCGATAACACACAAGAGCGCTTAGAGCACGTGATTATTCCTGGCCTAATTAATGCTCACACGCACTCACCGATGAGTTTATTTAGAGGACTCGCCGATGATTTAGCCTTAGACGACTGGTTGAATCATTATATCTGGCCTGCTGAAAAAAAATGGTCAACCCCAGAATTTATTGCCGCAGGCACCGAACTGGCGATTGCCGAAATGCTGCGCTCAGGAACAACCTGCTTCAATGAGCATTACCCTTTTGCGAAGATTATTGCCAAAATAACAGATAAATTAGGTATGCGTGCCTGCATCGGCGGCTTTTTCATTGATTTTCCAACCAACGATGCTCAAAATTCAGAGACTTATTTTAATAAAGCAGGTCAACTCATTCAGCAATATCAATCCCACCCTTTAATTACAATGGCAATTGCACCCCATGCACCTTACTCCGTCAGTGACAACCACTTTAAGCGCTGTTTACAACTTGCAGAAACTTATCAGTTACCGATACATATTCACATGCATGAAACTAAGTTCGAAGTGACAAATAGCCTTAAAGAATATAATGCTCGCCCACTTGAACGTTTAAATCAACTCGGCTTAATCAATCAGCGCTTTATTTCCGTACATAGCGTGTGGCTGGATGATAGCGATATTCAGTTACTTGGCACACATAACGCGCATGTCGTCCATTGCCCAAAATCTAATTTAAAACTGGCCAGTGGCTTTGCCCCCATTCAACAACTAATTGATGACGGTGTGAATGTTGCCTTAGGTACTGATGGCGCAGCAAGCAATAATAGTCTGGATTTATTCAGTGAGATGCAAACCGCAGCACTACTTGCCAAAGCAGTCAGCCAAAGCCCAACCGCACTTCCTGCAGCTCAAGCACTCAAAATGGCAACCTTAAATGGAGCAAAAGCCTTAGGTATTGATCATATCACTGGCTCTTTAGAAACAAACAAGGCTGCTGACTTGGCAATCATCCACTTAAATAACATCGAAAGCTTGCCACTATATGATCCGATTTCACAACTCGTTTATGCGACGAATAAAAGCCAAGTAACAGACACCTGGGTTGCCGGTCAACAGCTGTTGAATAATAAAAAACTAACTTTAATTAATGAACAGCAACTGTGTAATACAATTAAAGTTTGGCAAGACAAAATTAGTAAGGACTTATAACAAATGAGCACAATACAGCACTTAAATGTCGATCAAGTGGAGCTACAAAAATTCGCTGACCTTGCTCATGAATGGTGGGATACGGCAGGTCGTTGTCGACCTTTGCATGACTTAAACCCAACACGTTTAAATTTTATCAAAAGCCGGGTCAGCCTTACCAATAAAGATATTCTTGATCTTGGCTGCGGCGGCGGTATTTTGTCAGAAAGCCTCGCCAAAGAAGGTGCTCAGGTCACAGCCATTGACATGAGTAAAGATGTACTTAACGCCGCCAAACTTCACAAACTAGAAAGCCAACTCGATATAAATTATCAGCATATCAGTGCAGAAGAGCTTGCCAAGCAATCTCCAGGTAAGTTCGAGATTATCACCTGCATGGAGATGCTAGAACATGTCCCAGATCCACTCTCTATTTTACACGCCTGTAAAACGCTACTAAAACCTGGCGGCCATCTTTTTATCTCAACGATGAACCGCACCGTTAAATCCTATGTGCTCGGAGTAATCGCTGCCGAATATATTTTACAGCTACTGCCCAAAGGCACCCATGATCACCAACAATTTATCCGCCCTGATGAGCTTGCCGATTGGTGCCGTCAACTTTGCTTAAAGATTCGCCATATGGGCGGAGTGCACTATAACCCATTCACTCATAAAGCAAAATTACACCATGATGTCAGCATTAATTATATTGCACATATCACCGAGGACGAATTATGAGCGTACAAGCAGTGTTGTTTGATTTAGACGGTACTTTGCTTGATACCAGCTATGATTTATTTAACGCAGTTCAGCATACTCATCAAACTCTAGCAGAGCCACTCACCAAACAACGAATCGACCTATATCCTATTTATGGCAATGGTGTTCGTGCTATCTTGACTGCAACCCTAAAACGCACACCCAGCGAGCAAGAATGCCAACTTTGTTTAGATTATTATCGCAACACTATCTGCAAGCAAACTCAAGAATACACGGGTATCAAGCAATTATTACATAAATTAGCAACATATCCACTACCTTGGGGCATTGTCACCAATAAGCCGGAAAAGCTCACTCATACGCTGATTCAACACTTTAATTACCACCAGCAAGCAGCATGTGTTATCGGCGGAGATACAACAACAGAAAAAAAACCACATCCCAAACCTTTGCTCTACGCCGCACAACTAATAAAAATAAAACCGGAAAATTGCCTGTATATCGGAGATAATCTTCGTGATATTCAAGCTGGTAAAGCCGCCAATATGATAACGATTGCTGCAAGTTATGGATTTATTTCACCTCATACCAATATAGCTGACTGGCAAGCCGACCATATTATCAGTCAGCCTAGTGATATTTTAAATTATGTTTAAATATATTGATCACCTTGCTCTACACGTAAGCAATGCTGCAAAGTCAAAAGACTTTTACTGCCAGCACTTTGGCTTCAAGCTACATTTTTGAAACTCTTGCTTCTGGTATTAACATTCATTATTTAACCCTAGAAAATACCATACTAGAGCTTACAGAGCTGCCAAAACAAACAATCAGCGGCATGCACTTTTGCTTAATGACCGATACTTTCACTGTAAGTTTTAATCAGCTAAAGGTTCAAGGTCTAAAAATAAATCAAGCACCTCACCCAACGTCAGCACGTACTACTAACCAGAAAAACTGGCAGCGCGCTGTATTTTTGGGCCCCGACCAAGAACACATTGAAATCCGCGGTCCAAATTAAAACTCAAAAATTAGTTACAGCACACCACGGTATCAATATCAGCCTGCGCCTTATCATGATTAATAGCATGCGTATCAAAACCATCCTCACCAAAAGCTTCACTATTTTCAAGCACACGGTACCATTCCCAGCGCATGCCTTGCGGATCAGCTGACCACACTTTATTTTGTTTAGCAAAACAACAGGTTTTACCACTTTCTACCTCACCTAGGCGAATATTCTCCCGATCAAAACGTTCAATTGCTTGATCAACATCAGCTTGCTCAAATGCTTCAACCCCCAAATGATTTAAACGCTCACGCGCTTGTTTTCCTTCTAATAGCGCGAGTTTTAATGGTGGATTATTCACTATAAAATTAGCATAACCCAATTTGCGTTTATTTGCAGTTACTCCAAAAAGTTTAGAGTAATATTCAACCGCCTCATCAATATTTTCTACATTTAAAGCCAATTGTATACGTTGCACCTGCTATCTCCTTTTTTACTATTATAAAAACTCTAACTTTTTATTTTAATTATTTCAGCATAGATTATCTTTAAAAATAATTTTTAGTTTTTCCAATTGACTCTCATATTGTCCTGTTAGATCCATCGCACAATAAATCGGTTTTAATATATTAATAACCAAAGCATCCTGGTTACATTTTTTTTGATAAATCACCCAGCGACCCTCTTTATAGGAATCGACCAAGTCCAAATCTGATAACATACGCAAGTGATTTGATATGGTTGGCTGGCTAATAGGTAGTAATTGCTCTAACTCACAAACACATAATTCACGCTTTTGCAAAAACCATAAGATTAACCTTCTATTCTCATCGGAAAATGCTTTTAATATTTTAGATAGTTTTTTACTTGTTATCATTAAATCATCACTTATTTATTAATATTTACTTAAATATACTTATATTGATAGAAATATTTTTTCTTCAACCAAAGTGCAACATTAACCAGACTAACCAGCACAGGCACCTCAACCAATGGACCGATTACTCCAACAAAAGCCTGATCGGAGTTAACTCCAAACATCGCGATAGCAACAGCAATTGCAAGCTCAAAGTTATTTGAAGCGGCAGTAAAACTTAATGATGCAGCTTGCTCATATGATGCTTTTGCTTTAAACGATAAGTAAAAAGAGATAAAAAACATAATAATAAAATAAATCAATAAAGGAATAGCAATATTTACAACGTGCAATGGCAAATTAATCACACTCTTACTTTTCAAAATAAACATAACAATAATCGTAAACAACAGAGCCAACAAAGTCAGCGGTGAAATTGCAGGAATGAATTTATTTTCGTACCAATCAATAGATTTTATTTCAGTTAAAATTAATCGGCTCAAGAAACCAAGAATAAAAGGCACTCCTAAATAAATCAATACACTTTGTCCAATCGCGAACATTGAGATGTGAATAGCATTACTTTCTAAGCCAAATAATTTTGGTAATAGTGTAATAAATAAGTAAGCGTACGCTGAATAAAAGATTACAGTAAAAATAGCGTTAAATGCCACAAGTCCTGCACAATACTCTCGACTACCTTCCGCTAAATCATTCCAGACAATAACCATCGCCACGCAGCGAGCAATTCCAATTAAAATTAAGCCGTTCATCAATCCTGGCTGATTATGAAAAAAGGCCAGTGCAAGAACAAACATTAACACCGGACCGATAAGCCAATTTTGCAAGAAAGATAGACTTAATACCTTCTTGTTTTTAAAAACTCTTGGAAGATTACTATAATCTATTTTTGCTAATGGCGGATATATCATAACAACCAAACCAACAGCAATAAGCAAATTTGTTGTGCCATATGAAAAGTGGTCAATAAACTGACTACTGCCAGGCAAATAATAGCCAATAAGCAAACCCGTAGCAATTGCTACAAATATCCACACTGTTAAGTAACGATCTAAAAAGCCCAGACTCTTCAACAATAACTCCGATATATATCAATATATTTATATATATCAATATAACAATATAATTATTCATTTGCAAGAATGATACAGATAATCGTTATTGCATTATATAAAATAACCTGTAAAAAACTCAATTTAGCATAAAAAAATAAAACCAAATCAGATAAATATCGAGCAATATAAAAGGCCACTT
The DNA here is from genome assembly GCF_000297215.2 of Piscirickettsia salmonis LF-89 = ATCC VR-1361. Classification (GTDB taxonomy): domain Bacteria; phylum Pseudomonadota; class Gammaproteobacteria; order Piscirickettsiales; family Piscirickettsiaceae; genus Piscirickettsia; species Piscirickettsia salmonis. Next base: position 33,032 of record NZ_AMFF02000059.1, read on the forward strand.
CCTTGTACAAAGAGATCCATGAAAAAATAGAACAATTTTTATGTAGAAAAAAAATATTTTTTGCATTAGAATAGGTAAAAATACATTTACAAACTTACTAAGTCATAGGCAGCTCTAATCATCGGCCAGCCCAATATATCCGTATTTTAAAAGAGAATATGTTACAATACTTTAAATTTGAAACTGTTTTTATAAAAACAGCCTTTATTGCTATAATCTCACTCATTTTTGCTGTGACAAACTTTGTGCATGCGAGTGAGTTTACCTTTCAACAAGATGATGGCTTAATTAATGACGACTGGGTCCGTCTTGTACAACCCAGCCTGCCTCTTGGTACTCAAATCAACTCACTTGCCTTAACACAAGCAGGTGACACTCTATATATCAACACTCAATCTGTCGGTAGTTTCCTTTGTCAAGGAGATATAGCACTCAACGAATAGTTTCTGACATTGACTTCATTACTTGACTAAGCGCTGTCTCTAAATTTATTTCATCTTGATCAAGCTTCATGCGAACCCTATTTTTAAGCGGTGACCATACATGCTCTATAAGGAGAAGGCATCGTTTTTCCTTATTGTATTTTTTAACCTACTGATATTATGTCAGAAACTGTTAATCCAGCGCTATACCTGTAATCAACTAAAGCACACCTTGCCACAATTTAACCACTCTTCTCACATTAATTTTATTGCAATGTTGCAAAAATCTAACCTTATAAAAATTATTAAAGAATTACCTACTGATGTAAGTATATTTTCAGCAAGAGTTATTCACAGCACAAAAAAAAATATTTGTTGGCACACGCGCTCATAGCGCCTATCTCTATGATAAAGGAGCTTGGCAACACCTCAGCGCGTCAACAAAATCACCATCATTGCCTAAAAATTCATGGGTCTACACCATAGCAAGTTCTCACAATGGCGATAAAGTACTTATTGGCACAATGAACCATGGCGCTTATCTATGGAGAAATAACCACTGGAAGCATTTAACCATTGCTACAGAACATCCACTGACTAAATATAGCTGGATTTACAAAAGCAGCATTTCAAAAGATGGCCGTACAATCGTTATCGCCACCCACAGTAATGGTGTCTTTCTTTACCAAAATAAACATTGGCAACATTTAGATAACCCTAATCAATCAGGCCTACAAAAAAACACACTTGTTAACTCTATTTCCATGTCAGACAATGGTAAAACCATTTTATTAGGTACATTACTAGGCGCTTACCTTTATCAACAAGGCCATTGGTCTCGCATCCACAAGCATCACCATAACCTTAAACTCAAAACGATCACAGCTACCTATGTCTCTCCAAACGGAAAAACCATGCTTATCGGAACTCAACTTGGGGCTATTTATATCCGTCAACTAGAACTATTCAACTAAAATACTAAATATATCTATATAACATGAATATATATTAAATATTCTTTTGATTTATTCACTTCTTCAAATTTTTTATAAATCACACACACATTATATATTACCAATGTTTTTATATTAAAATCGATTTTTCTTTAAACGAACTTCCATCCAAAAAAATTATCAAATAAATAAAAATATTATTTTATTCCTGTTATTTATCTAAACTCATTCAGCCATCTTTCATTTTAATACTTTCATAAATATAAGCGATTACCGCATTAAATAAAGTTAAGCACGCATCTGCCAAAATAACACCCAGGTACCTTTTGCAAACAAATGAAAAATCTTCACAAGCCATACTCACAACGTTATCTGACCATATAACACGATTATTACCTAAGCTTTTTTTCAACGCGATATACCCGTTCAGTTTCTTCTAAATAATTGATTGTCGACAGATAAGGTGGAGAATCTAAAATATACTCAACCTTAGCCGCTACATCAAAAGCAGCCGCACTATGGTGAGCAATATTTTTAAAATGCTGAGCTAACATCTCCATTCCTGCCTATGACGTTGCTCGTGCTGTTCCACTCAACCCTCTCTAGTCACTTAAGCAATTTTTGCACGCATCAGCTTTTTAATTAGCTCATGTACATCATACGGCTCAAGGTCATACTCTGTTGCATAATCAATTGCCAAAGCCTGAATCGCATCATGCGCCCCAGCCCAAATCGCATCAACAGCAACCAACAAACTTTTCTCATGCTCCACACCTTGTTCTCGAGCACTATCAATAAAAGCCAATCCTTTTTCACGCTCATTTGTACAGATATCATCAATCCAACCTGATATTTCCCACTCACCAATCATTTGCTGTGCATCAATTAACGCATGGTCATCATGCTGAATTGAGACAATTGAATCAATGACATCTTTTAATTTATCTATTTCACTCATACAAAGCTCACCCCATACAACTAAATATATTATTTTAAATTTTTGGTACTATTTTTTTCCCAGCGATACATAAAATTTTCTGCCTTGTAATCACTTGCTCCTCGAAAAACATATCTTTGGCAATATCGGCCATATTATATTTTTCACCTGAAAATATATTATTAATTTTATTAAGCAAATTATGGCGGTACATATAAACTGTATTCATCTTTAATTTCAATGCGCTAGAAATATCACTGGGTTTTATCCCTTCAAATTGTGCCAACATGCATAACAACTTCATATCCGATACCCCAAACACTTCCCCCCGGTAATGCATAGGCTTCAGGTTTAAAAAACAACGGTTTTGTATAAGCTGCTCTATTCCGGTATCCGTTTCATTAATCACACCAATGATATTACCTGAATCTATCAGCGGTAGTTTATCATTAGTTACTATTGCAAAGCGTTTTTCAGACGCAATAATAGCCTCTCTGCGAATTAACTCTTTTTTGCCATTAATAATATCTCGTCGATCTTTCGATGCTTGGGCCAACGCAAAAAGTTTCGGTGTAATCGAAAGCAGGTCCATCGCCTTTCTGCCAATCACTTGATTCCTATCAAGATTTACAAATGCAATATACGCATCATTTAAAAATAGAATTTCACCACTGATATTTACAATAGAGTAAATTTTAGCCACTGTAGATTTAATCATTGTGTTTATTCTAAATTCCTCTTTAAATTTTATAGCACGCGAATTATAGCACTCGAATAAATACCAAGCTTGGCCCATTATTTTGAAGATAAATCGTCACCGGCTGACTCATATCTATAGGAGAAACACTGGTAAAGATACGGCCAACACCCCCTCCTCTGCCAAGCGCTGAAAGCATCACCACTTGACCTGCATCAAGCTCTGCGCTATTAACTACCCTCGTAAAGACCACAGCATCGGTCCCTTGACTAGCAAGCTGCAGTTCAATATTTGCTACATTATAGGGCACGCCAAAATTGTAGCTTCTAACACGCATGTATTGATGAGGCTTTAGCCATAACTTACATTTTCCCCATACATTATAGTTTTTTACATCACAGCTTGCAGCCATTGCCCGATGATGGTCTATACTAAGCGATGGAATCATTGGTAGGTCAGGGGCTTTCTTTATTGCTGAAGTTGAAGATAGTGCCGCCGCCGCATTATTTTCACTATTATCTTTATTTTTTGCTTGCGACTGCAATGGAATAGAGAGTTTAACCAATTGATCTGAAAAACTATTTTTTGAAAATGCGACAAGCAACAAGAGGCTTAGTAGAAAAATAATAATTTTTTTTTTCAAGCACAACAACTTGACCAACATGTTTGACTTTGCACCCATTTGCAGGTAAATTAACTCCAATTTGCGTGGAGATTGTTAAGACAGGCGACAACCTACCCTATATCTTAAGATAAGCATGTCAAATAGCAAAGAATGAATGCTAACAAGAGTTTATTAAGTTGTCAACCACTGTGAGTTCAGACATAAAGTTCATCTTCTGCACGCATACATACAACAAGCACTACTAATTTAAAGTTTAAAGGTGTATATCATGGTCCCTGCTAAACTTGTCCTCGAAACAGGTGAAATTTTCCACGGCATCTCACCAAGCTGGCAACAAGAAACTACCTTTGGTGAAGTCGTCTTCAATACAGGCATGGTAGGTTATCCTGAAACCATGACCGACCCTTCCTATAATGGCCAACTCATCACCTTTACCTACCCATTGATGGGTAATTACGGTGTCGGCAACTGTGAAAGCTGGGAATCAGCAAAAATTCATGCCAAAGGTATTATCGTCTCTGAACTTTCACCCCACTATGCCCGTTCTAATGCAGAACAGTCCCTCCTTAGCTGGTGTGAAGCTGAAAATATTCCTGTTATTGCTAATATTGACACACGCGCTCTAACCAAATGCTTGCGTGAAAAAGGCGTCGTTGCCGGTGCTATTACCACAGCAGATGAGCTCCCCAAAGCCTTTCCAGATAATAATGCGCGTAACCTTGTTGCTGAAGTATCAATTAAAGAACCAGCAACCTTTGGCTCTGGCGATAAGTTAATCATCGCTGTCGACTGTGGCATGAAAGAAAACATCATTCGGGAACTTAGAAACCTACCGGTTCGTGTTAAGCGTGTTCCTTACAACTATGATTATACTAATGAGCATTTCGATGGTGTTTTTATTTCCAATGGCCCAGGCAATCCTGCTCGCTGTTATGAAACAACGAATATTCTACGAAAAGCCATGGAGCAAGAAAAACCGATCTTCGGTATTTGCCTAGGCTCACAACTTATGGGGCTGGCCATTAATGCGACAACATATAAGCTGCGCTTTGGTCATCGCTCACAAAACCAACCCTGCTTACAAGAAGGCACTGATCGCTGCTTCTTAACCTCACAAAATCACGGCTATGCAATCAATGAAGACTCACTGCCAGAAGATTGGCGAGTTTCTTTTAGAAATTTAAATGATAATACCGTCCAAGGTATCGAACATAACACCAAGCCGTTTTTCTCCGTGCAATTCCACCCTGAAGCTGCTCCTGGCCCCGTCGATACCCACTGGCTTTTCAACAATTTCTATCAGCTCATTCGCGAAGGTAACTAAAGCATGCAATCTGTAAAAAAAGTACTTTTATTAGGCTCTGGTGGCCTGCGTATCAGCCAAGCAGGTGAGTTTGATTACTCTGGTTCTCAAGCGATCAAAGCGCTTAAAGAAGAAAATATTGAAGTTATTCTAGTCAATCCAAATATTGCTACAGTACAAACTGATCAGCATATGGCTGACCGTGTTTACTTGCAGCCATTAAATGAAGCAACAGTTACTAAAATTATTGAAAAAGAAAAACCAGATGCAATTTTACTTGGTTTTGGTGGACAAACCGCGCTAAATCTCGGACTCCGTCTTGAGGAAAGCGGCGTGCTTGCTGAGCATCATGTGACAGTGCTTGGCTCATCTGTAGACACCATTCGCAATGCTGAAGATCGTGATTTATTTAAAAACAAGCTTAACGAAATCGGTGTTAAAACCGCAAAAAGCGTTGCCGTAACCAATGCCGAAGATGCTTTAAATGCTGCTGAATCGATTGGCTACCCAATCATGATGCGGGCAGGTTTTTCTTTAGGCGGACTCGGCTCGGGTGTCGTCCATAGTAAAGAAGAACTAGAAAAGCGTGTCAGTGAGGTATTTAGTGTCGCTCATCAAATTTTGATCGAAGAAAACTTAATTGGCTGGAGCGAATTTGAATACGAGATTGTACGTGACTCTGCTGCAAATGCTTTAACTATTTGTAATATGGAAAACTTCGACCCTATGGGCATTCACACCGGTGAAAGTATCGTTGTTTCTCCATCACAGTCACTCAATAACCAGGAATATCATTTCTTACGTGAAATTGCCATTAAAGTCGCTCACCATTTTAATATCATCGGTGAATGTAATATTCAATATGCGTTTAACCTAGAAACTGGTGAATATCGCGTTATTGAGATCAATCCACGTCTATCACGCTCTAGCGCCCTTGCATCAAAAGCCACAGGTTATCCACTGGCTTTTATCGCCGCCAAGCTGGCATTAGGCTACAAACTCTATGAGCTTAAAAATAGCATTACTAAAAAAACCTGTGCATTTTTTGAGCCCGCACTGGATTATATCGTTGTAAAAATCCCACGCTGGGATACCCACAAGCTGAAAAAAGCTGAGCGCCGTATTGGCACTGAAATGAAAAGCGTCGGCGAAGTCATGGCGATTGGCCGCTCTTTTCCAGAAGCTTTACAAAAAGCCATCGGCATGCTCAATATTGGCGCCTCTTGCTTAAGTGATTACCCACACCCCATTGATCAGCTAGAAAGCGAAATTGAACATGCTACAGATCGTCGCATATTCGCCTTGTATCGCTATTTATTACAAGGCGGCACAGTAGAGAAAGCCAATACATTATCGAATATCGACCCCTGGTTCTTACACCATTTACATGCTATGGCACAAACAGAGCTTACAATAAAGAACCAGCAACTCACACCTGAATTATTACTTAAAGCTAAACGTCAGGGCTTTTCAGATAAAGCCATTGCAAACTTGACCAATCACGACGAAACAACCATCAGACAACAGAGAATTAGCTTAAATATCACTCCAGTCGTTAAACAAATCGATACACTGGCAGGTGAATTTAATGCTAAAACGAATTACCTGTATTTAACCTATCATGGTGATAGGCACGATATTCGCCCATCAAAAACCCCGGCAACACTTATCTTAGGCTCAGGCCCATATAGTATCGGCTCCTCGGTAGAGTTTGACTGGTGTGGCGTCACAACAGCCAGAACCTTAAAACAGCTTGACGAACGTCCGATTATTATTAATTCAAATCCTGAAACTGTCTCAACAGACTATGACGAATCAGATCGCCTTTACTTTGAGCAACTGACCTTTGAGCGCATACAAGATATTGCTGACTTTGAAAATCATCGCGGTATTATTGTCGCTATGGGAGGCCAAGTAGCAAATAACTTGGTTAACCCTTTAGATAAAGCCGGCTATCTATTATTAGGCACACCAGCGCAATCAATTAATCAGGCAGAAAATCGTGAGCTATTCTCTTCTTTATTAAACGAATTAAATATTGACCAACCTGCTTGGCATGCAGCAACTAGCCTTGATGGTGCAAAAGCCTTTGCTGAAAGTGTCGGCTACCCAGTACTCATTCGTCCATCGTTTGTGCTTTCGGGTGCAGCAATGAATGTCGTGTTTTCTGAAGATGAAATGGAGAAATACCTCAAAGAAGCATCCACCGTTTCACCTGATCATCCAGTCGTTCTTTCCCAGTTTATTCAAGAAGGTAAAGAGCTAGAGATGGACGGTGTCGCGATGAATGGCGAGATTATTATCGAAGCGATTTCTGAGCATATTGAAAATGCCGGCGTGCACTCAGGCGATGCAACTATAGTACTCCCCCCACAAAAACTCTATTTAGAAACCATTCGCCGTACCAAAAAGATTACTCGCAAAATTGTTAAAGCACTGAATATTACCGGGCCTTTTAACATCCAATTTATCGCTAAGAACAATCAAATCCAGGTCATTGAGTGTAATTTACGTGCCTCACGTTCATTTCCTTTTGTCTCTAAAGTGACTAACCATAACTTTATCGAAATCGCCACCAAAGCGATTATGGGAATCCGTGAAAGCGGCCCCTTTAACACCTTAGACCTTGATTATGTCGGCGTCAAAAGCCCACAATTTTCCTATAGCCGCTTAAAAGGTGCTAACCCAGTTCCTCATGTCGAGATGGCCTCAACAGGGGAAGTTGCCTGCCTTGGTGAAGACTTAAACGATGCATTTTTCCAGTCTTGGCAAGCAACAGAAATGTCAGTTCCTGAAAAGAAAATTTTCTTAAGTATTGGCGGTAGTCGCAAACCACGTTTACTGGAAGAAATTACTGAGCTGCATAAGCTAGGCTGGGAACTTTATACCACAGCAGGTACCCATGAGTTTCTTTTGCAAAATAATATTCCATCACACTGTGTCAATAAAGTCAGTGAGGGCGGCGAACCAAATGCAACCACACTTATCAAAAAGCGCAAAATAAGCTTGATTATTAACCTGCCTCAAGGCACTCGCAGCAGTACTTCCAGTCAAGTCACCGATGGTTTTCGCTTACGTCGCTTAGCCATTGACCATAATATACCTTTAGTCACTAATTTACAGGGAGCACAACTGATTTTGCAGTGCTTAGCGGAACTTCATGATAAAGAAGTTTATGCAAAATCCTGGCAAGAGTTTATGAATAATTAAAGAGAATAAAAGAGAGGGTTTAACCTCTCTTTTAGTTTTAGTTTTAGTTTTAATTTTAAATTATAAAGTGTATTTACACAATGACATCATCATTTTACCAACAACACCTTTTAAGCATTCAAGACTTAGATCGCGCCAAAATTGACCTTATTATAACAACAGCTCTGAACTTTAAAAAAAATAAAACACATAAAAGTTTAAGCCAACTATTAGAAAATAAAATTATTGCATCTTGCTTTTATGAAGCATCTACGCGCACACGCCTTTCCTTTGAAGCGGCCGCCCTAAAGCTCGGCGCTAAAATCATTGGCTTTTCAGACTCAAGCAATACTTCAAGCAGCAAAGGTGAAACACTGGAAGATAGCATGCGAATCATTGCATTATATGCCAATGCAATTATCTTGCGCCACCCTCAAGAAGGTGCAGCAAAGCGTACTGCAAATGTCAGTCATATTCCCATTTTAAATGCCGGTGATGGTAGCAACCAACACCCCACTCAAGCGTTGCTTGATTTGGTCACCATCATTGAAAAGCACAACACACTAGATGACTTACATATTGGTTTTAGTGGCGATTTAAAGCATGGCCGCACAGTGCATTCACTTGTTGAAGCGCTCATACATTACCAACCTGCCTGCCTTTACTTTATCAGTGATGACAGCTTACAAATCCCCGAATATTTAATACAAAAACTTGATAAAAACAACATTAATTATAAAAAATCTCATATTTTATCAGATTATTTAGATCAACTGGATGTTATTTATATGACTCGCTTACAAAAAGAACGTTTTGATAACACACCAGATGATTATAATCACAACCTCTGCTTAACCATCGACAAACTAGAAAACGCAAAAAAACAACTGCAAATCCTCCATCCATTACCCCGTGGTAATGAAATTCATCCTGCTGTTGATCATAGCCCTTATGCACATTACTTTCACCAGGCTGAAAATGGCCTGTATACTCGCCAAGCCTTATTGGCACTCACTTTAGCTGATAATATTCCTGCATTTAACAATAAATTCAGTTAAATTAATAACGAGCAATTTACATAAATTAAAAAAGGAGAGAATGACACCATGAATAAACAACAACTAATTACCGAACTAAAAAAAATTGACGCGGTACAATATGGTGAATTTACTTTAAAAAGTGGTGAAAAATCCAACGTCTATGCAGACCTGCGTCGTATTATTTCCTTTCCTAAAACACTTAAATTAATCAGTGCTGCATTTACTCAAATGGTCAAAGAAATTAACCCTGAATTAATCTGTGGCGTACCTTATGCAGCGCTGCCACTAGCCAGTGCTTTATCGCTTGAGACGGATATTCCCATGGTCATGTACCGCAAAGAAACTAAAACGCACGGCACCAAAAAACAAATCGAAGGGGTTTTCTCAGCCGGCCAAAGCTGTGTCATTATTGAGGATGTAGTCACCTCCGGTGGCAGTATTTTAACAACGGCAAACTGCTTAAAAGAGCATGGTTTACATATCGAGCATGTTTTCACCATCGTCAATCGTGAACAAGGCGGTAGCGAAAAATTACAGGAACAAGGTTATCAATTACATTGTTTGCTCACACTTGCTGACCTAATCAAAGGTGAAAAAGTATGAATTATTTAGAACGTGCTGAGCACACAGAAAATAAAGTCGCGAAAAAATTACTCACTTTAATGGCTGAGAAGCAAACGAATTTATCACTTTCTGCCGATGTCACTTCTGCTGCCCAGCTTATTCAACTCGCAGACAGCATCGGTCCTGAAATTTGCCTACTAAAAACTCATATTGACATTATTGAGGACTTCACTCCCGAACTGACTAAAACACTCAAAGAACTTGCCAAACAACATCAGTTTTTAATTTTTGAAGACCGTAAATTTGCCGATATTGGCAATACCGTTCACAAACAATTTACCGCAGGTATTTATAAAATTTCCTCTTGGGCAGATATAATCAACGCACATATGCTACCAGGCCCAGGTATTATCGATGGCCTTAAAAAAGACATTGATCTTGAAAAAACGGGGCTATTATTACTGGCACAAATGAGCTCTGCGGGTAACTTATTGCAAACTGATTATACCCAAACTACAGTCAAGATGGCCACAGCCCATAATAATTTTGTTATGGGCTTTATTTCTCGCGAAAAGCTCAGTGACGATCCGGGCATGATTCATATGACACCCGGCGTACAATTACAAGAGGGCCAAGATGCCCTAGGTCAGTGCTACCTAACACCCGACCATGTCATTAATCACTTAGGCAATGATATTATCATCGTCGGCCGTGGTATTTACGACGATAGTCAACCATTAAAAATGGCTCAAAGCTACCGCCACGCTGGCTGGCAAGCCTATCTTAAACGGCAATAGATTATAAAGCGTTCCCCTGTTCACTTGGTCTAATAAAAAAACAATATTAATAAAACAAAAGGCTCCAATAGTGAGCCTTTTATTTAAATCAATAATAATGAACCATTATTTTTCTTTTTTATTAAAAATAACCTGGTCACCACCATCATTAATCTCAACACAAATTACATCACTAGGGATAAACTCCCCCTTAAGAATGCGCTCTGCCAATGGATTTTCAATTAAGCTTTGGACTGCTCGTTTCAATGGTCGTGCACCATATACAGGGTCATAACCACGCTCTGTGACCAAATTCATCGCTGCATCGCTCACTTCAAAGCCTAATTCTTTATCTTTTAAGCGCGCGCCCAATTTCTTCAGTTGAATTTCAGCAATCTTAGCAATATTATCCTGGCTTAAACCATGAAATACCACAGACTCATCAATTCGGTTGATAAATTCTGGTCTAAAGTGTTGGCTAACGACCCCCATAACCACTGAACGCATCTGCTCATAACTTAACTCAGCACCTGCTGCTTGAATCACGTCAGAACCTAAGTTTGAAGTCATGATCACCACCGTATTACGAAAATCAACCGTACGACCCTGACTATCGGTCAAACGACCATCATCTAACACTTGTAATAATAAATTAAAAACATCTGGATGAGCTTTTTCCACTTCATCAAATAAAATCACCGAGTAAGGTCGCCTGCGTACCTGCTCAGTTAAGTGACCACCTTCTTCATAACCAACATAACCTGGAGGTGCGCCAACCAAACGTGCAACCGCATGTTTTTCCATATATTCAGACATATCAATACGAATCATTGCCTCATCCGTATCAAATAAGAAGCGTGCTAATGCCTTAGATAACTCCGTCTTACCCACCCCCGTTGGCCCTAAAAACAAGAACGAGCCGATCGGACGCGAAGGATCAGACAAACCTGCACGTGAACGACGAATGGCATTGGCTACAGCCGTTACCGCCTCACTTTGGCCAATCACCTGATCATGCAAAACCTCTTCCATTTTTAATAATTTCTCACGCTCACTACGCATCATCCGCGTGACAGGAATCCCCGTCCATTTGGCAATTACCTCAGCAATCTGTTCATCCGTGACAGACGAGCGTACTAGTTTTTTCTCATCACCGGTAGATAACTCTGCTGATTTTAATTGTTTCTCTAAATCTGGAATTTTTCCATACTGCAACTCGGCCATTTTGCCTAAGTCACCGGTACGATTTGCTGCATCTAAATCCAAACGGGCTTGCTCTAATTCAGATTTTAAATGTTGCGTACCTTGTAAAGAGGCCTTTTCCGCCTGCCAAACATCATTTAAATCAGCATATTCCTTTTCCAGCTGGGTGACTTCTTGCTTTAGTTTATGTAAACGCTTTAATGATGCACTATCCGTTTCTTTTTTCAGTGCTTCACCTTCAATTTTCAGCTGAATCAAGCGACGATCAAGCTTATCCATCGCCTCAGGCTTCGAGTCGATTTCCATACGAATACGACTTCCTGCCTCATCAATTAAATCAATCGCTTTATCTGGCAAATTACGATCGGTAATATACCGATGTGATAAATTAGCAGCGGCAACAATGGCAGGATCGGTAATTTGCACACCATGATGAACCTCATAGCGTTCTTTTAAGCCTCGCAAAATCGCAATAGTATCTTCAACCGTTGGCTCTGTAACCAGTACTTTTTGAAAACGTCGCTCTAAAGCCGGATCTTTTTCTATATATTGGCGATATTCATCCAGTGTTGTCGCACCAACACAGTGCAATTCACCTCGAGCCAGCGCTGGTTTTAGCATATTTCCTGCATCCATCGCACCGTCGGCTTTACCCGCACCAACCACCGTATGCAGCTCATCAATAAATAAAATCACTTGGCCTTCTTGCTTAGACAACTCATTTAAAACAGCTTTTAAACGCTCTTCAAATTCACCACGAAACTTTGCTCCTGCTAATAACGCCCCCATATCCAAAGATAAAATTTTCTTATTTTTAAGCCCTTCAGGAACTTCGCCATTCACTATACGCTGGGCTAGCCCTTCAACAATGGCCGTTTTTCCCACGCCCGGTTCACCAATTAATACAGGATTATTCTTGGTTCGACGCTGTAATACTTGCACGGTACGACGAATCTCATCATCACGGCCAATCACAGGATCAATTTTGCCAGCCTCCGCTCGCTCTGTTAAATCAATGGTATATTTATCCAAAGCCTGGCGATTACCTTCTGCCGCCTGATCATTAATATTTTGACCACCACGCACACGCTCTATCGCCGCTTCAACATTTTTTATATTGGCACCTGCTGCCTGATAAATACGACCTAACTCACCCTTATCTTCAAAGACGGCCAGTGCGAACAATTCACTGGAAATATACTGGTCATTACGCTTTTGTGCGTACTTATCTGTCAAGTTTAATAATCGTGACAAATCATTTGATACATGCACTTGACCACTATGATCAACAACTTTTGGTAAGCGATCAAGCAATCCATTCACCCCTTGATCAAGTTGACTCACACTCACACCAGCATTTTGTAAAATCGGTCTAACCGCACCTCCTTGTTGATCCAGCAAGGCTTTAAGTAAATGTACCGGCTCTATAAAGTTATGATCCTGTCCTAATGCTAAAGACTGTGCATCTGCAATTGCAACTTGAAACTGATTCGTCAATCGATCCATTCTCATACGGATACCCCCTTAAATTTATGCTTGCTCTATATATTGGGGCTGAAGTTATAAACTCAAGAGAAAGTTTCAAAATCAACAATCTAACTCACTCCCAATACAATACTTCCCCGACCTACCAATAAACTTACAATAATAACTCACCTATAAAAGACCAGAGACTTTTCAACACCATCCATCGTTTAACTCAAAAAGCTGACCCTACACATTAATCATCTAACAGTATAAAAGCACCATCCAATTAATTTCTTAATTTTTATTAATTTTTTAGTAAAAAATATATTTTTATTTAAAAAATACAAATAATAAATAACAATACCTATATTAATAAAAATAAAACATTCGCCAATTTATTAACCAATCAAAAAATAATACAAGAGCATATCCAGCTTCAGTGAGCTATTTACTTGCTCAAAAAACCGAATAGACTCTCTCATCATAACGCCCACTATTACAGGCAAATTAAGAAGTGTGCTTATTCCAGAAACTTTTTGTTGAATTCCACGCACTGTTTGCCGCTTTTGACGTCGCATCAACCGCTTTGTTCGCGACAGACTCAAGCTGGCATTTAGTAGACCCCTGACAATAAGTCGCAAGCTGCTCTGATTCTTTTTGGCGTTTCTCAAAATTACTTAGATAAATGCCAGTAATTTCTGCATTACGCATCACTAATACATTCCCTGAGCTTTGATTATTGTTTTTCTCAGAAAAACTAAAATTCCCAGTAATTACCATTTTTCTATCAATTAATATCACTTTATTTGCAGCTACTGTGGGCTTATAGTCAACTAAAAATGGAATTTTGCTTTTAGTAAATTCTGCAACAACACTATTACGGCTATTAACATTGGACTTATCTAATAACACTTGAACCTTTACACCACGCTTTTGAGCAGCACGCAACGCATTAGCAATTGATGTCGACGTAAAATCATCCGCTTGCACATCAACGGATGTCTTTGCTTGATTAATTGCATTAACAATTAAGCTCCCACACTGCTCATTTGGAGTAAAACAGACTTGTGCTGCAACACTCTCGCTGCGATTACTTAGCGCCCACACAGAAGACACCATAAACAGACTTATACTAGCACTAATTAGCAATTTTTTCATCACTCTCCCCCTTAGTTTACATTCATTGCAAGCTATTTTAGGTATTAACCATTAGCAAAATCTTAAACCTTAAATTTAATATGTCAAATAACGCATTTTATTGATTTTAGTTTAATTTTAAATAACCAGTTGAATTAAGTATAATTTATACATAAAGCTCAAGCTTCTCATTGACAAGTCGATATCCATATTAATAAACCTCTGCTCAAGGATAGAGCAATGTTCAAGAAATTAACTTACAAAAAATCAATTTACTTTAGCTTATTCACCTTACTTGCCATCATCTTTAGCTTAAAGAGCCAGGCAACAAGTGCTTCTATTACCAATAAAATAAATAACAATATTCAAGCTAATCTTGCTGGATTGCATATAAGTTATAAAGAAACACTAAACGGTAGTATATTTAACGAAGAGCAAGGCAATGTCCCGGGGCTGGATATCTCGCTAAGCAAAACCATTAAAAACCTTTATCTGCATGCTAATGTCAGTCTATACTCTGGAAAATACACCTATGATGGTGGTTACAGCAGCGGTGGGTCAACCGTACCTTTTAGCTTTAAATACAATCGGCCACTGTATAATCTTTCAGGTCGATTAGGCTATCGCATCAAAATGAATCCACATCTTCACATCACACCCTACGGGGAGTTCGGCTATTATCAGTGGGATCGCCACCTTATTGCTCCTCCAGTCGCTAACGGCATCGCTATTGATGAAATTTATCGCCATTATTTTGCTGGTATCGGTGCAAAACTAGATATACAAATTGGCTCCCGCTTCATCTTATCCCCACATGCCAGCCTAGGTTCAACATTAAACCCAGTAATGGACTTTAGCGCCGTAGAACCTGCCACCCATATAGAAGATACTTTGGCCCTTGGCCAAAAGCCTTACTATCAACTGGGTATTGATATGATGTATTTACTTTCTGATCACTTTAGTATCACCGGTTTTATTCGCTATAAAAGCTTTGAATATGGAGAAAGCTCGACCACAGTCGTCACACTTGCACCATCAACCCAAGCCCTTGCAGCAGAACCTGATAGTGTCACACGCTTACTAACCTTCGGTATTGGTGCATCTTATAACTTTTGATTACTTTAATTCCCATAATGCAGCCTTAACAATCTCTTTTTTAAGGCTGTTTAATTTTTTTATCTCTGCTTTTAATAAGCCAGTCTGCTGGTCAAATAAATTATACTCGCCTTCCCTTTACTCAAAATCGCTGTTAACGTAAAATTTTTGACCTAAATTAATTTTATTACTTAATATTTAAAGAGAGCTCATGATAGATATACATACTCTGCGCCAACATGCCATTGCCGCAGCAAAGCACGCTTACTCTCCTTATTCACAAGCAAAAGTAGGTAGTGCAATTCTTACGACAAACGGCCACATATACAGTGGTTGCAATGTAGAAAACAGCAGCTTTGGCGCAACAATTTGCGCAGAACGCTCAGCAATAATGCAAATGATTAGCCAAAGTGGCCACGCTCACATCGATAAGGTTTATATCTACACCAAAGCTGGCTGGCCACCCTGTGGACTCTGCCGTCAAGTCATTAGCGAATTTGCTACAATCGACACAGAAATTATTATAGGCAATGAAGAAGGCCAGGAAAAACACCTCCCCTTCAGCCAGTTATTTCCATTAGCTTATACCGCAGCAGAGTACCAAAACAAATAATTTTAACAGGGTATTATCACATCTCTGGTGCCCCAGCAGCATCAACCATCGCACGCTCTTGGCCAACAGCATCTACTCCAGCAGCATCAGCCTGTTGAAATAATTGTGGCACTGCTACTGGGCCTGCTTCCTGTGCAGCGCTGTTTTCAAGCCTAGCTTCTATACCACCGATCACCAAATTTATTATATTCGATTGCTCTCTTAAAATAAGCTTAGCTTTAAATTCAGCCCCCACATCGTATCGAGGTATAAGCCAGTCATCTACAAACTGTTTTAACGCTGTAACCAATTGACGCTGCTGCCCTGGGTCCAACTCACTTAAATCAATACGTTGCAAATGCTGGCCGATAAAGCTGCGCGGACCAAGTAGGCCTTTAGTAAAACGGTCACTAATAAATAAAGGCTCCTCGTCAATACTCTCATCTGTGAGCGCCAACTTATGAAATCTCACTCCTTCAGCAATTACACCTTGTACCCTAGCATTATTGAGTACTAATTCCTTCAGCTCAATACGAAAATCTAAATCATCACCCGTTAAAAATTTTTTAAGAGCGCCTGCTGTGATCATAATCTCTCCTGATTAAATTAATTTAAATTCATTAACAATTAAACAACTTAACAAAGAAAAATAATCAAAAACATAGCCAAAAAAGTTTTTTTTCTATAAGAAAGTTTAAGAAACATATACTTAATATGTAGCAAAGATAATATGCAATAACTCTTATTACTTATAGTTAAATCACAGATAAAAATATTTTTTAAAATTATAAACATTAAACTATAAAGCTTATGTTTTTCCTATATAGATAAATTAGTATCTCTTCTCTACATTCTTCACCCTTAGATTAAATAAAAATAAAAGTAAAGCAAGGAATTAATATGCCAATAGCATCTTTTGATATTACGAAAATTTGTGAGGAATGGGAAAGTACAAAATTAGGTGGAATAATAGAAATACAAAGTCTACCAACTGCTTTTAGAGGAATGCAAATAGAAAGATCAGAGGCCGAGCACATATTTGCTGAAGGCATGTGGTCCAGAGCAAGAAGAAACTTAGAGAAACCTAATTACTCTCCTGCTAAGCATATTGAAAGTTTAAACGGAGCCAATGGCTATGTTTCAACAACAACAGATTTATCTGTCGCAAAAAAATTTGCAAAAAAACGTGGCTTCGTATTCTTGATAATGCCAGAAGTAGCTATTAAAATAACAGGAAGCACCACTGTCAATGCTCTTAAAGAACAAGAACTTATCATCCCTAATGGAGTTCCCCCTGGTCAAGTTTTGGCGTGTAGAGCATGTGAAAGCGGAACTCTCGTCGGCCCTATATATACAAATAGCAGCCTTAATGAAATACAGGCTACACTCGTACAAATACTTTTAACAGACAACGGTCCCAATCAAAAACCACATATTTTCCCTATTAATGGCCCAATGCAGCCTATCCCTAAGGAGCCAGTAGAACCACCTCCACCGATATTCCTTCAGGAAATGCAAGCTGCTGCTTTAGCTGATGCGCCACCTCAAGACACCGGACTCCAAGCTTGGCTTCCTTATGATATTTAATTAAGCAACTGGAAAAGTAAAGCTCAAGGATGACAAAAGTTGTTTATTCGCCTGACTATTATAAAATAACGTAGAAGACCTAATATCTTGGCTATTTCTTTCCTGCTGCATAAATTGCTTAAACTCAGCAGTGCTCACTGTTAATGAGTCATTTCTTCTTCGACCAGCATAGTAACTCATCATCTTTGGCTGTAATTTCACTATTTTGTCATGTTTATTTTTATAACACTCTAATTTTTCACAAATAGTCAAACAAGTATCTTTTAAAAGATCAACAGCATAACCTTTCAAATAATTTGATGCCGCTTTATTCATGTAAAAATTAACATAACTAGAATCTATTGAATAAAGAAATTGAGCACTTAATAATTTATTAATATCACCAATGAGAGCTTTAAATTTATTTTTATTAAAAACTCCATTATCAATATATTCAAATAATATATAATTAAAAAACTCTTTTCTTGATTTTAAATCATCTATTTTATCCAAAAAACTATTAAAAATTAGCATTAATCCATTATCAATAAACTCAGGTATAGTTTTTACTATTTCAATCTGTATTTCTAGATTAAAACTAGCTAAACTCTGCACTAACTCTTTTTTTGTGGCGCTTGGATAGAGCTCTAATAAAAATTTAACTTGTTTTATAATCTCTTTATTACCTTTGGGAGGGAAATCATTAAACTCTTTCTGTAGCTGTAAAATTGCTGAAAATAAACTTTTATGCTTATGAGTGATATAAATTTTAGCTGCTTTATAACGCAGATATAAATCACCACTTAAATTAATATTGTTTATATTGCTATTAATATAATTTTTTACTTCACAAAAAATATTAAGATAATTTTTTTTATATTCTTCATACTTGTTAATTAAATTTTTTACTGCCTCTATATGATTACATTTTTTAAAAAACTCAGGCTGGCTATATTCTTTGAAGAAAGAAAATAAGTCTAGGCAATCTGAATCTTTTCTTTCTTTTAATTGATATCGAGGTCTAATTAAATGATAGGTTTTATAAGCAACAAAAGGTAATGCCAACACTAAACCTGCAATAATACAGGCAAAAGAAACAGCAGCATTCGCTAGCGAACTATGACTGATAAGTACATCAATACCAACAGCTGCAGCAAAAGAGTTTTTAATTGTATTAATATAATCTCTAATTATTAAAAATGGCTTTGATATAATTTTATATAACTTATAAACAATATTGTTATTTAATTTTCCTTTTTTAATATTTAATTGATATTCTTTTTTTTCCAGGACCTCTCTAAGTTTATTTTTTAATGACTCAATATCTTTGCTATCATCAACATCTATAAATTTACCAATATACTTTCTATAGCTAGAATCATTTTTAAAGTGATTATGATAATCAATCAGCTTATCTTCATTATCCAATTTATTTAAAAATTTTAAATATATTAATTCCTCTTGTAATTGACTCTCTTTTTCTTTGAAAAGCTTAACAATAATAGAGCCTAATGTATAAATTCCATAGATTACACACATACTAATAGCAACAGGAGGAAGAGAGGTCACAAGGCCAAAAAGCCCTAATAACATAAAGATATTGCCTGCGATATAAAGGCCATCAGTTAAACCATCAATGATATTTGTAAAAACAAGTTTACGGTTATTTTTAAAGCTGGGAGGAAAAATACTTTTAAAATCTTGGTCATATTGATTAATTAAATACTGTTTAATTAACCTTACATTATTATTTCTTTTTTCTTCAAGATGAAGTTTATACAGGTTATTCGCTATTAATAAAATGCCCACGGCAAAACCAATCGCACCCGCAGGTGAAAAAATAGACACGGCAATAGCCTGATGAGAAAAAGTTGCAATTAGATTTGATATGTTAATAACCGCATGTCGGCCATTCTTAGCAGCGCTTAAAACTTCTCTAAACTTTCTATAATAATCTTCTACCTTTTTATTTTTATGAAATTGAGAATAGGCTGTTAAAGTGCCCAAAATACCAAATAGCGCAAATGAGCCTAATGCTGAATAAGAAGTCGCATCACTCGTAAATGCTAACTGCTCCCCTGCTATATCTTCAAAGTATTTTAAACTACTCTCATATAGATAAGTTGAATCAGCGAATTGGCCGAATCCATTTAAAAACCGTTGATAATAATGACGCTCATTTTCTGACCACAGGTCACTGTAAATGCAATCCAATTCAGAGCTATCTGGCATAATCTAGAGGTTAAATTAATTTTTCACTCACCTTAGCAAAGAAATATTACAATTTAATGAAATATATATTATTTAAATTAAATAAGTTAGCATCCAGCCATATAACCCAGAAGCAAAGCCGACTCTCAATCAAACACTTCCGAATTAATCTAACACTATGGAGCCGCTTAAATTAGCGACAGGTTAATATGTCCAATTACACCATTACGGAGAATCTACCCGCTGTAACTTAAAAGTCAATAAATTTTAATTACCATTAACTTAATAGTTACAAAACCATAATTTTAATATATATATTGTATACATTAAAATTTAAATTAATATGGATATAACTTAGAGAAAAGGTTGGGCTTATGCTAAGCATTCAAGAAAGTATTTACAAGCTATGTAAGAGCATACAACCAAGATATATCCGCCCTGAAGAAAAATCCATCAACCCTGCCTTTGAAAATCTAGATCAAGGCAAACACTGTCCCATTAATAACCATGAGCATAGAATTTTTGTCTTAACCCAAAGCCTCACGCTCAACACAGGCATTAAAAATAGTGAGCATAATTCACAATTAGTACTGAAAACAGATCCAAACACTCATAAATTTATTAACTGGAATGACAGATATGGACATCCATCTATTGCAAATGAAGAACTCACCTTACGCACAGGTCATAAACATTTTAATCGCCTAAGCTCTTCAAAAGCTATTTGATTTGACCGCACAAGTAATTTATATTTG
>NZ_AMFF02000059.1:53687-55199 GCF_000297215.2 Piscirickettsia salmonis LF-89 = ATCC VR-1361
CCCTGTAATCTATCAGATTTCATTATACATTGTTTATCATGTCAGTGCGTAAGGTGAGTGAAGAAGCAATATTTTATGCAGGTTATGTTTACCAACGTTCAGATAGTTTAGAAGTTATCAGATTATCTGGTAGATATCCCCAAAAATATTCAGCTGCACAAGAAGCTCTGCTAGAGTCATACCTAGCTCAAAAATTTTGTGAAGCTTATGGAACACAAAAAGTCATATTTTACTCATTTAATGAGGCTCTAAGTTTAAGTGGTATTTTAAGTGATAACAGAGAATACTGGGATAAGAATAAACATAGAATAATGCGCAGAGAGTATAACGAAGTACTCCAAACAGCAATCAATAATATTACTATAACCGGCAGCTTCCACGCTAAAGATTGGCTTAAAATTAAAGATAATGTACAACTTCAGACAGCGATCAACCATACCGCTGCAATAAATCACTTTTCTCGCGATCTTTGGCGCCATATTCGAAGCGCTACAGCCCTTCAAAAAGCAATCAATAACGTTGCTGCAATTGACAAATTTTCTCAGAGTCACTGGCTAACAATTAAAGACAACCCAAAACTTCAGACAGCAATTAATCACATCGCTGCGACTGGCAGTTTTTATCTCGATGATTGGAATAAAATTATAGATGCTCCACAGCTCCAAACAGCAGTCAACAATATTGCAGCAATAGAGAGCTTTAGTCGTGGCTATTGGGACAAAATTAAAAATAAACCACAACTTCAAGCAGCAATCAATCACATTTCAGCAACCGGCCACCTTTCTCGTGATGATTGGTACAAAATTCGAAACTCTGAAGCTCTCCAAATAGCAGTCAATCACATCGCTACAACTAGTCGCTTTTCTCGTGATAACTGGAACAAAATTAAAAGTGACACACAATTTCAAACAGCAGCAGGCCGTGCTCCTCATGAGATTAAGGACGAAACTAAAGATAATTCACAACAGCTCCAAACGGCAATTCATCATATCACTACAGCTGGCATTTCTTCTCATGATGATTGGTATACAGTACAAAACTCTAAAACTCTCCAACAAGCAGTCAACAACATCGCGGCAACGGGTCACTTTCTTTATGATGACTGGCGAAAAATTAAAAGTGACTTTCTACTCCAACAAGCAATCAACACTATCGCAGCAACAGAGCACTTCTCTCGTGATGACTGGTGCAAAATTACAACCACAGAACAAACAAGCATAAGAAATAAGTTTCAAGAAAAAATAATAAGCTTAAAAGAGCTAACAATAAATAAAACAGAAAATAGGCAAACTGCTATTGATTCCTACGCTGTTAAAGCTTTCACATGCTTTACCAGCAAAGTCTTAGATAAGACTAATCGTGAAACATTCAAAGAAACTCTGCACTCAGTGCAAAAAGAGTGCACACAAATATTAGACGATAGTTTATCCAGAAAAATTTTAAAAGTTATAACAAATTTTCTCAGTCATATTAGCCTTGTGGGCATGATTGCTAACTCACCTTACGCACTGA
>NZ_AMFF02000060.1 GCF_000297215.2 Piscirickettsia salmonis LF-89 = ATCC VR-1361
AAAGAAAAACACCTACGGGAATCTATTTTGTTGATTCAACCGTACTACGAGTCTGTCATCATAAACGCAGTCATCAAAATAGAGTCTTTAAAGGACTGGCTAAAAAATGTGGTTCAACGATGGGCTGGTTCTATGGCTTTAAGCTTCATCTAATTGTAAATGATATGGGGGAGTTGATGGCCTTTAAACTCAGTCAGGCAACAACGGATGATCGCGTTGTATTACCTGAAATTGCTCAAGGTCTGACAGGTAAGATTATTGGTGATAAAGGTTACATTTCACAAGATTTATTTAACAGGCTTTATGAAAAAGGACTGCAATTAATCAATAAAATTCGCAAGAATATGAAAAATAGGCTCATGCCTATCATCGATAAAATTTTACTCAGAAAACGTGGAATTATTGAAAGTGTATTTGATCAACTTAAAAACATCTCACAAATCGAGCACTCTAGGCATCGTAGTGTCAACAACTTTATGGTCAATATTCTTGCTGGATTAGCAGCCTACTGTCTTCAGGAGAAGAAGCCATCGCTTAATATCCAGCGTAATCTATTGACCAGCTGAGTTATATCGAACTCACGTATTTTAGTTAAACATTAATTAAAAATGAGTTGAAAGTCGGCAGATGCCGACTTTTTTATAAAGAATCACCGTGTGAGATGACCCCGTTGATATTCTTCTTGAAAATAGTTAGGTAAATCCTTAGCTTAACTCAGTGGCGAGGCTTGTTTAATAAGACTTTCTGTTTCCGCTGAGGCTATTATAGTGTTATGATTTGTAAACAGTTACACAGTCGCATTGCGTGTAGGAGCCATTCTTTTGATTAAAGTCCTCATTGTTGATGATCATGAATTGATTCGTGTGGGTATTAAGCGTTTATTATCTGATGTACAAGGGATTGAAGTTATCGGTGAGGCAGAAAGTGGTGAAGAAGCATTGCAGTTTATTCGCCAAAGTCGACCGGATGTTGTATTGATGGATGTAAATATGCCGGGCATGGGCGGCTTGGAAGCGACTCGCCGCTTATTACGCATTGATCAGGATATTCAAGTTTTAGCGGTAACAGTTTATGGTGGAGAACCTTATCCTTCACGTGTTTTGCAAGCAGGTGCTGCAGGTTATATCACCAAGGGAACAAATATTGATGAGATGGTGCGAGCGATTCGTAAAGTGCATGTCGGCCAACGTTATATTAGTCCTGATGTTGCGCAGCAGCTTGCTTTAAAGCACTTAACCGATGATGATACACCATTTGATCAACTGTCTGAGCGAGAGATGCAAGTGATGATTATGATTACCAGTGGCCAGAAGGTTCAAGAAATTTCTGATCAGCTCTGCTTAAGTCCAAAAACTGTCAATAGTTATCGCTACCGTTTATTTGAGAAGTTAAATGTAAACAGTGATGTTGAGTTAACACATTTAGCGATTCGTCATGGTATGCTAGATCCATCTGTTCCAGTTTAGCCTCTTAATTGATTATTTTACTACACGTGCATGGGGTTTGATGCAGCAGCATTTTTAATGACCGTTCCTGATTTGCCCGGAGTCTATCAGATGATAGATAGGCAGGCGAACGTTATTTATGTGGGTAAAGCAAAAAGCTTGAAAAAGCGCCTTAGTTCTTATTTTCAAAAAAATCATGCTTCAGTCAAAACAGAGCGTTTAGTAAGCCAAGTTACAAGTGTTGAAATCATTGTGACTGATACTGAAAAAGAAGCGTTGTTGCTTGAATGCTCTTTAATTAAAACCTTAAAGCCTCGTTATAATATTTTATTGCGTGATGATAAAAGTTATCCATATTTGGTACTAAGTGTGGGTGATTTTCCTAGTTTAACCTATCAGCGTGGGGGTAAACGGCAGGCGGGTGAGTATTTTGGTCCTTATCCTGATGCAGGAGCGGCAAAAGCAGCACTTAACCTTTTACAAAAAACGTTTAAACTGCGCTCTTGTGAGGAGTCTGCTTTTAAAAATCGTTCACGGCCTTGTTTACAACATCAAATTGGTCGTTGTACTGCGCCTTGTGTGGGCTGGGTGAGTGTGGAAGATTACCAGCTTAATGTGAGTCATACTCGATTGTTTTTGCAGGGGAAAAGCCAGGCTTTAATCGATCGGCTGGCGAGTGAGATGGACAGTGCTTCAGAGCAATTAGCCTTTGAAAAGGCTGCACAATTGCGCGATCAAATTACCCATTTGCGTAGAACAATGCAGCAACAGGCGGTGGTTTTTGAACAGGCTAAAAGTGTTGATGTTATTGTTTTATTATTAGATCAGGGTGTGTTGTGTATTCAGTTGATGATGTTGCGTGAGGGCTGTTTACTAGGCCATAAAAGTATATTTTCAAAGTTTGACTTGGACTTTGAACGTCATGAATTATTAGAGTTATTTTTAGTGCAGTGGTATCTCGGATCTGCTCGAGAGTTGCCTGCGCAAATTTGTATAGAGCAGCCTTTAGCGAATCAACAACATATTGAGACAATTTTAACTGAACAGCGCGGACGTCAGGTAAAAATTCGTGCGCAAGGGCGTGGACTTGCGAAAAAGTGGTTGGCTTTAGCAAGCCACAATGGCCTACAGGCGCTTAAAACACATCTAGCAAAAAATACGCATTATCAGCATGGATTTACTGAATGTTTGGCTGAGCTGGGCTTGTCTGAAGCAATTAGTCGGATTGAGTGTTTCGATGTGAGCCATACCATGGGGCAGGCGACGGTGGCATCATGTGTGGTATTTAATTGTGATGGGCCATTGAAGAAAGAGTATCGGCGTTTTAATATAGCAGGAGTAAAGCCAGGTGATGATTATGCTGCGCTTGCTAATAGTATATTGAGGCGCTACCAAAAAATAACTCAGTATGAGCTTGATACATGCTTATTATTGATTGATGGCGGGCGTGGGCAGTTTAATGCAGTTGTGACAGCACTGAACGCATTAAATTTGACTGCGCAGGTGCTTGCTATCAGTAAAGGTCCTGGACGTCGCCCGGGACTTGAAGTATTGCACTTATATGGGGGTGAAGCACGTGTTTTATCAGCAGATAGTGCAGCATTGCATTTCTTACAACGGGTGCGCGATGAGGCGCATCGATTTGCAATTGAAGGACATCGTGCAAAACGTGGTAAGATCACCTCTGTAATAGAAAGTATTGCCGGGGTCGGGCCAAAGCGCCGCAAGACATTACTGCATAGTTTTGGTGGTTTACAAGAGTTAAAACAAGCACGGGTTGAAGACATTGCGCGAATTGATGGCATAGGCGATGCTTTGGCACAACGTATTGTCCAAGCACTAAAAGATAAGGTTTAGGAGTGAGTAAGAAGGTGAGAATGATGCGGATGCGACTGCCAAATATTTTAACATTATTACGTATGGTGTTAATCCCTGTTTTCATACTGATTTATTATTTGCCTTTTACCTGGGCACCATTAGCGACGGCGATTATTTTTGCGGTTGCTGCGGTGACAGATTGGTTGGATGGCTTTTTAGCCAGGCGTTGGAATCAAACCTCAGCTTTTGGTGCATTTTTAGATCCAGTGGCAGACAAGCTGATTGTTGCCGTGGCCTTGGTACTCTTAGTCAGTACGTTTGCGTCAGCATGGTTTGCACTGCCTGCAGCGGTGATTATGTGTCGAGAGATTTTAGTGTCCGCTTTGCGTGAATGGATGGCAGAACTTGGTAAGCGTGCAGCAGTGAAAGTCTCTCATATAGGTAAAGTCAAAACAGTCGCTCAAATGATTGCATTATTGGTATTGCTCGTTCAAAAAGCACCGGCTCAAGGTTGGCAAGTGTGGGATTGGCCGATTTGGTTTGGTGTGGCATTAATGTATGTTGCAGCCGCGCTGACGTTATATTCAATGGTTATCTATATAAAATCCGCCTGGTCGGACTTGACTTATTCCATGTAGTCTATATAATTCATTCCAGATTTGTTGAGGCATATCAAAGTGGTATGACTTAAGTGTAGGTAAGCAATCCTGCGTTGATGGCCGGATGGCAGAGTGGC
>NZ_AMFF02000061.1 GCF_000297215.2 Piscirickettsia salmonis LF-89 = ATCC VR-1361
ACGGAGAGCTTAAAAACAAAGCAATGGAGATAATTAAGTGAACGAGCATAGACATGAGTTAATGAAAAAAGCGACAAGTGAATTTAACGAGATTTTTGGCAGCATTCAAAAAAGTGTAATTGATGTCGCGGAGACGATTGATAAACAAAGTGAACAAGTGTTTTATTTTACGGGCTTTATGAATATGTTAATTAATGAATTAATTGATTATGAGCTGAAGATCACAGAGCAATATTCTGGCAGCTTACACAGCGTGATACTCAATCAGCTAGATAAGAAACTACAAGAAAGATTAAAACACGTTTTAAGTAAGAAGCATTAGCATGAAAGGTGTGAATCTCGCAATTATCGTGGGTCGTCTGGGTCAAGACCCGGAGATTAGAAGCACGCAAAGCGGGGAGAGTGTTGCAACGCTGTCTGTAGCGACGTCAGAGCAATGGCAAGACCAACACGGCGTTAACCATGAATCGACCGAATGGCATCGAGTTGTCTTATTTAGTGGCTTAGCCAACATTGCGAGGGATTACTTAAAGAAAGGCGCAGAGGTCTACGTTGAGGGTAAGATAAAAACCCGCAAATGGCAGGATAACCAGGGCAAGGATCGCTATACAACTGAGATTGTCGGCAAGACTATGCAAATGCTCGGGGGCGGCGAGCGCGTACAACAAACAGTAAAACCACCACCGCCACAACCTTCATCATTGGGCCAGCAGGCGTTTAAAGCCAAACAAGCGCAGCTACAGCCACAAAATAGCTCGGCGGAGATTGAAAAAATAGGCGAGGATATACCGTTTTAGAGTAGTAAATGAATTATACCATTAACTAAATCAATCACTTAGCTGTGATATTGAAATTCAAGAATTTTAAGTCTGTGCGAATCGTTATTTTAATTGCAATTAGGAGCTTAAAAGATGCTAAACATCACGCAAGTTAGAAGTATGCTCTCAGACTGGGGCGATTATATACAACGAGGCGCAGAGCATGGCTCAAATAACTCTATTTTTGGCATGATACAAAAATACGGCGGTGTGGTCATACAAAACAATAATAGCGGTAATGATCCTTATATCGCCAATAGCGATGCACTGGAAGTGGATCGAATCGTCAACGAGCTTTTACACAGTGACTGTAAGAGTGATCAAACGATGGCGCGCATACTTGTGATTCATTATGGAATAACCGGCTCAGCCGCTAAAAAGCAAGCGACTTTTCGCATATCTGTTGCTGTATATAACAGCTTTTTAAGTAAAGGGGTGAGCTATGTGCGTGGGTGTTTAAATGCTTTAACGCAAAGACCAGCTTAGCTGATTAAAAGCCAATTGTGCCACTGTAAAATAGTGATACTGCATAAAAAACAAATAGTTAAATTAAAAAAGAACAAAGCCATTTAAATATTGCCAAAGTATATACAATATAGTATATACTTACAGGTGTAATGTGAAGGAGGATGTATGGCAAAATCACGAATTTTTAAAAGTGGTAATTCCCAAGCCGTTCGGTTACCGAAAGAAATGCGGCTGGATGGTGAAGAAGTGGTTATTCATCGGTTTGGCAACTCTTTATTAATCCAGCCAGTTTATGAAACCTGGATGGATGTTTACAATCATATGCCGGATGTATCGGATGATTTTATGGAAGATCATCAAGATATACAAGCACAAGAACGTGACTGGTTTTAGGATAAAAAATGCTTTATATGCTGGATACGAATATTTGTATTTATTTAATTAAACAAAAGCCTCGTTCTTACTATGAGCGTTTGATGGAGGTAGAAAAATCTCGTCATATATTGGCGATTTCATCCATTGTTTTATCTGAATTACAGTTTGGAGTGGCTCGGAGTCAACACCAGCGAAAAAACCAGGAAGCGATTAATACCTTGGTAAATAAGCTAGAAGTTTTACCCTATGAGGAAAAGGCAGCTAAATACTATGGTGACTTAAGGGCTGACTTACAAAAAAAAGGGACTGTGATTGGTGGGAATGATATGATCATAGCCGCGCATGCGCTCTCAGAAAAAGCCGTTTTAGTGACACATAATACAAAAGAGTTTCAGCGTGTCGAGCATTTAGAGTTTGAAGACTGGGCAAGTTAAGAAGTATAACAATGAAAAAGACAAATATAATACTATGCGGGCTATTCATTAGCTTATTTAGCATATCTTTAAGTGCGGCAATACCAGCAGAAACAGAGTTTCATTGTCACGGGTTTATGAAATATGGTATCCCAGGCAAAGCCGACCAGTATTTATGCCGTGAAGGGTATAGTGTTGGTTATAACTATAAAACCAAACAGCCTCGCTGGGTTGCATACCATTTAACAAGTAAAAGCGTTTCTAAGCGAATTAAAAGACACGATGATTTTCGTCCTGATCCAGCAATTCCCTATCAGTATCAAGCTCAACTTTCAGATTATAAACGATCTGGTTATGATCGTGGACATTTAGCACCTTATGCGGCTATGGATTTTGATAAAAACTCTGCGTCTCAATCATTTTTACTATCTAACATGAGTCCTCAAAAAGCAGGTTTAAATAGGCAAGGATGGGCGAAATTAGAATCGAATGTGAGGTTTTGGGCTAAGTATAAAAGCGAGGTGTATGTTTACACTGGGCCAATTTTTCAAGGTAAAAACATTAAAACGATTGGCAAAAATAAGGTTGCCGTACCGACGGCATTTTTCAAAATTATATTTGCTCCTCAGCAAAAGCAGGCATTAGCATTTGTAATGCCGAATAAAAGAGTAGCCAAGAATAAAGTTTCTGAGTATCGAACTAATATTGCGCATATAGAAAAGTTAACTGGATTGAAATTTTTGAGCCAATTAACTTCTTCTGAAAGGGAAAAGTTAGTAATAAAAACAGATACAATGTGGCGTACTCGCTACAATTAGCATTAAATTGAAAAGCCTTAACATTTATTATTTCTAGTAATTCACTTATAACAGGAAAAAATTTTAAAACATCTGATTTAGCTCTTGCTCTAGAGTCTTATGATGCTAATGCATATACACGAACACACTCGGATAATTTAATGCAAGCAACCGCCCTTCTTCATCAATAAAGTTAGCTATGCCTCCATGTCGGTCTTGCAATACTGAACGCAGTAATGAACAAGCCAGATTTTGTAGTAATTGTGGAGCTTCTCTTGAAACGCGATCTACTTATGAAGAAATCATCAATAAAGATATTAGTGTATTATCATTAACAAAAGATAGAATTAGCTCGATAAAAAATAACTCGAAAATTAGAAATATTAAAGATATATTACATGATTTAAGCCACAAGGAACTTAGGTCTATTCCACAAGTTGGTGAATATTGGGCTAAACGTATATTTAATTTAGCTGAAGAGTATATTTCTTAATGGAAACTTGGAAATATTCAATTAGTGCAACGCCATCAACTGTTAAGATCTCATCTATTCAAGATTATATTTGTCCCTATAATACTAATATGTCCCCAATTGATACGTTTTATGAGGGGCGTAATAATTTGTTAAGAGCTATTACACCAGAAAATGAAAATATATACTCAAAAATAACTCCTTTGATAATTGTTGGGCTAATTTCACAAACTGAAAATTATATAAGAGATATAATGGCTGGAGTTATAAAAATATGTCCTATTTCTAAAAAAAAATGATCAAAACAAACACTTAACCTTGCTACAGTATGGTTTAGTTGCACCTCTTTAGAGAAAGCATCTTTTGAGAATATTTCTTTTTCCATTTCTTCTGACGCTGCGAGCCAAGGAGTGC
>NZ_AMFF02000062.1 GCF_000297215.2 Piscirickettsia salmonis LF-89 = ATCC VR-1361
ATGCAAAATCGCCGAGCAAAACGCGACGACTATAAACCCTCGGCTGTCCGCGTCACACAGCGTTGCGTGCCTTGAATCGGCACACTCCACCACTGTGCTCTCACATGACTCTACGGTTCGTATAGATTTTTAGACACTCGTTACGCTTGCTACAGACCTAACGGTCTTTCGCAACTCCGCTCTGCTAAAAACCCGAACCTACCTCGGCCTACTCACCCCGTGCTTAGCACTCCATGGCTCGCAGCGGCTGAGCCGGTTATACCGTAATGAATCACGAGTATGCGCGCCATGGTTTGATCACTCTTGCAATCACTCTGTAAAAGCTCGTTGACGATTCTATCCACTTCCAGTACATCACTATTAGCGATATAAGGATCATTGCCGCTATTATTGTTTTGTATGACGACACCGCCGTATTTTTGTATCATGCCAAAAATAGAGTTATTTGAGCCATGTTCTGCGCCTCGCTGTATATATTCGCCCCAATCTGCCAACATACTTCTAACTTGCGTGATATTTAGCATCTTTTAGGCTCCTAGTTGCAATTAAAATAACGATTCGCACAGACTTAAAATTCTTGAATTTCAATAGCACAGTTAAGTGATTGATTTAGTTAATGGTATAATTCCTTTGTTATTCTAAAAGGGAATTTCCTCGCCTATTTTTTCCATCTCCGCCGAGCTATTTTGTGCGTGTAGCTGTGCTTGCTTAGCTTTAAACGCCTGCTGGC
Source organism: Piscirickettsia salmonis LF-89 = ATCC VR-1361 (assembly GCF_000297215.2). Classification (GTDB taxonomy): domain Bacteria; phylum Pseudomonadota; class Gammaproteobacteria; order Piscirickettsiales; family Piscirickettsiaceae; genus Piscirickettsia; species Piscirickettsia salmonis. The sequence goes on from NZ_AMFF02000062.1 coordinate 731, forward strand.
CCAATGATGAAGGTGGTGGAGGCGGTGGTTTTGCTGTTTGTACGCGTTCACCGCCCCCGAGCATTTGCATATTTTTGCCGACAATCTCAGTCGTATAGCGATCTTTGCCTTGATTATCTTGCCATTTGCGGGTTTTTATCTTGCCCTCAACATAAATCTGAGCGCCTTTTCTTAAGTAGTCTTTAGCGATATTTGCCAAGCCACTGAACAATACAATTCGATGCCATTCAGTAGATTCATGGTTAACGCCGTGTTGGTCTTGCCATTGCTCTGAGGTGGCTACAGACAGCGTTGCAACACTCTCCCCGCTTTGCGTGCGTCTAATGTCTGGATCTTGGCCCAGACGACCGACAATAATAACTTTATTTACACCTCGCATTGACTAAGCCCTCAACTTTTCAAAAAACGCCCCAATAATTACCGATAAAATAATTAAAAAATACGCAGTGATTAAAGCACTGCCCAAATCTGCATTAATCTCATCAGTGAAAATACTTAAGCCCCATTGCACGACATAAACAATCAAGGTACAGGTATAAAGTAATACCACCGTAACGACTAAAAACCGGGTGCCTCGCTCTAGATCATCGGTAATTTTTTTAAATGTATTCATACTCTACGCTTCCCTGATAATTGTTTTTCTGAGTATTTTCGCGTTAAAAATGGCTTGGGAGGGACGATAGAACGGCAATTAATAACCGCGGTTTTTTGGTTGATAAACTCACGTAGGGCTTTAATGCGTTTTGGTCTCGCATGAACATAGCGATCATATTGCACACGTAAGCCCAGCTTGTAGTGCTCTTCAAACAGAGCGTTGCGAGTTTTATAGGGCTGGCCGTAGGCTTTCCATTTTTTTCGACACTCCTCGACACCGACATTAATGGCCTCAGCAATATCCTCTATGGCTAAATCACGAAATTCCTCAGTAATTAACTGACATTCATAGTTTTCAATCATCAACATGATACTTCTCTAAAACACGTTTGAGTTGGCGAATGGCAATGTATTGACTGACTTGCTGAGTTGAATAACGAAATACTCGCCAGCCGGATTCTGTTGCCATGTTGTACTTTTCACAGTCGGCCTCAAAGCCTTTACCGCGGGTATGACGGCCTTGCGAATAAGTCCCACCTTCCACCTCAACAGCGATTTTTAAATCAGGCCAGGCAAAATCAAAGCGCCATTTGCGTGTCTTGTGAAAACGGTACTCTTGCTTGGGCAAGGTGATTTTTTCTAAACGGCAATGCAGCTGGAAAGCGCGCTCACCTGCTGAAACTTTGCTAGGCATGAGCCGGTCTCCCAAGTGCTCCACGGAGTTTTGCCAGGTGATCACTACCACATTGACGGCTTTTAGCCGGTTTATTTTCGATCATCGGTAAAACAACCGGAGGATATGGCAAGCGTTCACCGTTTAAATCGCGGTAAATAGCCTTTAAATAGCTTTTCTCGAACTTGCGGTACTCACTTATGCCACAAGCATAGTTCTGCGCTCTGAGCGCCTCTGAGGCGATAAAGACGGTTGCGTGTGACCAATGACGCGGCTGAGTGACTTTATGGCGTTGACGAATATTTAAATAACACTCGGCATAAGCTTGCTTGGTGCTCGTGTAGCCGAGCTCTTCAGGTTTCACCTCTTGGCACATCTTGCGAAATTCGCCCGGCGTCACCATGAATGAGGTCATGGTTTTTAGTAACTGGGTTCTC
>NZ_AMFF02000063.1:0-2449 GCF_000297215.2 Piscirickettsia salmonis LF-89 = ATCC VR-1361
TTACACTTCAGATGACGGAGGGCGAAACCATGATATCATCAGATCAAATTGCGACAGAACCAATGTTTGGAGGCTCCGAAGTTTGCATTATACAGTTAAATGTTTGGAGGCTCCGAAGTTTGCATTATACAATTAAATCTTTGGAGGCTCCGAAGTTACATTTATCAGAATCGCATTAAAAATTTCCAATTTAACTTAACCCAGATAGCTCTTCATCAATCATATTCATGATTTTGTCGTTAATTTTATCTAAATTAATCTTCTTTAAGGTTTCTTTATTAAATTTGAGAGTCAAGTTTTCTGGATTATAAATAAATAATTCATTACCGTTGTGTGACTCATAACTAACATGGATATTATTTTTATAATTACATTTCCTTTCATCTTTTTCGATTAAATTAATTATTTTTTCTTTGCCTGCACCATCTCTAATTTTATCAGCAATATCTATAATTTTTTGAATATTTTTTTTATTTTTACTTACTAGTTCATGGATTGTTCGAGCTACATTATATGAAACTTTAGACATATCACCTACATTTTCCCATATAGTATCTGGAACTTTAAAAAATAACATCCAACCACTAACTGTAGGTAAACTCTTACCAACTTGCTTAGAAAATTCTGTCAAAGTAAGTTCTTTATATTCAATATACTTTTTAGCCTGCAATGCATCTGAGTATGGAGAAACAGGATTCCTTTGTTCATTTTCTATTGCTTGCATTTTAAATGCTTGATCATCACTCAAATCTTTCACGATAACCTTAAACTTCAGATTTTGGCGCTTACAAGAATCCCATCTTCTTACGCCATATATAATTTCATATTTATACTTACTAGATGATGAGCTGACGATTCTTACAAGACCTGGTGATAATTGACCTTCCATTTTAATGGAATCATCAAAAGCCTTAATCTCATCATCAGTTCCAAATTCATACTCTTGGCGATTTGAAAATTTCCAGCGTTTACAAAGTGATGGATCAATTTCAATAATTATATCGCTATTACCATAACTCTCTTTTTTCTTATTAGTAGAAACATTCTTTTTTTTAGCGTTACTTTTTTTATTCATTATTTTAGATAAAGCACTAATATTTCTAGGCCTGGGGATATTATTCTTGGTATCTGTAACCATTTTAAGCACCTTTTCTAATTTTTTCTATCATTTCCTTGCATGCAGAAATAAAAGCCTCAGAGCAAGAGCCATGCAAATCATAATCAGTTATATCTTTTCCATGAGGTTTTATAGTTTTATTCATTGTTACGCATTTTGGAATTTCACTTTTAAAAGGGAAACCTGGGTAATGTTTTTTTACTTCTTTACTTAATTGTTTATACTCTATTGTATGCTTTTCAACAATATTGAAAATCATACCTAATGTAGTAAAATCGCTCATACCACTTTCAGAAATCTCGACCAATGTATCAATAAGTCTAGCAAGACCTTGTAAAGAGTACTCATTAGCAGTAATAGGTATAATTGAATAGTTACAAGCTATAACTGAAGAGTAAAATTGGAGGGAAATAGATGGTAATGTATCAATCAAGACAAAATCAAAATCTTTTGATAACTCTTTAACATTTGACTTAAAGTTAAAACTTTTTGCTTGATCTTCTTTTTGAACCGGAGCTAAATCATCATTTGCACCATATACAAATAACTTTTGATTAACTTCAAATGGAATATCAATAAGTTTTTGATTAATGCTTTTTGACCTTTTTAATAGGTTTTCATGCTTTTTATAATACAAGGACTTTGTTGTACTTGAACCTTCGTAGTAAGATTCACCTGTTACAGTATAGGTAAGGTTGCCTTGTGGGTCATTATCAATTAATAATACCTTATAATCAGCTTTCGCTAAGATTTTAGCAAAGGTGTAAGTCATAGAGGTTTTAGTCACACCGCCTTTTTGGTTAACAAAAGCTACAATTGGTGTTTCAGTAAAGTTGTATTTTTTAATTTTTTTCTTAATGTATTCTATGACTTCTTTTTGCTTTTCTAATTGCCTACTTGATACATAGACATCATCAAGCCCCATTTGAGAAAAGTATTCCAAAAGCGGCTTTAGAGCTCGGTCAGGCATTTTAACTTGCTTATCTGAGATCATACCCCATTTTTTAATACTGCTTTCTTTATAACAACAAATCTCAGCTATTTTATTATATGTCAACTCTTTTCCTTTCCTCTTTTTATAAGCAGCCCTTAATTGTTTCAATTTTAAATTATTAGGGTATTCCTTAATCATTACATTCTCTCAATTCTAAATTGGAACTATCTTTGAAAGATTTTAGTTCTCTTTTTGAACCAGCACAAGAAAATAAGTCAATTTTTTTATACATCTTAATTGAGACAGCTCTATTGTTGATTTTAAAAAGCAGTTTCATCCGCTGCGAGCCATGGAGTGCTAAGCACAGGGTGAGTAGGCCGAGGTAGGTTCGGGTTTTT
>NZ_AMFF02000063.1:8073-29560 GCF_000297215.2 Piscirickettsia salmonis LF-89 = ATCC VR-1361
TTATATTAAAAAACAGAATATCTGTGCCCAAAATCAGCTCATTGATAAATTATTTGGATTAGCTGCTTAATTCTAAGGTAGCTAACACAAGAAAATAACCTTTCTGAAGCTCACTATAATTTTTCGCAACAGTGCCATAATGCTGGCAGTATTTATTCAGCATTTTTAATAGTTGTTGTTCGGAGTGGTTTTTTTGTGGTAAGAAAAAGCTTCTTTTATAATGTGTTTGTTGCCAAGTGCCCTGATGAGTGAGTGCCAAGCCTTCAGTTTTCAGTTGACTGATAAATTGGCTTAGGTTATTTTCAATTTGTTGATGGCTTAGGAACTGTTGATCCCACTCAGTATCTAACTGCAACTCACTATGATTATAGTAGTGGATTTCACTGCCATAAGAAGAGGCAATAAAGTGGGGCAGTATTGTATAGTGTTTATTGATTAGGTGATCAATGATATATTGCTTAGGAGAGCCTGAAATTAGCCCAAATAAAATATTTTCTTTTTGGCATAAATTAAATAAAAAATGTTCAAACTCTTTTATTCTAGTTAAATCTTGTGCTGTTGCTAGATGATTGAAATAGGTGCTATCAAAATCAGAGAAAACAATGGATTGTGGCTGTGTTATTGCTGGTAATGATTTGAATGTTAGCTTCACTGAGTTTTCCTTGTTAAAGTAAATTAATATTCTAATTACTTGCTATTATAGTGATAAATCCATAGAAAATCACTGAATTAAGTAAAATAACTATTTTATTTAAAATAAATAAATGATGCAAGGGTTGTATTTATTTAAAGTGTTTATTGTTAATAATATGTTGATATTAATGTCATGTTTTTTATTTTTAAAAAATGGAGAAATTCATGAAAATATTAAGAAGAGCAGCTAAAATAATTAAATGCTCTTCTTATTTATGAATGCTTGAAATTATCCAGTATTTTGCATGGCTGCAGCAACGCCGTTAATACTGATTAAAATCAGCTCATTTAGTTCTGCGGAGGGGGCTTTTTTAAGCTGCTGTAACAATGAGAGTTGCAATAAATTAAGCACATCGGTATATGGGTTGCGTAGCTGAATTGATTTTTGTAAGACGCTTTGACTATCAAGCAATTCAGTTTGTTCAGTAATGAGTTTGACCGCTTCATAGGCAGTTTGATAGTCAGATTTGATTTGCTCATGGAATTGCTCTGGATGAAACTCGGCATAGTAAGAGGCAATTTCTAAGTGAGCACGCGCCATTTCTCGCTGAGCATTATCCAAAGCGGATTGGAAAAATGGCCAGCAGCGATAAAGTTCTTGAAGGTATGATAAATTATCGTTGTTTTTTAAAATAGTGTGCAGACCTTGCCCCAGGCCATACCAACCTGGAATGTTATAACGCGTTTGGGTCCAGGAGAAAACCCAAGGGATCGCTCTAAGTCCATCGAAGTCAACTTCTGTGGCGGATTTGCGTGAGACAGGGCGTGAGGCGATGGGTAAGCGGCTAATATGTTCAAGTGGGGTGATATGAATAAACCAGTCCCAGAAGGATGGATCATCGATTAAATTACGATAGGCTTGCATTGATTGTTGTGACATTTGCTCCATGAGCTGAAAGGCTTTTTCATCCTGGCTATAATCTAAACAATGGTGATCACATTGGTAGCCGGTCATGCCAAGTAATGTTGCGTGGATAACTTGCTCTAAATGACGGTGAGTTAAGGCTTTAATGCCGTAACGAAACGAAATGACTTCTCCTTGTTCAGTAAAGCGTATTTTTCCAGAGTGTGCCTCTTTGGGCTGACTTAAAATGGCCTTATGAACTTGACCGCCACCACCGCGCCCGACTGAGCCACCACGGCCATGGAAAAAGCGTAGTTTTACACCATACTTTTTGAAAATCTGCCCAAGGTTAATTTGAGCTTTGTGTAAAGACCAATTGGCCATCCAGTAACCGCCATCTTTATTACTGTCCGAATAACCGAGCATCACTTCTTGTAAATGATCTCGTGCAGCAAGATGCGCTTGATATAACGGCGCAGAAAACAGTGATTCCATGACATGATCAGCATGGGCGAGATCTTCAACAGTTTCAAATAATGGTGAAATATCTAATGTTGATTCCACTTTGCCATTTTGGTAATGCCATAAGCCGGTTTCTTTCGCCAATAAGAGGACTTCTAATACATCACTGAGTTGATGAGTCATGCTGATGACATAACTGCCAATGGCCTCTGGTTCATATTGGGTAATGTTTGCGATAGCATGAAAGGTCGCTAGGGTGGATCGAGCCTGATCCGATAACTCGGCACCATGTGGGAGTAATGGGCGTGGGTTTGCAAGTTCTTTAAGTAGATGATTGACCTTGTCGTTCTCTTTAAGGGTGCGATAGTTTTCACAGATATTAGCTTTGTTAAAAATTTCACCGACGGCAAGTTCATGAACCTGGCTGTGTTGACGTACATCTAGAGAAGCTAAGTGAAAACCAAAGGTTTCAGCTTGAGTAATGATATCGGCCAGTGGGCTATTTTGCGCGAGGCTATTAAAGCCACTATCTTTTAAGCAATCACGTAATAGATAAAGATCTTGCAAGAAAAAATGTGTGGTATAGCCAAGCGTGCTTAAATCACAGGCGTCATGGCTGCCTTCTTTTAAGCAATGCAGTTTAGCGTTTAAGCGTGCCATCACATAGCTGATTTTAAGGCGATAATGTTCATATTTAAAGCTGGGTAAGCGGTTGTCAGTAAGGTCGATGACGCTGGCATCTTTGTCGATTGAATCAATCAGCTGTTGTGGGGTGGCAACTTGGCGACTGGAAATGCTCAGTTGGTGCCACAGTGATTTTAAGCTGGTTAAATAGCGCTGTATCGCATGTGTTGTATGTTTTTTCAAGGTTTCTTGAATAATTTCAGGAGTAACAAAGGGGTTGCCGTCCTGATCACCACCGATCCAAGAGCGGTAGCGCATGAAACTCGGTAATGTTTTGGCTTGATATTGGTAATAGGTTCTAAGCGCATAATTTAAATCATGATAAAGCTTAGGTAAGGTGTCCCAAATGCTGGTAGTAAGAAAATACAGGCCATTTTGAACTTCATCCAGTACGGTAATTTTTTCACGACGTACATTATCTGTAAATAATAATAAATTAATATTTTCATAGAGTTGATGAATGATATGATCATATTCTTCAGGTGTTAATTGGTTTTTTTGTAGTGAGCCAAGGAGCTTGGCAATGATGGCTTGTTTTTTTAATACCGCTTGGCGACGTGCTTCAGTTGGATGTGCTGTTAACGTCGGTTGAATATCAAGTTGGTTAAGTAAATTTAATACTTCATCGAGCGAGTAATTTTTTTCTTTGAGTTGGTAAATAGCATCAGCAATGGACTCAACTCGCGGTGTTTGAGCTGTTGCATTAATGGCGCGTTCACGGTTAATACGGATAATTTCCTGCTTTTCAGCCTCATTGACCAGATGAAAGAATAATGTGTAGGTTTTTAATAGCCATTTATGCTCATCGGTGCTTAAGCGCTGAATTTTTTCTATAGCGGCTTTGTACTGATTAAAATCAGTACTTGTTCCGGCATCTCGACACAGTTGTCTGAGTGTTTCAGCTTCATCGAGTAACTCTGTACTGGCTTTTTCTTTAATAGCATGGCCAAGTAAAGAGCCAAGTAGTGAGATGTTTTCACTTAAGGGTTTGGAGATACCGGTTCCTTTGGCTTCCGCTTGAAAACCTTGCCAGTTCAAGATGGTTTCCATAAATAAGTGACTCCTTAAAATTGTAATTATGAATATTCTGTTGTTTTATTTTGTGCATTCAAACTAACACGTCCTAGCAAGGTTTGGAAATACCTAAATTTAAATGAGCACTAGCACTATAAGTGCTTTAGGTGTTACAAAGTCTGGTCTGTGTATAAATTTGTAGAGCAAGCTAGAAGCCATTTACAATAGCAAAGATGATATAGGGATAATATTAAAGATAATATTAGGATTGAGAGAAAAAGAACATGAAAAAAGTAGTGATTATTACAGGCAGTAGCCAAGGAATTGGAGCGGCCACGGCGTTAAAAGCTGCTGCTGCCGGTTATCAGGTATGTGTTAATTACTTGCAGAATAAGCCGGCGGCTTTAGCGATTGTTCATGCAATTAAAAAGCTGGGTCAAGAAGCGATTGCTGTGCAGGCGGATGTGAGTGTTGAGGAAGATGTTGTGCGTTTATTTACTGAAGTTGATGAGCGATTAGGTGAATTAAAGGCGCTGGTGAATAATGCTGGAGTTTTAGATCAGGCGATGCCCGTTGAAAAAATGACAGCAGCACGAATTAATCGTATGTTAACCACGAATGTGACAAGTTATTTTTTATGCGCACGCGAGGCGGTGAAGCGTATGTCAACAGCTCATGGTGGTAATGGAGGCGCAATTGTGAATGTTTCTTCAGCCGCCGCGCGTTTGGGTTCGGCACATGAGTATGTTGATTATGCGGCATCGAAAGGGGCGATTGATACGATGACGGTAGGTTTAGCAAAAGAAGTTGCTACTTTAGGCATTCGTGTCAATGCAGTGCGTCCTGGGTTTATCTATACACAGCTGCACGCCAGCTCTGGTGACCCTGATCGTGTAGATAGGTTAAAAGCACAGTTGCCGATGCAGCGTGGTGGTACGGTAGAAGAAGTCGCAAATGCTATTTTTTGGCTGCTTTCTGAGCAGGCATCGTATAGCAGTGGCAGCTTTATTGATGTTGCCGGAGGCTGTTAAATATATGGTTATTTTTTAGGGGAGAGTCATTATTTTTATTTTATTAATAGCTAAAATAATCCCTTTATATTTGATTATTATTCTAGGCTTTGTTGCTGCTAAACGCCTGGATATTACCAAAGAAAGCATTGCGAATTTATTAATTTATATCGTTAATCCAGTGGTGATGTTTATAGGGACTTATCGTGTGCACTTAAGCTTTGGTAATTTGGCGCTGCCTTTTGTGATTTTCTTTCTATGCGTAACATCATCTATGCTGTTTTATTTTATTGCGAGTGCCTTTTGGCAGGATACCCGCCGTAATTTGGTGGCTCTTGCCGCTGGTTGTGCAAATAGTGGCTATTTTGGATTACCTGTCGTTACTGCAGTGTTTGGCGTGAGCGCTTTAGGACTTGCTGTTGTCGGTAATTTTGGCTTTTTATTGTTTGAGATAACAATAGGCGTGTTTTTAATGGCGCGCGGACATTATGGTGTCATGGATAGTCTGTGGGTGATGCTCAAAATGCCAGCGATTTATACATTTGCTGCCGGTATATTATGCAATGGGTTGCAGATTCCCTTAGCTGCGAGTATTGGCCATGTTGCTGACTTATTTATTGGCGCTTATAGTGTATTGGGAATGCTGATGGTTGGATTTGGTATGGCACATATCGGTCGATCGAGCTTTGATGTTAAATTAGTCAGTATATTATTATTTGCAAAATTTATATTTTGGCCAGTCAGTGCTGGAGTGATTGTTGTGCTAAATCGCCATGTATTGCATTTATTGTCGATACATAGTGAGCATATTTTATTACTAATGTCACTGGTGCCGTTGGCTGCGAATACTGTCGCACTTGCAATTCGTTTTCGTATTATTCCTGATAAAGCTGCAATGGTTGTTGTATTAAGCACACTGATTGCCTTATTTTATATTCCGTTGGTGTTGTCTGGACTCCTGCCACTGTTTAAATTAATTTGACTGAATGTATATAGTTATATAGTTAACGTGAGTTATATCGAACTCACGTTAGATTAATAAGGCGTGAGGGCATATTTTGTATGGAGTTGGTCGGCTGCTTTCGTGTTAGTTGTAATATATTTTGCTGGTTAATTGACCAATTGGCTTCTATAAGGTTTATTTTTTGTAGGGTTTCTATTGAGCGGGCAACGCAGCCTTTAAAGGCGTAATGATTTTTAATTTCAGCACCGCATAATATGCGCAATTGGTCCATAGAAAGTTGCAGGGCCTGTTCTTTTGAGCTGATAATGAAGCCGTATAACCAACTGGTTAAGCCTTGGGCAAGTGCATTACGAGTGAATAAATTGATTTGGCAGGGGTGTGCTTTTTCTAACTCAAAGTGTTCTTTAGCTAGAGTAATGCTATAGTTTTTAGTGATTTTATTAAAATCAAAAAATTCAATTTGGTTAAATTGATAATTTTTATGAGCGCTTTGTAGGTAAATTTGCATTTGAGCATTGCGTTCGATAGATCGATGAATTGCTTTGCGTTGTGATGAGCCATCTGAAGATTGGAGCACTTGGAGGATTTCAGTAATACTGATGTTAATTTTGTTGGCTGTAGGATTAGTTTGCTGACCTTTATGAATAATGCTGTAGAGTACGGCAAGATCATATTGTAATAGCTCTTCGCCAGTAAGAGTAATGTGATAGGGGCCAATGCTGGGAATTTGCTCTTGATTATAAATGCGCCGCTGATTTGCTTTATTTTTTATAGAATAAAGAGAAGATTGCACTCTGAACGTTGACGTTTGAATCGCCCATATTGGCTGACTAACTGACATATAACTAACTTCTGTATCATAGATTAATAACTAAAAATGTTCGCTCTAAGTGTATGGGGTGATTATTAAGACAGCCTTATACTTAATAATAGTTCTTAAATAGTTATTAAATTTAGTTTTTAAATTTAGCTTTCAAGTGAGTTCTATAGTTGGTGTAGTTATAAGCGAGTATTTAGTGAGTTATAAATTTAGTTCGTTTTGGCCCGCTGTTGTTCTTTACTGCTTTAATTTATGATAGGGGTGTTAATCTTAAATAAAATTAGGATGTGGAATTTTGTGTGAATATTCTTAAAAATTTCTCTCTAAAAGCATATAACTCATTGGCTTTGCCAGTGTTGGCGAAGTACTTTATTAGGATTGATTCGATCGATGAACTTGAGAAATTAAGTCAGGATTATCAATTAAATACTTTGCCTTGGTTGGTTTTAGGTCGTGGTAGCAATGTTGTTTTTTTAGATGATTATCCAGGGGTGGTGATTTATTTAAACTTAACTAGAGTTGATTATTATATCAGCGATGATGCAGTATATGTTCATGCGGATGCAGGTGTGGTTTGGGATGCGCTGATCGAAGATACCTTGAGTAAAGGTTATCCTGGTCTTGAAAATCTGTCGCTGATTCCAGGTACGGTGGGGGCGGCGCCGGTACAAAATATTGGTGCTTATGGAGCTGAATTAAAAGATTATTTTTTTACGTTAACCGCTTGGGATCGTCAGCATCAACGTTTTTGTTATCTTGATAGTCATGATTGTTGCTTTGCTTATCGTCATAGCATTTTCAAAGATAAACCTGGGCGTTATATTATTTTAAAAATAGTGTTAAAGCTTAAGCTACCACGGGCTTGGCGGCCGCAACTGCAGTATCAGGCCTTAAGTGTGGCTATGGCGGATCAAGCGCTTATTGCTGATAATATTCGTCAGCGTGTGTGCGAGCTCAGACGTGCTAAATTGCCTGATCTTGACTATTTGCCGAATGTTGGGAGCTTTTTTAAAAACCCTTGTATTAATAAAGCATTATTTAAAAAATTAAAGGCCTTATATGGTGATTTGCCTCATTTTGCAGCAGGTGTCATTGGTCAGGTGAAGCTTCCTGCTGCATGGCTAATAGAGCGAGCTGGCTGGCGAGGTAAAGCCTTGGGTCGTGTTGGTATGTATGAGAAGCAAGCGCTGGTGCTTGTCAATCATGGTGGTGCCTTAGGACATGAGGTGATGGCTTTGGCTAAGCGCGTACAAGAGGATGTGTGGGAAAAATTTGCTGTACAATTAGAGATAGAGCCACAGCTATTTGGGCGTGCAGTTGATGAGAAAAGTGCATGACCGCAGCTAGAACGTCAGGGTCATGCTTATTACTTAATACTAAACTTTTGTGTTAATTAATGTGTTAATTGGCTTGCTCTTGAATTTTTTTCACAATTGCAGAGGTAGAACAGCCGGGAACAAGGTCGAGGGTGAGGACATCACCACCGTTGGCTAGTACTTGTTGGCTGCCAGCAATTTCGTGGACCTGGTAGTCACTGCCTTTGATAAGGATATCCGGCAAAACGGTGCTAATTAAGCGTTCAGGGGTATCTTCACTAAAAGGAACCACCCAATCGACACATTGCAGTGCATTAAGAAGTTGAAGGCGTTGAGCAAGAGGCACGATGGGTCGAGACGGACCTTTTAAGCGCTGTATCGATGCGTCGTCATTGATGGCGATAATCAGGCGATCACCCTTGGCGCGTGCTTTTTGCAAGTAATCAATATGCCCTGCATGCAAAATATCAAAGCAGCCGTTGGTCATGACGATGCTCTCTCCTTGGCTTTGAGAGAGTTTAACGGCAGCAAGCAGTTCATCTTCACTGACGATGCCGGTTAATAGTGGTGGAATGCTGCGATCTTGCAGGGCGCATTCGAGCTCTGCGACGGTGACGGTTGATGTACCCAGCTTGCCAACGACAATGCCTGCTGCGGCATTAGCGATATTCATGCCGGTACGTAAGTCATAACCGGTAGCAAGCGCTAAACCCAGTGAAGCGATAACCGTATCGCCAGCACCTGTGACATCAAAGACTTCTTGGGCACGTGTTGGAATATGAATGGCACGGCCCTGCTTTTTAATCAGGCTCATACCCGATTCACCACGGGTAATGAGTAAGGCTTCTATATCTAAGCGTTGAATCAACGTGGTGGCTTTTTCGACCAGCTCTTCATTTGAATTGATTGGACCCACTACAGCGACAAACTCTTTAAAGTTCGGGGTAATGACCGTTGCGTGTTGGTAGCGATCAAAGTCTGTGCCTTTAGGGTCGATTAAGATTGGTTTGTTGGCTTTTTTGGCTTTTTTAATGAGGGTCTGAATATCAGCAAGTGTGCCTTTGCCATAGTCTGAGAAGATAACAGCATTGCAATTGGCAAGTTCACTATCAAAGTTAGTGAGGGCTTCATTTGTGGGCATACCATGGAATTCATCTTCAAAATCCAGGCGAATCAGTTGTTGATGTTGACTTAAGACCCGCAGCTTAGTAATTGTTGGCGCACTGACTTTTTGAAAGAAGCAGTTGACGCCTTTGGCTGTGAGCAAGCGCTCGAGGCTGCGTGCATTGTCATCTTGACCGGTGAGTGCAATCAGGGAAGCATGTGCACCGAGTGCGGTAACATTGAGTGCGACGTTGCCTGAACCGCCCGCGCGTTCTTCAAAATCACTGATGCGCACAACAGGAACAGGTGCTTCAGGGGAGATTCTTGAGGTTTGGCCTGACCAATAGCGATCAAGCATAACATCACCAATAATGAGAATATGAGCGTTTTTAAAGTCGTGTTGCATGAAAGGCCCCGTTTGTAAATTTGGTTTAGTTTAGAGGCTATTGCAAACGCTGCCAAGTCTCTGTTTAGTGACTATGCTTTATTTAACGGATAATGAAAATGATTGATGTGTACCTCAGGTGATTAAGCCCAGGATTTATAATGCTCGCTATTATACACGATGGTTGATTTTACTGGGTTTGGCAATGACGTTGATGTCTTTGTTGTTAGAACAGTTGGTTGTGGTTCACCTTGACCAGCAATTGGTTCAACAGCGTGGTCAGGTGATAGAGATCAATTACCTTATCGAACAAGAATGGTTAAATAGTCAGGCACGTACGCAACGCGCTCAGTTATCTGAATTAGTGATTTTGCTTGCAGAAGCGCAGCGAGCAAATGTGGGCGTAAAAGCCTACTTACAGCAATTGATCGAAGATCTACGTTTTCAGACGAGTGATAAGGACCAGCCATTGGTTACATTAGGACAATATCATCATGTCTTAAAAAAAGCCTTAGCTAGCTATAGAGCGGTTAACTTAGAGTTTATCAATAGCCGTTATGTGCAGCTCATTAAGTTAGAAGAGAGCATTGTTGACCTGCAAATGAGTCGAGCTCGTTGGGAAAAGATAGCGTTGTTATTACAGGTGTTAGGTTTGGTATTTATTCTCTCTCGAGAAATTTTTCGGCGTTAATTTCAATTAATGATATGCGTGATTGCAGTTGCTGAAAGAGCAGAGTACTATCATTATGGACAGATAATGAATAGTGAGAAGCGAGTAAAATTACAAAGGGGCAAGCGTGTGTTACCTGTTGCTATTATAAGTGCGGTTGTTTCAGGGCTATTGGCCCATTGGGTTGCTACTAAGCTTGGTTATAATGTGCCATTGTGGCGAGCGATTGGTGTAGTCTTGGGGCCTGTTATTGTGTTGACATTGTTATTGCTGCTTTAAAAATAGTATTTAGGGTAATATCATAAGGGAACACAGGGAGAGAATATGACGGAAAATATGATTGGCTTGGATAAGGAAAAAAGTAAGAAAATTTCTGAAAAGTTAAATAAATTATTAGCGAATTATCAGTTGTTTTATATGAATACACGTGGCTTTCACTGGAATGTGCAAGGCCCACAGTTTTTTGAGCTCCATGCAAAGTTTGAAGAGATTTACAATAATTTATTGACAAAGGTTGATGAAATTGCCGAGCGTATACTGACATTAGGCGAATCACCCGCTCATGCGTATAGCATTTACTTAGGACAAACAGAAGTTAAAGAAGCGATTAATATCACTGATGGAAAAATGTGTGTACGTAGTATTATTGAAGGCTATGGGGTGGTGATTCGGCTACAGCGTGAGCTTTTGACATGTGCAGCAGACAGTGATGATGAAGGAACGGTTGCACTTGTCAGTGGTTATATTACCGAGCAAGAAAAACAACTGTGGATGTTATCTGCTTATTTATCTTAACTGACTTTATTTTGTAAGTTTATTTTATAAATTTATTTTATTTTTAATTTAAATTAATAAAAATTGATAGTTTATTTACTGTTTAAGAGGAGGTATAAATATATTATAGGATTATAAATCCATAGGTTATGTATCCTGGAGTGTGATATGCCGTATAACAGTGATCGGTTGCATAATGAAAATAGTTATGATTATTTAAGCCAAGTTAACATTCCTGATTATATGGTAAGAGATTCAGAGAGTTTTCCTGCTGTGGCAGGTGTTACTGAAATAGCAAAACATGCTAAGTATGATCACTCTTTTTGCTATGGTGATCTTTATACTGATTTTTTACAAGAATTAGAAGACTATATCGAAGATTATAGCAGTAAAAACTCTGGCAGGTTGCCTGCTGATATCGGGTTTAAGGAATTAATTGACTCTATTTACTTTAATGAAAGTCAAGTGCTTGAGCACACAGGAAGGGTAATTGCGCCTATTGTGCGCGGATGTCATCGACCCAGTGAGCTTGCCAGTGCTATTACTCATGCTTTGACTCCAGCGCTGAGAATTAACCGTACAACACCGACGCATGCAGGATCAAAAGAAGGTCGGTTTTATGCGATGATGGCGGCGAACTTTAAGCCGATGCATGTCACTAGTATCCCTTCAGTTCGCAAATACTCTTACCAACAGGCAGGTCAACAGATAGCTCAGCCGATTGAGTTACGACTTGGTACACAAGGCCAAAGAAAAGAGGGTTGTGCTCGAGTCAGTCCACTTTTTGCTGCTTGGTGTGAAGTGCAAGCATCGAAGCCGGTTAAAAATAAAATCAGTCATTTATATATTAATAACCTTGGCAAGGATCGTCGAGATTATACATGGAATTTAATTAAGCAGGGTGAAAAAGAAAGGGTGCTAACTTTAAAGCTAGAAGAGTTTGGGCGCGAGAATTATCCACATATTGCTGTGATTACCTTGCCAGCCAGTGATGGTATGTTATCTACATATAGCCTAAAGAGTACAGAGCTGGTGGCGATGGAAAATATCAAGGAATCGATATTATCAATTGCGCTTAAAAATGGTAAAGATTTTTATATCAGTGAGTTTGTGAAACATTTGCTCTATACGGGCTCCTTATTTAAAGAGCAAGGTAAAGACAGCGATGAATATAAAAAGCTAACTGAGTTGCTTGAAAAGAGTATTAAAACCTTAGGCTTTGAAGGGAAATCACAGTTAAGTAAAAGAGAGCGCCATGCACTATATTTTCATTTTTTAAAGTCTGATCTTAGTCAGTATATTATTGAAACATTACAGCCGAACTCTTTTAATATGACCTGTAAAGATGGCATTGATCGTGCTGGTATTGCATCGGCATATTACAATCTGATGCGGTCAATGAAAGGTCAAATGTGCTTATCACAAGAAGAGTTTGAACGTGCATTGCATGCCGCGCCTGCTTTAGTGAAAGGGCGTGGTATGAACCATCATATTGAGACGCTCTGGAATGTGGTTGATTGCTATTTAAATAGCATGAAGGAAAGAGATGAAGGTCACCAAGTACCTTTATGGCTTACTCAATGGCGGGATAAAAACAGGCCAAGTTTTGCGGTAGCAAGTTATAAGCAAGCTATATTTGGTGTTATTGAGAATACGCGGAGCCAAACAAGCCTACTCATGTTGTACCATGCTATTTTAGAGGGTAAGACTAATCCGTTCAGTGAATATCATGATATTTGGCGCCAGCGATCCTGGATGAGGCAATATTCGAATCATTATGGCAAGACAGCAACTGGGAAAAATAGCTTAAAAATGATTGAAGATAAATTATCGGCTCTTATTGCTAAGGATGGCCTTGATCTAGGAATAGACCCAGGTGAATTTTATAAAGTTATTCCATCTATACAAAGACCAGTCATACGCTGCGAGCCATGGAGGGTTTATAGTCGTCGCGTTTTGCTCGGCGATTTTGCATCATTGGATGTGCAAAATACCTACCGAGGTAGCGACGCTTACGGTGCTTCGGCATGAATCTTATCGCGCTGGATTATACCAATGTCGCCAATTTTGTGATATGGAGCTAGAAGATAGGACGCCTCAAGCTCGAGAGGGTACTGTTGCTAATTCTGCAGAAACTTCATTATAAATAATGTAGTTTTTCGTCTTTTCATAGTTATAGTCATCGTCATCGTCATCGTTTAAAAGCTAAGATTTGCAGGTTCTTGCTAAGGTCCATACACTGATTTTTTCGATGCCTGTGTGGTGAATTAATAATTGGCTTAATTCTGAGATGGTCGCACCAGTGGTTAAAACATCATCGATAATGGCAAGGTGGCTTAAATTTTTACTGATTGTTTGAGTGATTTGAAAGGCATTTTTCAAGTTATTTTCCCGTTGTTTTTTATTTAGACCCGTTTGTGATTGTGTATTTTTTATGCGTTTAATTGGCTGGATGATTGGAATCTGATAGTGCTTGGCTAGTTGATTGGTAATGAGTTGACTTTGATTAAAGCCACGTTGTTTTAAGCGGCCCTGATGTAAAGGCACGGCAAGGAGAGCATCAGGTAAATGAGTGATTTTTATGCGGTAGATAAAAAGCTGGGCTAACAGTTTGGCATAGGCTGGGTTTTTTTGATACTTAAGCTGATAAATAAGAAATTGTGCTTGCCAGTTAAATTCGAGCAGGCTATGCGAGTAGTGAAAGGGGGGTGGTGTGCTGATGCAGTTGCCGCAATAATCCTGATGGGCGGGTAAGGGGTGTGCACAGCGTGCACAGGCTGCTTGAATCCAGGGCAAATCATCCAGGCAATATGGACAGATATCGTGGTTTTCTGTATGCGCTTGGCAAAATACACAATGGTAAGGAAATAAAAAGTGTGTTGCCTTAGTTGCGGCTGCACTCTTTACAATTTTATTGTAAACCTTTTTAATATATAAAAGTTGACTATAGGTGCGCATGCTTTAGTCTACCTGGCAGTTTGAATAAAATTTGGGGTGTTTTATGAATTCTGCGATTCGTCATGATTGGCAGCAAAGTGAAGTTGCTGACTTGTTTAATTTGCCATTGAATGACTTGCTGTTCCGTGCACATACGGTCCATCGCCAATGTTTTAATCCAAACGAAGTTCAGGTCAGTACCTTGCTTAGTATTAAAACAGGGGCTTGTCCTGAGGATTGTAAATATTGTGCACAGAGTGGCCATTATAAAACAAGTCTTGAACGTGAAAAGTTAGTGTCACTTGATAAAGTAAAAGCAGAAGCACAAAAAGCTAAAGCGGCAGGTGCAACACGATTTTGTATGGGAGCGGGTTGGCGCTGTCCACCAGAAAAGCAATTGGATGCGGTGATTGATATGGTCAAAGAGGTTAAAGACATGGGCATGGAAGCGTGTGTGACCTTAGGGATGCTATCAAAAGAGCAAGCCGATAAGCTTAAAGAGGCGGGTTTAGATTATTATAATCATAATTTAGACACATCACGTGAGTATTATCCTGAAATTATTAAAACACGGACTTTTGATGATCGTTTAGAGACGATTGCCCATGTGCGCAATGCTGGAATTAATGTGTGTAGTGGTGGCATTGTCGGTTTAGGTGAAGGGCGCCATGACCGTGAAAGTTTATTGATAGAATTAGCAAGCTTGCCTGAACAACCTAAAAGCGTGCCCATTAATGTATTAATCCCTATTAAAGGTACTCCCTTAGAAAATCGCGAAATTATTGACTCGTTTGAGGTGGTGCGTACTGTCGCCGTTGCACGTATTTTAATGCCTAAATCAGTGGTACGCTTAACCGCTGGGCGACATTTGATGAACGATGAGATGCACAGTCTTGTTTTTTTTGCCGGTGCAAATTCGATTCATTCTGGAGAAAAATTACTGACGGTGCCATCACGTCATTATGAGCAGGATTATGCACTTTTTGACAAGTTGGGTATTAATAAAAAGCAATTAGAGTCAGCATAATGGCCTTATTCGCCAAGCTTGAATCACAATTAATGGCTCATCAAGAAAAGCAGCGTATGCGTATTCGTTATAGTATGCAGCAAGGTGAGTATGGCCGCTGCCAAGTAGCTGGTGAGTGTTATGTTAATTTTGCCAGCAATGATTATCTTGGTTTAAGTCAGCATCATGCCTTAAAGCAGGCTGCAGTGCAGGCGATTAATCACTATGGGGTCGGCAGTGGCTCATCAGCACAAGTCACAGGGTTTCATCCGGAGCATGAGGCATTACAAAAAGAGCTGGCTGAATGGTTACAGGTTGATGCCGTCTTGCTTTACTCTTCTGGATATATGGCGAATATTGGCACACTAACAGCGCTACTGTCCTCTGAAGCTCCAGTGATTCACGATCGAGAGAATCATGCATCATTGTTAGATGGTAGCTTACAGGCCCATGCTCATATTCGGCGTTTTGCTCATAATAATATGCAAGATCTGACGCGCTTACTTAAAAAGCTAACAGTGCGAGATATGTTTCACCAGCTTGATAAAAGTTGCAATGAAGATCCAGTCGCTAAAAACTTAGCAGGGACTTCAACGAAACGGAGCTTATGGGTGGTCAGTGAGGCGTTATTTAGTATGGATGGCCATCAGGTCCCTATGGCTGAATTACTTGGGTTGATAGAGCGCTATCAGGTGAATGCATTATTGGATGAAACCCATAGCCTGGGTATTTTCGGTGAGCAAGGTCGCGGATTGAGTACTTGTTTGTCTCAATTACCAGAAAATGGCCTGATGACGGCAGGACTAGGTAAGGCGTTTGGCGTGATGGGTGGGATTGCTGCAGGTTCTTGTTGCTTAATTGAATATTTAACACAGTTTTCACGCAGTGCGATTTATACGACAGCACAACCACCCGCGTGGGCTGCTGCAGCACGCGCGAGTTTGGCACTGATTCGCTCAAGAGAAGGTGATGAATTGCGTGAGCGCTTACAAACAAACATTGACTACTTTCTTGCATTATGCAAAAAACAAGGTGTCGTTTATGAAGAAGGCTCCTTGTCACCGATTCAGGTGATTATTTTAAAGACAGAGCAGCGTGCATTACAGTGGCAACAGGCGCTAAAAGAACAAGGGTTCTGGGTTGCTGCTATGCGGCCACCTTCAGTAGCACAGGGAGCTTCACGTTTGCGTATTACTGTGACAGCAGCGCATTGCAAGGCAGATATTCAGCGTTTTGTTGAGGCTTTAGCATATTTACAAGAGCAAGCGCTTTAATCTAGTTAATTTATATTTATGGCTTAAAATATGGCTAAGAAAAACCTGGTGTTAATTCATGGTTGGGGTGCCTCGTCTTGGGTTTGGCAGGGGGTGTGTCAGCATTTAAGCAATGAATTTACTATTTGTACAATTGATTTGCCGGGCTATGCTCAGATCGCAGATCAAGGGGCGGGGAATATTCAGCAAATTGCTGAGTATGTATTAACCATGATGATACAACAGGGCCTAAAAGAGAGTGTGGTTATTGGCTGGTCCTTAGGTGGTTTGATTGCACGGCAAGTGACAATGATGGCAAGAAAGCAGCAGGTGCGAGGGTTAATCACAATTGCAAGTCCGCCTTATTTCGTTAAAGAAAACGGCTGGAATGGTTTAAATCCTCAGCAATTATTGGCATTTCAGCAGGTTTTTTCTGATATTGATACTGACGTTGGAATTGCTAATATTTTACGCTTAAAACAGCGCTTTTGTGCTTTGCAGATTCAAGGTGGTTATAAACCTGCTAATTTTATGGCCTGGGCAAAGCGCTTTGTTGCAGAAAAGGTTGCAAGTGCGACATTAAATCTTGGTCTGGAGATACTGGCGACTGCAGATTTTAGAGCTTTGGAAGGCGATTTTATTCAGCCACAACTGCACCTTTATGGTGAATATGATAGGATTGCGCCGTTGGCCTTACCCTATTATCAGACGACGGGGCTAGATTATCAGGTCATTATGGGCGCGGCACATTTGCCGTTATTAACTCATGTACATGAGCTTGCCGCTTGGATAAGAATATTGAGTAATGATAAAACAACAGTTTAATAAAAAAGAAGTGTGTAGTGCCTTTAATCAGGCTGCTTGTGGTTATCAAGCAGCGGCAATTTTGCAGGTGGAAATTGCTAAACGTTTGGATGAACGTTTAGATTTTGTGCATTTAAACCCTGAAAGAATTGTTGATTTGGGGGCAGGGACTGGGGTGTTGACGCGGCATATGAAAGCGCGTTTTAGTAAGGCGCAGGTCGTCGGTCTTGATTTGGCTGAAAAAATGTTAAGACAAGCACGTCGTCAGGATAAGCTATTTAAGAAAAATCACTGGATTGCTGCGGATATAGAGCACTTACCTTTTATGGCCGATAGTTTGGATTTGATTACTAGTAGCAGTTGTCTGCACTGGGTGAGTGATTTAGCTAAGGTGTTTAGTGAGGTATGGCGGGTATTAAAGCCTGGGAGTTTATTTACCTTTACAACCTTTGGGCCGGATACGTTAAAAGAGCTAAAAGCGAGTTTTAGTCAGGTGGATGATCATCCACATGTCAATGCGTTTATCGATATGCATGATGTTGGTGATTTATTATTAAAACAAGGTTTTGCTGACCCAGTGATGGATATGGAATATATTCAAATGACCTATACGGATGTTATGGCTTTAATGGGTGATTTAAAAACTATAGGGGCGAATAATCATGCTCGAGATAAACGTCAGGGTTTGATGGGCCGTGGTGCGCTAGAGCGTGTGAAGCACGCTTATGAGCAGTATCGCACGAGTGAAGGTGCACTGCCTGCGACTTTTGAGGTGATTTATGGCCATGCTTGGGTGCCTGAACAAAAGCAGCGCTTAAATTCCGGAGAAGTTTTAGTGTCGCTAGAAAGTTTAAAAAAATAGAGCCATTGCAGTACAAGAGAAAGAGAAAAGCAAGACAAGACTAAGATTAAGATAAGGTAGTAAAAAATATGCCAGGGGTGATTATTGTAGGCACTGATACAGAGGTTGGTAAAACCTGTTTTGGTGTGGGTTTAGTACATAAATTACTTTCATATGGCCTTGATGTGCAGCCCTTAAAACTGATTGCTGCAGGTGGGCAGGAGGTCAATGGTATTTTTAAAAATGAAGATGCTGCTGCCTATGAGGCATTGCTACAAGGCAAGATTCCTTATGAAAATATTAATCCATTATGTTATCAGCCGGCGATTTCACCGCATTTAGCAGCGGCTGAACTCGGTGAGCGCTTATCGGTTGAGCGCTTATTCACAGTGATGAAAACGAGCTTAGTTGCAGATAAAGAGGGAGTCATTCTAGAAGGCGCAGGTGGCTTAATGCAGCCGTTGAATCATCAAGAGACTTTTTTAGATTTTATACGGGTATTAGGCTGGCCGGTGATTTTTGTCGTCGGTTTACGTTTAGGTTGTTTGAACCATACTCTGCTCAGCATGAAAGCATTAAGGCATGAGAATATAGCGTGTTTAGGTTGGGTGGCGAATATTTTAGATGAGAAGATGTCTTACTTAGCTGAAAATATTGATACATTGACCGAATCGTTGCCAGTGCCGTTACTCGCAAAAATCCCCTATTTAACGCCTTTTTCTGCTGAAAAAGCGGCTGAATATATTGATGTGGCTCAGATTATAAAGCACCTTCGTGTTGCAACAGCCAGGCTTTGATATTTAAAAATGTGCCTGAAGTTTTGCCATAAAAGCCGCCAATGCCTTGTTTAGAGATCACTCGATGACATGGAATAATCACAGGAATTGGATTGGTTCTGCATGCGGCACCAATCGCACGTGGCCCTGTATTGAGTTTTTTTGCCAGCTCGCCATAGGTTAAAGTTTCTCCAGCGGGGATGTTTTGCAGGGCTTGCCAGACACGTTGCTGAAATTGTGTACCTTCAAGCTTTATGGGTACTGAGAAGCGTTGATTTGAAGCTAAGTTAGAATGTTTAAAATAGTGCGCTAGCTCTGATATCACATGTTTATGTAGGGTGGGTATGATAGTCTCGTTGAGATTGTTGGTTTGAGATTGTTGATCGTGTTGAAGCTCAGTAGTGCTTGCAAAGCAAAGTTGAGTGAGTGCCTCTTGGTCTGTGGTAATTGCCAGCGGTCCGATGGGTGAGTCGATGATGGATTTCATGTAAATTCTCTATGCTAAACTAAGTGTATGCTTTGATTTTGGTATTATAACTGTCTTAGCTTTTTTATGGCTATGTTTATTGATTTTATCTTGATAATAGTGATCAGTAGTCGATAGGAATCAATACTTGAAATTATCGACTTTTCTCTGAAGTCGTAATAGGGTTATATTTGTTTTTCTTGATAATTTTCTGTGTTTTATCTGTATATTCCATTCTAATAAATAAAATATTAGGTTATATCCCTGTTGATTTATATTTTTTTTTCAAAAAAATAAAAAAACCTGACTATATCTAAGTATTAAAAGATAAAATTAACATGATAATGATGTTTATCATGTTATGATTTATTAAGAATAGTTTATGCCAAAGCCTATCGGTATTTTTTTTCAAGGAACTTCTACTAATTTAGGGCACCAAAGTGAAGGTGAACTGATATCTACTCTCGCCTTGCAATGGGAAGAAGAAAGCAAAGGGCCTATTTTTCTCAGGCAAGGGCCTGGAAACTACTATGAAGATGGAGATAATTATATTACTTCATGGCTTGGAGCCATTGATGGTTCAAGTGGAAATAAGAATTGGAATCAAAACACTGATGATGCTCGTGATTTTATAAAACAGCACATTCGTGAACACGGTACGCCGCCTTATATAGCAATTTCAGGTCATAGTCGTGGTGGAGTCAGTTGTTATATGCTGGCAAATAAATTAGCCGAAGACCCTGATACGTGTGATATTCCGGTGCAAATTTTAGCCGTGGATCCTGTTCCGGGAGATCTCCCTTATAAATACACGGTAACACCAGAGCAAGCTTCTTTAGCTGAAAATGTTAAAGCCTGTACCATTCTCATTGCCGGTGGTTGTGGATTGCTATGGTTTACTTCTCTTATAGCTAAACATACAGATGAAACTAGGCTAACAGTCAAACAGGTTGCTTTGGACCATACCGGCATCGATGGACTTCAATCATCAATACCAAATGTTTTGCAACTTGAGCGTTTAAAATCCCATCAAAGCCGTTATGATTTAGTGCAGGATTATTGTGCCAAAAGCTTAGGGTTAAGCCCTGAAGATCGAGTATATGACCCTACAGATGATGGGCAGCCCCCAGGGCTCAATGCTCTTGTAAATATTAGAAGTAAATATGTTATGGATTTTAGAGAGGTTGCAGATGTTGATGCGATAGAGAGAATTATCGGGGCATCAGACGTTGGTTCTTTAGTTGTTGAAGCAACAGCATTAACAGGTGCAACAGAACTCTCTTCTGATGACCTTGCGTGCGCTGATTTTGATGTTGTATACCTTAACAATAAAAAAGCGTTCCAATTGTTAGGAGTTGATAGAGGTGAGCTTTTCTCTGCTTATCAACAAGGCCCTGAAGATTTTAAACGAAATTGCCGTTTACTTATGGCTCATTATAATTGGTTAAATAGTCAAGAGCTGCTTGGCCCTGAGAATTTATATCATCTTAACCAAAAAGTGCAGGCTAGCCCTGAGCAGTTTGCTAAAAATAGCCAGTGCTTAGAAACTGTAAAAAGTAAAATTGAAGATGTCTATGATCTGGTTTGTGGGAGATCACTTGGTGACATTGGGCAAACTGGTTTAGTAGATTTAGAAGATCATTACCTTACTTATAAGACTAATGTTATGCAGTCATTTTTTGATTTTGTGATGTCGGATAGTCCCTGTATTGAAAATATGAAAACTAAACTTGCTGAATATGAGGATGAGTTTTTATCTAATTTGGGCCTTCAGGAGGATTGTTCACGCTTGGGGCGCTTTTGTTGTGTTGTAATGAGGTTTTTATCAAATACGCTCGTTTTGGGAATGGATGGCTGGATATTTGATAAAGAAAATAAAGCGGGAGTAAATAGATCTAGATCTGTCATGGATAAACAACTTCCATTTTTTAGTCAAATGGTTTTTGCTGATGTTGATGAAATGAGGGAATCAACCTGTGATATCTCTCATCTTTTATCATTAAGCTTAGGAGCTTAAAGATCTAAAGCAATGTGTCTTTGTGAATATTTTTTATCTTGATGCGATAATATATTGCAGAAAATAAATATAGAGGGAATGAATATAATGGATAATCAATCTGTGCACATCAGAGACGTTTTAAACTCGCTGCAGCAAATCACCGGACAGCCGTGGCGGGAAGTTCAAGACAAGGCGAGGATATCTTTAGCATTTAATACGGATTTAGCGGATCATACGGTCTTGCCGACCGAGCAAAGTATGTGGCCAACAAGAACGAGGTATATCGCACCTGTGGCACATGATCAAGAGGGTTCTCATGAGTCATGGTGGGATAAGACTAAAGGCTTTTTCTCTATGGTTGAGGATAGTGCAAAGCATGGGCTGCATTATGTTGAAGGTCATCCAGGAAAGACACTGGCTTACGTGGGAATGGCTGTTTTTGCTGTAACACCGATGGGTTGGGTTGTTGATGGTATTGCTGGAGCGACGGCAGGTGCAGGTCTACTCATTGATTCAGCCGTAGCGATTCGTACCGCTCAAATTGGTGAGACGCTGATGGAAGAAAATAACTTATTTTATCAGCTTAAAGACGTTACTCAGGGCGCACAACAGATTGGCTCAGGCTTCGCAAAAGCGATGCCACATTTAAGGCACTGTTGCGAAAA
>NZ_AMFF02000064.1:0-21056 GCF_000297215.2 Piscirickettsia salmonis LF-89 = ATCC VR-1361
GTCAACAGGTCACCTCTATTTAATAACAAATGATTTAGAGACGGATGGTGATGGGCTTTACAAAATCTATCAAAAACGATGGAAAATTGAAGAATATCATAAGTCGATTAAATGAAATGCAAGTTTAGCATAATCACCAACTAAAACTGTTCGGTCACAATGCAATCATATTTTTGCATCAATCGTGGCATTTTGTAAACTAGAAACATTGAGTGTAAAAGCACAACTTAACCACTTTGCACTCAAATATAAATTACTTGTGCGGTCAAATCAAATAGCTTTTGAAGAGCTTAGGCGATTAAAATGTTTATGACCTGTGCGTAAGGTGAGTAAATAATGATAATGGGATGATATTCTTTATATACACTATAAAATAGAATGAGTATGGGGAATCGTTGAGTGATGAACTTGGATGCCACGCTCTGCCATTAGTTTTTCGATGTCATGATAACTAAGGGTGTAAGCAATATACCAACGGATCGCCGTCATAATCATATTTTTTAAAGTGACGACCGCTGAAATTGATCATGATTACAGCTTGAGAAAAAGTGACACGCTAACATGATGCGCAAAATGCGATAGAACCATTAATAGCTTATGATAATAACTGATTAATACTTTGATACACTTCTTGTGTTTGCGAATCCCGATATGATAGCCATAACATACTCGGCAGATTTGCTTGTGGAGTTGTACCTTTAGCGTGAGATTCAGTTTTCCATTTCTCTACAACAACACTCCACAAATTACCAATTCCTGTTGGGACTGTTTTTTTCTCTCCTTTAAAAATAATATCAACCCCAACACCAAGTACTCCACGCACCAGAAGTTGATTAGCTGCAATTTTTTCAGAAAGTTTTTTGTAGACTGCATGTAGCTTAAGCATGCCCGGAATATTGTCATCAAAAGTAGTAGGGGCATCAACAAGTTTTTCAATAAAGCGATATAGATCCAAGCCAAAAGCTTCTAGGTGCTGACAGCGCTGCTCAAATTGCTGAGGATCATCAAGTATTACTTGAATATATTTTGCTGCATTTAGCCCACAGTCCTTTAAGCGCCGGTAGCTTAGCATAAACTGCCTTGGCGTTTGAAGTACTTTGTCAATATGTTCACGCTGATTAAGGCCAAGGCGATTCAAATCTAAGAATACCTCTGGGTATTTTTCAAATTGAGTAATCAATGCAGGATTATCAAGTATTTTTTGAATATAAATTGGCTGCTTAAGAGCAAGATTTTTTAATTTCTGACCGTTTTGCTTAAATTGTGTAGGGTTGTCCAGTATTTTTTGTAGATATATTTGAGGCTTAATTCCTTGATTTTCTAAATATTTATAACTTTGAGCAAATTGCCGAGGGTCAGCAAGTAATTTTTCTATATATTTTCCTTTGTATTGATCCTGATCAAGTCCAGCTTGAGTAAGCATTAAAAATTCAGGTTTATACTTTTCAAAGTGTTTAATAAAATCTGGCTCATTAATTATTTTTTGCACATACACCAGTTGATTAAGCCCTATAGACTCTAAGCGCTGATATCTTTGCGCAAATACATGGGGCTTAGCAGATACTATTTGGCGGTTGCTGTGCGTGTCTAAATCATATTTAAGCAAAATCAAATTACACAACACATCAAGGGCTGATACTTTTGGTACGCTACCCCTTTGTGTATATAATAGGCCAGCTAATGAGACACTCTTCGATAAAACATCCTCCTTAAAAACCCACTGAATGTCAGAAGTTGGAGTATCACACTTTCTCTGCCTATTTTCTCCCACAGCTTTGAAATATTTAGGTAGATATAAACTTCGTAATAATGCAAGGACATCGAGCGCCTCTTTACTCATTCCCTGCCAAACATCAGGCAAGTAAGTTATAGAGCCTTTGCACTCAGTAAGCTTTCCTGGCAACTCTTCTGAAAATCCATAATTAATTAAATAAACAGCGCCTTCACCATTAATACAAAAGTTTGCCGGTTTTAAATCCAGGTGTGCATATTGTTCATACTGTCGTGAATAAGTCCCTGCATGTAAGTGGTAAACAGCGCGTGCCATTTTAATGGCTAAATCATACTGCAATTCTTTTGTAAGATTGTTTTTAACTAAGTAGTGATCTAGAGAGGTTCCTAAAAAATGATATACTTGATAAAATTTGCTTTGACCTTTAAATGGTTTCTTTGCTTGGCCCAGGTCAAGTGCAATCTCACTTTCTTGTGAGTTTTCGGGGATTTCTTCAGACTCTTTGATCACCCACATTCGACCATTTTTTGTCTGACCAAAAGTGACCTGACTAAAACTTCCTTTTCCTAAGATATCACTATTTGATTTGACAAAAATCTCGCCCTCACCTCCTTTCAAGTAACGATGTGTTAAATAAATATTTTCTTCTATTCCAGGAACTTTATAGGCTGTTTTTTTATTGCCAGATTTGGGATTTATTTGTACTCCTGCCGAAGTATCTTTTAAATAATGTTCGGCAACTTGCCATTCAAGGTGCCGTTGTTCTTCGGCTGATCGCCCATCTTGAGCTTGCCAGATAACGTGTGGCATACGATGTACCTATACTCCCAGATTCACACTAACGTCTAAATCTAAAATAAAAAGTTTTATTTAGATTTACATGAAAAACATAAAAGATACAACAATAAATTAATCTAACCTTATTTGTAAATTTGCATCAATATTTAAGAATAAAATCAGTTGGTGATTGATTATAATATTAATGTTTATATGGCGATCTTCAATTAGCACCGGACACTTAAATTGAATATAATAGTGCTTTGTTTTTAAAGTGAAATTTAAAATAATATGCGTCCCTATAATTTAGCTTTAAGGGAGCGAGCAGTCGATGCTGTTAAACAAGGTGACCTTCAGCCAAAACAAACTATCAAAAAGCGCACTTTTATATTACCGCTGATTTGGAATCGTTTAAAGCCTATGTTGAGAAGCACTCCAGTCAAACTTAAGAAGAATAATCTACGGTTGTTCGTTGTTGCCTGGCTAAGTTTATAAGTTTAAAGGTCATCAGCTCTCTCATACCATTTGCAATCAGATGAAGCTTAAAATCATAGAACCAATCCATCGTTGAAGCGTATTTTTAGCCAGCCCTTTAAAGACTCTATTTTGATGACTACGCTTATGATGGTGACGTTGATTTACATAAAAAGCTTGCAGTTTATTACCGCGCCTGGTAATTCCTTAGCTTTAGCTTTGCGCTTCTTCACTCCTAGCGTTTGATAAGGCTGGTATGCGGTTCGTTGAAAATAAGCTGTAAAATACTGGAACAACCACTAAAGTACACAATGTGCCGAATACTAAACCACCGACAATAACTATACCTAATTGCATCCGGCTTTCTGCTCCTGCACCTCCATGAAAAATCAAGGGTAAAGCACCTAATACCATCGTCATGGTCGTCATTAAAATAGGTCTTAAACGTAATTGTGCAGCTTCTAAAATGGCTTCAAACTTATCATATCCTTCAGCTAATTTTTTATTGGCAATATCAATAATTAAAATCCCATGTTTACTAATTAATCCAACCAGCGTAATTAAGCCAATTTCACTAAATAAATTCAGTGACCCCTTGGTGAGACTTAACGCAAATATTGCACCTGCCATAGCAACAGGTACTGCAGTTAATATAATCAAAGGCTGTATAAAACAGCCAAACTGTGCAGCTAAAAATAAATAAATAAAAATAATCGCTAGAATAAAATTCTCAGCCATATCATTTTTAGAAGATAAAAAGCTTTTAGTTTGACCGAAAAATTGATAACTCACATCATCGGGTAAAAATTTATTGCATATTGTACTAATTTTGCTAATCGCATCACTCATTGATACACCACTTTTTAAATTAGCCATAATATGTAGCGAATGTAGTTGATTATAGTTAGCAAGTACCGTCGGTTCCGTTGACTGTGTGATATTAACTAGCGTTGAAACTGGCACCATTGTATCAGATGCTGTTTTAACATAAATATTTTGCAGGTCACTGAGTTGAGCTACATGATTAGGCAAAGCCTGTAAAATAATATCATAAGGGTAACCATTGTAATAATAATCACCGGCTTGATACCCCCCCATTAATACTGACAATGTATTTGTCACTTCAGCCGTGTCCACACCTAAATCAGCAGCAAGCGCCCGATTTACTTGAGCACGGTATTCAAAATTATCCCATTTCACATTCGTCGTTACTCCCTGAAGGCCTGGAGCATGTGCTAAATTTTTAAGCAGATCTGTCGCCACTTGATTTAAGTACTGATAACTCCTTGGCGTCATCAATACAAGCTCCAAGCTAAAGCCACCTTGTCCATCAATTCCTAAAGGCGGTGGCGGTGCGATCACTGCATTAATCCCAGGGATCTGGCTTAACTTCCCTGCAAGTTGTTGTGAAATTTCTTCTTGTGACTGTTTTCTTTCTCCCCAAGGCTTAAGGAGTAAAGTTGCCTGACCTTGGCTAGTATTTGGCTCTCCACTATTTATCAAAAAATGACTCACATTACTTTGCTTGGCAAATACAGCTCCCAATGATTTTACATGAGATTGCATATCACTCGCACTCACATTTGTCGGACCATTAAAGTGAATATTAATATAGCCTTGATCTGTAACTGGTGCTAACTCGCTGGGCAACTGACGATAAGACCCATAACCTGCTATCAAAATAAAGATAAAACCTGCAATAATAACCTTTCTATGACTTAAACAGTAAGATAAAATAAGCCGATAACGTACTGACAAATAATTGAGTACACTGCTTATATTTTGTTGAAATTTGTTTTCTTTCTCACTCAACCAATAAGCACACAACATCGGCGCTAAAGTCAAAGCCACAAGACTAGAAAGAACGACAGCAATAATCAAAGTCAAGGCAAATTGCCAAAAAAGCTGCCCAGTTAAGCCTTGACTTAATCCTAATGGCGCATACACGGCAACGAGTGTTAAACTAATTGCAATAACCGGCCAAACCACCTCATTTGTCCCTTTAAATGCGGCCTGACGTGCGGGTAAACCTGATTGGATATAGCGATAACTGTTTTCTAAAATAACAATGGCATCATCGACGATTAGGCCAATGGCTAATACTAAAGCGAGTAAACTAATAATATTCAGGGTAAAGCCAAAAAGATAAATAAAAAAGAAAGTGCCAATCAAACAAATTGGTAAGGTAAGTAATGGGATTAAACTTGCCCTTAATGAACCTAAAAAAATAAAAACAATCAAAACAACAAGAGCTGCCGCCACCCAGAGGGATTCATACACACTATCAATCGATGATTGTAAAAATAAACTTAAATCATAGGCAACTTTAATGCTCATACCTTCAGGCAAATGCTCTTCAAGCATCTTCACACTTTGATACACTGATTGAGCAACTTCTAGCGGATTCGCATTACTTGCAGGCACAACACCAATACTCACACCCTTTTTGCCATCATAAGTGGAAAAGGACTGATTATTATCCGACCCTAAGCCTACAGAGCCAATATTATCAAAACGAATATTTTTATTTTGGCTATGGCTAATAATGAGATGATTAAAGTCATTGACTCGATTAATGCGTGCATCAGGAATCAATGGGTAAGTTCGGCTTGTTGTTTTTATTTCGCCGTTTTGACTCAAGGTATTTTGGCTTTTTATTGCATTAATCACATCCTCAACAGTCACCTGCAACGTAGCCATTTTTGCAGGTTCCAGCCACATCCGCACAGCATAATTATGACTCCCTGAAGCGTTGACTGTTGCCACACCGGAAATACGTTGTAACTGTGGTTGAATATAACGTTTAATATAATCAGTTAAATAAGTAATATTATGTTTGTCATCAGCAATAAACACACTAATAATCGGTGTTTCATTAGGGTTTGCCGCATGGACTTCGGGACCAACAATACCATGCGGTAAACGGCTTGAAACCTTGGCCAAGGCATTACTAATCTCGTTGACTTTCTGATTGATATTAACGCCGTGCTTAAACTGCAAAAGCACATCACTCACTCCTGGCTGACTGCTAGACTCGACAAAATCAACTCCGGTTAAATTGGCAAGTTGAGCTTCAATCACTGCACTGACTTGGTTCTCCATGTAAGATGCACTTGCACCCGATAAGGTCGTATGAACACCTACTTGCGGTAGAGAGATATTAGGGTAACCTGTAATTGATAAACGAGTATAAGCAATTAACCCTAGTAAAATAATCACCAGAGAAATAACAACGGTGATCACTGGATTTTTAATACAAAAATCTGGAAGACTCAAATACTTGCCTCCGAATGAATAATTTGCACCTTATCACCGTCCTTTAGTTTTTCTTGCCCTGCAGTCACGACCCTTTGCCCCGGCTTTAAGCCACTAAGAACAGTGGCATAATGGTCATGAATTTGGCTAACTTGCACCAATACAGACATCGCGCGGTTATGATCGTCAATAAGGTAAACACGCTCTCCATCGATCACAGGCATTAATGCTATTGTTGGAATCAACAGCTGTTTTATTTTTTTACCAATATTTTGCTGTATTTTAACATACATTCCTGCAGTTAATTTATGATCTGGATTATCAATCAGCGCTTGAACCAATACGGTATTGGTATCAGCGGCAATAATTGGAGAAATAAACTGGGTATTCCCTTGAAATAAATGGTTAGGGTAAGCATCACTTGCAACGGTAACTACTTGCTGAGTTCTTAGCTGAGGGTAGTACTCTCCAGGGACATTGTAACTTGCTAGAAGCTGCTCAGTATCGACCAATTTCACCAACGTGCTTCCAGCATCGACATAACTACCAACGACAATTTGGCTCTTTCCCAATCGACCAGAAAAAGGTGCTTTAATCACCGTTTGAGCAATTAGCACCTTCAGCTTATCCATCTCTGCCTGATAACTACGTAGATTAATATAAGCCGCTTCTAAATCTTGATCACTCACATCACCAAATTTTTTCAAATACACAAACCGCTTATAACGCTTATCATAGGCTGCATACTTTGCTTGTGCTGATGACAGATCCGCCTGATAAACACCATCATCTAGCTTCACGAGTACAGTACCCTGCTGAACACTTTGACCGCTATGAAAGTAGATATGCTTTACAAGTCCAGCCATTTGACTTGCAATCTCAACTTGATTTTTCGCTTTTAGTAAGCCATTCAAAGAAATGGTATTTGACGATAACTGGCTTCTTACAGGTGCTACAGTCACTGTAACCTTAGAATAAGACTGAGCAGGTTCTTGCGCCTTGCTAGGCCAATAGATAAAAAATATTACTGCAGCACAAATAACAATGATCAAACTATGCAAAAGCAGCTTTGAGTAACGCACAAAGTCCCCTATTCTATATTTCCAAAAACAACATTTATCACACAACACTTTTTATACCACTTTTAAGCCATATCACCAAACAGAGCGGCGGTAATGAGTGTTTTGACATAGTGCTCTGCAATGTGGTCAGCATTTACTTGCACAGTGCCATTTTTTTAGCTTGATAAGCAAGGTAATGAATGAAAATTTTGTTTTTATATTTTAAATACATAGGAAAATATAGCTAATATAAATTAATTTATATTTAAATGAATTTTATTTAATAGTTAACTAATATTGTTAATAAGTAAATTAAATGACTGGCTAATGAATAGCCAGTCTACTAAAATAGGTTAAAAGTATAGTTTTTATTTAGTTAATTTTTAACTTTTGTTTCAATAACATCAAAAAGTGTGGCTAAAATATTATCACTATATTGTGCATCAAGTTGGCGTACACAGGTGGGGCTGGTCACATTAATTTCTGTTAAATAATCACCGATAATATCTAAACCGGCAAATAACACACCTTTTTCTTTAAGCATGGGGCCAACTGTTTGGGCAATTTCTAAATCGCGTTCGCTTAATGCTTGGCCGATACCTGTGCCGCCGGCGGCAAGATTAGCGCGGCTTTTATCATCTTTTGGAATGCGTGCTAGGGCATAAGGGTAAGGGCTGCCATTAATGATTAAAATGCGTTTATCGCCATATATCACTTCAGGAATAAACTTTTGTATCATTAATGTTGTACTGTGATTTTTGCTAAGGGTATCTAAAATAACCTCAAGGTTAGGATCGCCTTTTTTTACTCTGAAAATAGATTCTCCACCCATTAAATTAAGAGGCTTAATTACTATTTCATCATGTTGATTTGAAAATTTAATAATTTGAAGTTTGTTTTTTGTAATTAATGTTGGTGTGCAGAATTTGGCATAACGGCTGATAGTGAATTTTTCATTCAAATCACGCAGACTTTGTGGTTTATTGACGACCAATACACCTTGAGTTTCTAATTGCTCAAGCATATAGGTGGTATAGATATACTCTAGATCAAATGGTGGATCTTTACGCATGAGTATAACGTTGAGTGTACTTAAGTCTAGTGTTTGTTCTGATTCTATTTGATAAAAATCATGAGGCTGGTCTTGTACGGTTACTTGCTGGCAATGGGCATAGACTTTACCATTAGTGCTATAAAGTGCATGTTGTTGAATGTAGGAAATATCATAACCTCGTCGTGAGGCTTCTAGCATCATGGCAAAACCGGTGTCTTTTTCAGGCATTACCTGATTAATATCATCCATGATAATGCCAAGCTTAATGTTACTCATGAGGGTCTCCTTTTGAAAATGACTGTAGCATTTAAATAAATTTTTCAAGCAGGCTATTTAAAAACTGCCTGCCCTTAAAGCTTGTGCAGATTGTATCTGGATTTGCACTTAATAAATCTTGTGTTTGTAATTGAGTTAATTTGGGCTGAATGGTGCTGAATGCTAATCCTGTACGTGCAGAAAAATAGCCTGTTGGTACACCCGTAGTTAAACGCAGTGCATTCATCATAAATTCAAAAGGTAAATCTTCAGGCTTTATTATTTGTGATCCTGCCAGTAAATTTTGTTTTGAATCTAGATAGGCTTTGGGGTGTTTTAGTTTCCAGCGTCGCGTAATGTTATTTTGCTTAATTGATGTAATTTTACCATGGGCACCGGCACCGATGCCAAGGTAGTCACCAAATTGCCAATAATTAGTATTATGTTTGGCTTGATGTTGATCTTGACTATAAGCAGAGATTTCGTATTGGTGTAACCCTTGCTTTTTTAATAACTCTTGACCTGTTAACTGCATCTGCCAAATGGACTCATCATCGGGTAATTTAGGCGGTTGGGCATGAAATAGCGTATTGGGCTCAAGAGTAAGTTGATACCAAGATAAGTGAGGAGGTTTTAAAGCAATCGCTTGCTTTAAGTCGGCTAAGGCTTGGTTGTGAGTTTGTTTAGGTAGGCCATACATAATATCGATATTAAAGCTGTTAAAGCCGGATTGATGAGCAATATCGATGGCTGCAAAGGCGTCTTTGCTGTCATGTACTCGCCCTAAATTTTTTAATTGACTATTGTTAAAGCTTTGAATGCCGATAGATAAACGGTTAATACCCGCATGATTATAATCAATAAAACGTTGATATTCGAATGTGCTTGGGTTGGCTTCTAGAGTGATTTCCATATCATTTTTAAATGGAATTAAGCTTTGTATTTGGGTCAATAAATCATAAATAGAGTTTGGAGAAAATAAACTTGGAGTGCCGCCACCGATAAAAATACTGCTTAAAGCACGTGTATTATTTGGATTTGAGTTTGATAGATTTTCAAGCTCTAGTTTTAAATCTGTAATTAAACGTTGGATATACTCTGCTTCTGGCAAATCACCGCGCATCGGGTGCGAGTTAAAGTCGCAATACGGGCATTTTTTTATACACCAAGGAATATGAATATAAAGTGATAGCGGAGGTAATGCAGTAATTAACATGAGTGTTAGTTATTACTGTATTTTTTCTTTAATACATTCACTAAATTAGTGAGTGCATGGCCGCGATGGCTAATTTTTTGCTTCACTTCAGCAGGTAACTCAGCCGCGCTGCATTGATGAGTCGGCACCCAAAAAATTGGGTCATAGCCAAATCCACCCGTGCCTTGGCGTTGATATAAGATATTACCGCTCCAGCGGCCATGACAGATAATTGGGCAAGGATCTTCTGCATGTTCCATATAAATCATCACGCTGTGAAATTCAGCTTGGCGTTCGGTTTTATCTGCAAGCTTTGCTAAAACTTTATCAATATTCGCTTTATCTGAGCGTGCTGCACCGGCATAGCGAGCGGTAATAATCCCTGGGGCGCCGTTGAGTGCAGCAACGGCTAAGCCTGAATCATCGGCAATGGCCGGTAAGCGTGTGTGTTGGCAAGCATGGCGTGCTTTGATTAAGGCATTTTCAACAAAGGTAGCTGCATCTTCGACGGCATCAGTGAGATTAAAGTGGCTTTGTGGAATGATCTGTAAGGGAAGATTGCTAAGTAAAGGCTCAATTTCACGGATTTTACCAAGGTTACTTGAGGCAAGAACCACTTGTTGCATGATCACTCCAAAATAATAGCGCGAGAATTACAGTTGATTAAGTTATGCAGTGTACTGCAATTGCTGGGCTGACGGCAACTGTTGGCAAGGCATTGTGCTTTGAGCGCTAGGTGTTTTCATGTATGATTGGGCCTGCTTTAGTCTATGCAATAGTCAGTGTCATTTTGATACAATCAGGAGGGTGATGATGAATGAATCTCAAGCGTTAGTCGGCGTCATTATGGGCTCAAGTAGTGATTGGGAAACCATGCAGCATACGGTGCAGATGTTGCAGCAATTAGGTGCCCGGCATGAGTATCGTATTGTTTCAGCACATCGTACGCCTGATTTGCTCTTTGATTATGCGAGTACAGCTAAAAAGCGGGGGCTGCACGTGATTATTGCTGGTGCCGGTGGTGCTGCTCATTTACCAGGGATGGTTGCAGCTAAAACATCATTGCCAGTATTAGGCGTACCAGTACAGTCTAAAGCACTAAACGGGATGGATTCCTTGCTCTCGATTGCACAGATGCCAGCAGGCATTCCGGTCGGAACTTTGGCTATAGGTAAGGCCGGCGCGATCAATGCAGCTTTGCTGGCAGCAAGTATCTTAGCTAACCATGATGAAAAAATAGCTGATGCACTTACAGCCTTTCGTCATCAGCAAACAGCAAATGTACTGGCTGATTCATTGCCGCAAGAAGTGTAATTTAAGGAGAATTAACTGTGAAAACTTTAGGGGTGCTAGGGGGTGGGCAGCTTGCTCGTATGCTGGCTTTAGCTGGTTATCCTTTAGGAGTCAAAGTTATTGCTTATGAGCCGACGATGGCAAACTCAGCCAGTGATGTCACTGATGTAGTGCGAGGGAGTTTTACTGATGAAAAAAAGCTTAAGCAGTTTGCTCAGCAAGTGGATGCGGTGACAGTAGAAACTGAGAACATTCCAGTCACGGCAGCTCAGTATATTGCTGATTGTGTTGATTTTTACCCATTGTTAATGGCTTTAGAAATTGCCCAAGATCGCTTGCTAGAAAAGCAGTATTTAAATGAGCTAGGCATTAAAACAGCGGGTTTTGCGGATATTAACAGTGAAGATGATTTAAAGGCCGCTGTCGATGCGCTGGGCTTGCCATGTGTGTTGAAGACACGTCGTTTTGGTTATGATGGCAAGGGGCAATACTGGTTACGTTGCCAAGATGATCTGGCGCGGGCGTGGCAGGATATGGGTGGGCAGCCGTTAATTCTAGAAGCTGCTGTTGGCTTTGACTTTGAAATCTCGGTGATTGGTGTTAGAGATCAGCAAGGTCATATTAAAGTGTACCCGATCACTGAAAATACGCACCGCAATGGTGTATTGCATGTATCTAAGGTGTTAGATAACTCTGCTTTACAACAGCAAGCGGAAGGGTATATAGAGCGTTTGCTGGATAAGCTCAATTATGTTGGTGTACTAACCATTGAATTTTTTTCATTACAGGGTGAGCTAATTGCCAATGAAATTGCCCCCCGTGTGCATAATTCAGGGCACTGGACGCTCGATGCTGCGGTAACGTCACAGTTTGAGAATCATTTGCGTGCGGTGTTAGGTTTACCGCTAGGCGAGGTTAGTGCACTAGGACATGCTGCAATGATTAACTGTTTAGGTACCATGCCTAAGCTTGAAGAGGTGTTAAGCCTATCGGATCAGGCTCGCTATCATTGTTATGGTAAGTCAGCACGGGCTGGGCGCAAGGTGGGCCATATTAATTTGTGTTTGGACTCTGCAACTTTGCTGGCAGAACAGTTACAGTGCTTAGAATCTCGCCTTTTTTGCTAACATTTTAACAATAAGCCAAAGCAGCGCATTCGCTGCGAGCCATGGAGTGCTAAGCAAGGCACGTAACGCTGTGTGACGCGGACAGCCGAGGGTTTATAGTCGTCGCGTTTTGCTCGGCGATTTTGCATCATTGGATGTGCAAAATACCTACCGAGGTAGCGACGCTTACGTTTTATTAAAACTATTGGCTTTATTGGCGATTTTTGCTGCTTAGTCTTAGTATTAAATTAGAATTAAACGGATTTATAATTCAGCGGGTAGACTAGAGGGGAGTTAGCATGGACGCGATAATAGCTAAGGAAAGTGAGCATGAGCCTGTTGATTGGCTGGGCATAGAGACTTTTTCGCGTAAAGGTGGGCGCAGTAAAGCGTCGGTTGCTGATTGCTTAAAAAGTGTAGAATTACATGCGCAACAGGGTCAGGTTTTATTGGGCGAGCTGTCTTTATTGCCTTTGCTTGAGCATTATATTGAGGATGCCAAAGATCGTTTAGGCCGCAAGCTAAGTCAGTCAGCCTTGGTATTATTGCGTGGCAAAGTGATTTATCCGAGTCAGAGCATCGATACCCAGCATTTTGATGTTAACGCCTGGTCTGAGCAAGCACTTAATTTTTTGCAACATGAATATCAAGAGAGCTTGCGCTTAGTACTGTTAGTTGGGGAAGCGCTTTATTTTTATGCATTTCCTGACTGTGACGAGCAACGCAGTTTTAGTTTAGCAGATTGTCATCGCGGATTGCGTGCGCAGGAGTTAGTTGATCGTTCTTTGACTGATTATCGCAAACAGCAACGCCATTTGATGCGTGTGGCTATGGCAGAGTTAAACCAAGAGTATGTTAAAGCGGTATTATCATCTTATAGCATTATGCAAGAAGGCAATCTGGATGCGTCGCATGGTCTTGTTTATAGTCGCCAGAGCTTAATTGAGCAAGTAAGTCAAATTGAAGGGCGTTTGCAAAAATTAAATGATGAGCAATGCCGGCTGACCAGTGCGTTGGCTGTTATTTGTGTGGATGTGAAGCGTTATCAACATACCCTGCTAGCTTATGAGCACTTGCTTGAGCAAAAAAAGAAAATTGAAGGGGAAGTCCAAATTGTTAGTAATCGTGTTAAAAGCATCACTAAGGAAGATCGCTCTTTTTGGGGAACACTGAGTTATTTTTTGGCAGTGCTAGCTGGAAATTCACATACGATTAAAGAAGAGCGCAGCTTATTGGCTGAGCTTTTTCGTGAGCTAAATGCAGTTGATGAAACGTTGCACAATAGCGAAGAGCAGCTGAAAAAGGTGCTGCATGATCAGCATCAAGCGATAGTTTGGGCAAAGACACAACAAGAGCTGGATAAAGACCCCGCACTTGAAGGTGTGTATAATCGCTTTAGGCAGTTGCAGTATTACCAGGCGAAGCTTAAGCGTGATGAGCGTCAGTGTCAGCAGCGTGCAAATCAACTACAGCGTGCTTTGCAGGTATTAAGCCAGCAAATGAACAAACAAAATGAATCAAATGGTTTAGGGGAAGTTGGATGAAAAAATTCGCTGTTGTCGGTAATCCGATTGCGCATAGCTTATCGCCTTTTATTCATGAAGGATTTCGTGAGCAAATACAGGGTGAATATTATTATGATAAGATTCTTGCACCCTTAGATCAGTTTGAGGCGACGATTCAGTCTTTTTTTGCCCAAGGAGGTTGTGGTCTTAATGTGACGTTACCTTTTAAAGAAGAAGCGTATCGTTTGTGTGAGCACTTAACGATGGGGGCAAAAACAGCAAAGGCTGTTAATACCTTGGCAATGAAAGAAGGCAAGCTTTGGGGGCATAATAGCGATGGTATTGGTCTGGTGCGCGATTTGACGGTGAACTTGGGCTTGATGATTTTAAGTGCACGGATTTTAGTCTTAGGTGCAGGAGGTGCTGTGCGTGGTATCTTAGGGCCGCTGACGGTGATGGCACCTAAGAAAATTGTGATCTGTAATCGTAGCTTTGACAAGGCTGAGCAGTTGGTTAAAGAATTTCAAGTGACTGAGGGTATCTTTCAAGCGGCTGCAGTGGCAGAGCTTGAAAATTTAGGTGAGTTTGATCTAATTATTCACGCAACCTCCGCTGAATTATCGGGAGGGGAGCTTGATTTACCGGCTAGTTTAGTAGGTTCGCAGACAGCCTGTTATGACTTATTTTATAATCAACAGGAAACTGCATTTGTGAGTTGGGCGCGTCGTTCAGGTGCTAAAGCTGCTGAAGATGGTTTGGGGATGTTAATTGAGCAAGCTGCAGAGTCAGCAAGCTTTTGGCATGATTGTGATATCAGTGCAAAAGCGGTGATTGATACGGCTAATAATGAGCGTGAGCTATTTTTTGCTGGCAAGTAGTACGCCATATTTTTTCTCTACCTGCTCAGTGAAGGTTTGATCATTGAGCACTGTAGCTAGAGATGCGTTAAACTGAGCAATAGTTGCTGCTTTAACGCTTTTTTTAGGAAAACCGACGCTATATTGTATATCCGCAACTTTCAAACGATAGTGAACATTTTTTAGTTTTAAAGAATTAATTAAATATTCGCCAGTGATTTTATCAGCAAGGACTGCATAGTTTTTAAAGTTATTTTTATTTGAATCACTAAAACGCTTAAAGCTATTTTCGATATCTTGATCAATATAAAGTATGCTGTTAGGAATATCCTGGCTAAGCTGCACTAGTTGGCGCATTAATTCACTTGGACCGTGTGTGGCTAGTTTAAAACCTTGCAAATTACGAGTTGAATCTATATTCTTTTTACTTTTATAAGTGAAAAAACCAAATTCACTGTTAATAATTGGTTTTGAAAACTTTAACCAGTTTTCTGATGAGGAATTTTTAACTGTTGGGAAAAAGCCAGTGGTACGATTATTTTGAGTCATCATAATAGAAAAATTCCACGGTACAAAGTGGAAAAAACAGTCTTTACGCATTTGAGTGCAGGTTGCTAAAATGACATCATGCATGGGGCCTTCTGGCCGGTCAGTACTACCTGTGCTATAGGGTGGAAATTTCCCCGTGGTAAAGTTTAGCAGTTGGGCTTTTGCTAAAACTAAATTGGTGTTGATAGCTATTAATGTAGTGATTTTTATAATTATTTTTATTGGTTTTATTTTTAAATGGCTTAATGTTGATATATTCATATTAATTTATCTTTAATTTATCTTTAATTTATTTAATATCTTTATTTATTAAGTTAAAAGTTAATAATTTTATTTATTTTTTTACTTTTAATTTTAATTGGCCTGTTGTTAATTAGTATAACGGTTATGAAGGATTTGCAATGGATTGGCCTGGCATGGTTAGTGCATTGTCTGAAATATGAAGCTCAATTTGGGGTTTGCTATGCTGTTACAAGAGCGCATTGGCCATATTAAAAGTGAAATTTTATGGATTAAAAATGCAGATAATGTGTTGATGGAAGTACAAGATTATAAAGACTGGCTATTGAATCAAGGCTATGAAATTATTGGCACCGAACCATTACAAGCACGCTTAAATCGTGAAGGTAGGTCTTACGTTGAGGTGATTGTTCGTAAAGTAAAATAAATGCCATACGCTTATTCTGCACGGGTTGCCTCACGTGTTTTACTCGCCTGCGATCATCATGTTAGCGCACGTTTACTCTATGCTTTCGCAGTTGCTATTTTTGTTTTTACTGCGCTTTCTATGCTTTTTTTTACGGCTGTGGTTGATGTTAAAACGCGCCAACCGCCTGCAAAAATTTTAGATATCAGTTTAGTTGCAGAGCCGATCAAGCGCTTGGAAAAAGAGCAGAAAAAGCCAGTGACTCCAATAAAAGCCCAAGCAGTGGCACGTGAGCTGTTATCGGGTAAAGTTAAACGGGCTGCGGGTAATGCCACCGCTCAGATGGGTGTCGCAATGAAAAAAAAGAGCCTGGCCGAGCAGCCTTCTGAACGCCCTCAGCCAATTCGTCGTGCACCGACAGCACTGAGCGAGGCTGAGCATGTAGCAAAGCAGCAAGCACAGACGCTTGTATCTAAACCTAAATCTTCATCTCAACTCGCAGCGAAAAATAAACTTAATAGTAATAATCAACATAAAGTGACGAGGCAAGCTAAAGCAAGGCTTAAAAAATCACAAATAAATTCAAGCTCATCTGTGCCAGTAGTAAAACAGATGCGTGGCTTACAGCATAATTTACCTGTGGCGACACTGAAAGATGAAGATGCGCTTTATTTATTGGCTTGGCGGCATCAGGTTGAGGCCGTTGGCAATCGTCTGTATGCAAGAACCCGTCATCCAGGCTTAGCAGGTAAGTTGCGCTTACTGGTTGCAATTAACCATAATGGCGGCTTGCGGCATGTGGTTGTGAAGCAAAGTTCTGGAAATCAAGCGCTTGATGATTTTGCCATTGAAATTGTTGAACGTTCAGCGCCTTTTGCACCATTAACTGCAAATATGCGTCAGCATACGGATATTCTTGAAATCACACGTCTTTGGCGATTTGAGCTTGGAGATCGACTGAATATGCAGTGAGCCGCCTATACTTTAGGTTAGGCTCTGCGATGATGGGAGGTGGCTCTTGAGCGTGATGATCCTAGTCGACCATTTTCTAGTGGCGATGCCGCATGTTGAAGATCCGAACTTCTCACAGTCGGTGATCTATATCTGTGAGCATAGTGAAAAAGGTGCGATGGGAATTATGATTAATAAGCCCATTGGTCTAACCCTGGGCGAGCTGTTGAATTATGTCGATATTAGTTGCAAGTCACCGAAAGACAGCCAGCTGGAAGTTGTTGCCGGTGGGCCAATGCAGCAAGAGAGTGGCTTTATTCTTCACCCAACAGAAGAGGTCTGGCAAACAACATTGCATATTAATGAACATATTGCTGTGACCTCCTCACGTGATATTCTCGAGGCGATCGCCTTGGGTCAAGGGCCTCAGCATATCCTACCAGCTTTAGGTTATTGTAGTTGGGGCGCTGGTGAGTTGGAGCAAGGTATCTTTGACAATCTTTGGCTCTGTGTGCCAGCGGCGACGCCGTTAATTTTTGATTCACCTTTTCAAGAGCGTTGGCAAGCG
Source organism: Piscirickettsia salmonis LF-89 = ATCC VR-1361 (assembly GCF_000297215.2). Taxonomy (GTDB): domain Bacteria; phylum Pseudomonadota; class Gammaproteobacteria; order Piscirickettsiales; family Piscirickettsiaceae; genus Piscirickettsia; species Piscirickettsia salmonis. The sequence goes on from NZ_AMFF02000064.1 coordinate 17,279, forward strand.
GCGGCAAGCTTGATTGGTGTGAATCTCTATCAGATATCTTCTGATGTTGGTCGTGCTTAATCTTAATTCTACTATATCTTAAGTCTTACATTTAACTCGAATCTGCTATGATAGGATAGCTTTTTAGTAAGCGTATTTGCGCTAGTTAATCGTTATCGGTGATCAGAAAGACGCAAGGGCAGTATTTTGGCAAGAGAGCAGATAGTTTTAGGTTTTGATTTTGGTATGAAGCGTTTGGGGGTGGCCGTGGGTCAGACCTTGTTGCAAAGTGCCAACCCATTGGCGGTATTGAAAACACGTGACGGTATTCCGACATGGGATGAAATTGCTAAGTTAATAACAGAGTGGCAACCTAATTATTTAATTGTTGGTCGTCCTTTGCATATGAATGGACAAATGATTGACCCGATTAGTTATGCTGCTCGTAAATTTGCTAATCGTTTGCATGAGCGCTTTAAACTACCGGTGATTCAAGTCGATGAACGTTTATCTTCTATAGAGGCTAAATCACGTTTGCAACGTCAGGATCAGTTAGATTCGATGGCTGCGGTGGTCATTATAGAAACTTGGCTGCATGAGCAAGATCAAGGTCACAGTGACGGTGAGTAATTTATTAGCAAAAATCGTTGCGATTAAGCCTGCGGGTAAAGAATATAGCTGGTTAAGACTCGCATTAGCTGATAAATCCATCGATCTTTTTGGAAAGTGCTTAACCTGCCATATACATAATCAAGGTGATACTTTAGAAGGTATTATTTTAAAATGTGCTGCGGATCGGCTCAGAGTGGATGTGCTTTTCAACGCGAGTTCTGAATTTTTTGAAGATAAGAAAAACAAAGAAAATTATAGTTTTACTATAAAAAATAGTGACTGTAATGGCGAGTTGTTAGATAAATTTTATAAGGTTAATGGCTCGTCTCGTTTAGATTCTCGCTACCATTTAATTTTAGTACCTAAAGCAAGTTTACTGATGGGTTTGGCATTAGCCTTGGCTCACAGTGATCAAGGTCAGCAAGTATTAGCTAAGACATTATTTTTATTTGAGAGCGATCAGTTACCACTTGCAATTCGACCATCATTGCGCGTTATTATGGGGTTGCCCAATTATGTGATTGGTAACTTTCAGGTATTAGAAGATTGTGGTATTGCTGCACGTATTGCCTGTATAAATGAAGAGATTGGTTGTTATGAAGGGAATTTGCTGAGCATATTTAATGACTATGTATCGTATTACTTTAAGCATTATTCTGCTGATAATCTAATGATTACGCTATTACCCGGTGCATCAGCGCCGCTGCAAGAAAGACTGGGTATGCTTAATGTTAAGCCGATAAATAAAATGAGTTAAGGCTAAGATTAATATTAATATTAATATGGAGTATTTAAATTAATGGTAATTGCCGATAATTTAGCTGATATTCATCAGCGTATCGATGCAGCGATGATTAAATCAGGGCGCAAAGATCGGCCAACATTGATTGCAGTTAGCAAAACGCAGCCCGTTGATTTAGTTGCGCAAGCAATGACAGCTGGGCAGTGTGACTTTGGTGAAAATTATTTGCAAGATGCATTGCTAAAAATAAAAGAATTATTTTTATACTCTAGTGATGGCGAAAATAAAAAAATTAACTGGCATTTTATCGGAGCATTACAAAGTAATAAAACTCGCCAGATTGCGGAGCATTTTGATTGGGTGCATACGGTAGATCGCTTGAAAATAGCAGAACGTTTAAATGACCAGCGCCCGGAGTATTTGCCTGCGTTAAATATTTGTCTTCAGGTGAATTTGGCTGCTGAAGAAACAAAATCAGGGGTAATACCTGATGAATGTTTAATATTGGCAGAGAAAATTGCGCGATTGCCGAGATTATCTTTGCGGGGCTTAATGGCAATACCAAAAAAATTAGTGGGTTTTGAGGCTCAATATCAGCAGTTTTTACAGTTAGCTCGGTTGCGTGATGACTTAGTGCAGCAGGGGTTAGTAATTTCTGAATTATCGATGGGTATGTCTGCAGATTTAGAAGCGGCGATTTGTGCTGGAGCAACGATGTTAAGAGTGGGCACAGATATTTTTGGTGCTCGAGATTAAAGGGGAAAAAATGAACAAAGTAATTGGTTTTATTGGTGGTGGTAATATGACACGCAGTCTTGTTGCCGGATTAATTGCAGATGGTTATACGGCATCAACGATCTGGGTGGCAGATCGTAATGTCGAGAAGTGTACTTTATTAACAGAACAGTTTGGTATTAATGCCATTAATGACATTTGTCAGGTTATAGAACAAGCAGAAATTATTGTCTTTTCGGTAAAGCCACAAGGTTTAAAAGCGGTGATTGCAGAGTATGCAACACTGATTCAACAAAAAGAGTGCCTAGTAATCTCTGTCGCTGCAGGAATTACCACACGGATGTTACAGCATTGGCTGGGGGAGTCTGTGCCAGTTATTCGTGCGATGCCAAACACACCGGCTTTGGTGCGCAGTGGTGCAACGGGTTTATATGCTGGCACTACAGTGACAGAGTTACAGCGTGAGGGTGCTGAGTCACTGATGCGTGCGGTGGGCTTAGTTTTATGGGTGAACTCTGAAACTGAGTTTGATGCGCTGTTATCACTCTCAGGCTGTGGGCCTGCGTATATTTTTCTCGTGATAGAAGCGATGGCAAAAGCCGGCATTAAAATGGGATTAGAGCAACAGTCGGCACATTTGTTGGCCATACAGACAGCCTTAGGTGCCGCACGAATGGCATTAGAAAGTGATGAGCAAATTGATATTTTGCGCCAACAGGTGATGAGTAAGGGCGGGGCTACTGCAGAGGGTGTGAAAGTACTAGAGCAAAGTGGCATTTATGAAATTTTTGAAAATACATTATCTGCAGCTAAAACACGTGCCGAGCAAATTAGTTTTGAGTTTGGCCAAGACTAAAAAATTAAATAATTTATATAAATAAATAGAGCACTTAGAAATAAAACTTAGTTTTTTTAAAGTTATTTAAATTTTTAAGTGCTGATTTGAATCATTTAATTAATATATATTTATCTAGTTATCTAAGGATGATAATTTTTATATTATTATAATATATATGTTGGGGAGTAAAAGGTTAGTTAAATAATTTTGATATGATCTTTTTTTATTTTTGGCTGAGATAAACCTTTCATAAAAATAGTCTTGTTTTTTCAATAACAGCGGTGTTGCTCTCACTATATTATTTTTTTGCATAATTGTAATTATTGTCAGTAAGAGAGGTTGAAGAGATGAAGTTAAATTATCAACAATTAAGTGATTTATCTGAGTATTTTACTAACATTAATAATGATGAGAATATTGAATATTCTGTTGATAGTAATCCGTTAGGAATCACAAAAAAGAATCATGAATTACAGTTTACTATGGAAGAAAGCCTTAGTAAGGATGATCTAAAGGAGCACTGGGAAAAGTATTGTCGAAAATATAACTTATCATTTGATGAATCGTTATTTATTGAAACTCCCTCATCTAGTCCTAACCAACCAGAAATGAAGCAGCAAAGTTTTATGGAGGACAATAATATTGGAGAAGAAAAAGAAAGAAATTTTCAGCAAGAAAATAGTTTTTATACAACTCACCTTACGCACAGGTCATAAACATTTTAATCGCCTAAGCTCTTCAAAAGCTATTTGATTTGACCGCACAAGTAATTTATATTTGAGTGCAAAGTGGTTAAGTTGTGCTTTTACACTCAATGTTTCTAGTTTACAAAATGCCACGATTGATGCAAAAATATGATTGCATTGTGACCG
>NZ_AMFF02000064.1:21110-28786 GCF_000297215.2 Piscirickettsia salmonis LF-89 = ATCC VR-1361
GTATCTATCAGATTTCATTATACATTGTTTATCATGTCAGTGCGTAAGGTGAGTTATACAACTGGCTTTACTATTGAGGAAGTAGAATTTGAACGAGAAGACTCTTATGATGATAAGAGAATTCTAAATATGACGAATTTTAGTCAAAATCAAGTTGACTTAACTGGACAATTAAATCGTTATTCGGTGCTTAATACCCCTTTTTTAAATACACATCATCATAATAATGAAGAAGAGTCAGAGTGTTGCTGTATAATTCAATAAAATATTTAAATTTTAATTTAATTATTATCAGTTAAATAATACTAATTAAATTAATTTGTTAGGCAAGCAGCAAGCTTAGGCTGTGATGTTTTGCTAAAGCTTGCTGTTAACTTTTAATGTATTTAATTTTTAGTGGCCAAATTGTGCTAGCATGCCACAATCACTACAGATCTGAATGATACAGATGACTAAATAATAGATTAATAAGCTAGTAAAAAGTATGTAGCCGCCAGCGACTTTATAAGTCCCTGTTTTTCCTGTAGTACGTAAACGCCAAGCACTTAATACTGGGACAGCCAGAGTGATTGCAAATACAATGGCAGCATTGGATAAAGCAAGAATAAAACCATTTGGATAGAATAAAGCAAAGGCCAAAGGTGGTAGAAATGCCATAAGTGCGGTTTGGCTACGGCCTTTTATAGTATTGGGGCGTTTGGTGGCATCGGCAATAAAATCGAATAAAGCCAGTGAAACGCCAAGAAAGGAAGTGGTTACAGCAATATCTGAAAAGGCATTTGCTGTCAGGGTGATTAGTTTGTTATTGAGTATATGATGAAAGGCAATCATCATTTCACCAACGGAGCCTTGCTGATTTAAAATAGCGTGGAAGCTATTGTCTCCAGTACGTGGAATAATACCAAGTGTTGATATTTCCCAAACAAGATAGATGATGATTGGTAAACTGCCACCAATGAGGATGATACGGCGACAGCGTTTGGGGTCTAAATCATTGTAAGATGCGATGGTAGGAATCACTGGATGAAAGCCAAATGAAGTAAAAAAAATAGGGATTGCATAAAGTAAATAATGTGAGTTGCCGCTATCTAAGAGTTGAGTTAGATTAACATGGGGTGCAAAAAGACTGAGTAGCAAGATAAAGGCGACCCCTTTTAAGCTAAATAAAATCGAATTAACACGATCAACTGCACGTGTGCTGTACCATACAATGCTGCCAAGTATTAATAAAAATAAGCAGGCACTTAAGTGAGCGGAAATAGGTAGGTCAAATGCTTGGCTTAATGCGGCGACGATGAGGGATGACCCACCGGAAATATAGGCAGCATCAAGTGCATAGAGCAGCATGAGCATAGAGATCCACATAGCAATTTGTCCAGGTAAGCCTAAGGTAAGACGGGCAATAGTGCCAAAGTTGGTGCCTTTGGGAAAGGCAAGTACGACTTCTAATAAGACGAAAGCTGAGGCAAGTAAGCCGAGCCAGATCACAGCAAGTAAGGTGATAGAGGCGCTAAAGCCGGGGCCTGCTGAGGCTAAAGGCAGTGCAAGCATGCCGCCGCCGATTGCAGTACCTGCAATAATTAAAATACTCCCTAGTGTATTTTTCATAATAAACTACCTGATTAATAAGTTAAATTAATTTAAAAGTCATGTGTCAAATGATGGAGAATGGCTTATATCCCCGCAGGGAAAATAATCAAAGATAAACTGTGCAGGTAAGGCTTTAAATGGTGCATGATGCTTTATTTAAGTATCTATCTTAAGGTTGTTTAAGTGTTTTTTCGTGGGATCTCGTTTGACGTTAGCAAAATACATTGTACTTGTCTAGCATTATGTCGGTGTTTAGGTATGAGGTCTTGACGACATCAGTTATAATCGACCGGTAAACCAGATGGGGATAGAAAGATAATGTTGCAAAATGACTTATTAATTCGTGCACTGCAAAGAAAACCGTTGGAGAGAACGCCGGTTTGGTTGATGCGTCAAGCTGGCCGCTATTTACCAGAGTATCAGCGCGTGCGTAAGCAGGCTGGTGATTTTATGGCGCTGTGCCAGGATGCTGAAAAAGCATGTGAAGTAACTTTGCAACCGATAGATCGCTTTGGTCTTGATGCGGCTATTTTGTTTTCAGATATTTTAACAATCCCTGATGCGATGGGTTTAGGCTTAAAATTTGTGAATGGTGAGGGTCCTGTATTTGAGCGCCCGATTCGCAGCCTTGCTGATATTGAAAAGTTAGCTGTTCCAGATCCTGAAGATAGCTTGGGTTATGTGATGAATGCAGTGCGCTTGATTCGTCAAGAGTTAGCAGGTCGTGTACCGTTGATTGGTTTTTCTGGTAGCCCATGGACCTTGGCTAGTTATATGGTTGAAGGCTCCGGCAGTAAGACGTTTAGCATTGTGCGTAAAATGCGCTATCAACAGCCCGCATTAATGCATCGCTTATTAAGCATTTTAAGTGCTGCGGTGACAGAATATTTAAAAGCACAAGTCAGTGCGGGTGCACAGGTGGTGATGGTGTTTGATACGTGGGCAAGTTTGTTGTCGCCGCAAGATTATTTAGATTTTTCATTACCGTATATGGCAAGAATAGTTGAAGAGTTAAAGCATTTTTGCCCTGATATTCCGGTTGTATTATTTTCAAAAAATAGCGGTCAGTGTTTAAAAGAAATTGCCAGTACCGGTTGTGCCGGTATTGGCTTAGACTGGACAACCCGGCTGCAAGAAGCACGGAATATTGTGGGTGAGCAGGTGGCGTTACAAGGGAATATTGATCCTGCCGTTTTGTATGGTACGCCCGCAGGGATTCGTCATGAAGTTGCTCGTGTACTTGGTGAGTTTGGTCATGGTTCTGGGCATGTCTTTAATTTAGGGCATGGTATCTATCCGGATATTAATCCTGATAATGTTAAAGAACTTGTCAATGCGGTTAAAGAATTAAGTCCTCAATATCATAATCATAGTGAATAAAGGATCTTTAAGAATGAAAAACAATGCACTATTTGGTTGCTTTACTGATGAAAAAACAGGAAAAATTTACATAAAAACATCAATTAAAGGTAAAGCGTTATTAACCATGCCGCAGCTTAATAAAGGGACGGCATTTACGGAAGAAGAGCGTAAAGAATTTGGTCTGTGCGGAAAGTTGCCACAGCGGGTGGAAACTCTGGATGAGCAAGTTGAGCGTTGCTATTTGCAATTTCAACGATTTAGTTCTCCGCTGGAAAAAAGCATTTACCTAAGAAATCTTCATGAGATTAGTGAAACTTTATTTTATAAATTGGTCAGTCAGCATATGCATAGTATGCTGCCGGTGATTTATACACCAACAGTAGGAGATGCGGTTGAAGAGTATAGCCGGGAATTTCGCCGCCCTCGTGGTTTATTTATTAGCTATGAAGATCGTCACCGCATTGAAGAAATTTTAGATAATCGTACGAATCCAGAAGTTGACTTGGTGGTAGTCAGTGATGCCGAAGGTATTTTAGGGATTGGTGATCAGGGGATTGGTGGCATAGAAATTCCAGTGGCTAAATTAATGGTGTATACCCTGTGTGGTGGTTTTCATCCGAGTCGTGGTGTGCCTGTTTATTTAGATTGTGGGACAAATAATCGTGCACTCTTAGATGATCCGTTTTATTTAGGTTGGCGTCATGAGCGTTTAACGCGCAAGCAATACGATGAATTTATTGATTTATTTGTTAAAGCAGTACGGAAAAAATTTCCGCAGGCATTTTTGCATTGGGAAGACTTTGGTCGTGATAATGCCCGTCGTAACCTGGAGCGTTATCGCCAACAAATTTGTACTTTTAATGATGATATGCAAGGTACTGGCGTTGTAACTTTAGCGGCTTTGCTTGCGGCGATAAAAGCATCAGGGGCTGACTTTATTGATCATCGTGTTGTTATTTTTGGTGCAGGAACTGCGGGTGTTGGCATTGCTGATCAAATTTGTGATGCAATGTGTCATTATGGTTTAAGCCGAGAAGAAGCCTATCAGCGTTTTTGGTTGATTGATCGTACTGGATTATTGCTTAAAGACAGTGAAGGTTTACAAGATTTTCAGGCGCCGTATGCTCGGACTGATCAAGATGTTAAGGATTGGCAGGGCAAGGACAGTCCGGCGGGTATTGGTTTAGCTGAGGTAATTAGTAATGTAAAGCCGACGATTTTAATTGGTAGTTCGACAGTGGGCCGGGCATTTTCTAAAGAAATTATCGAGGATATGGCCTCGCATGTTGACCGGCCAATTATTTTTCCATTGTCTAATCCAACTGCACGAGCAGAAGCTGATCCACGGGATTTATTAGAGTGGACAGAAGGGAAAGCCTTGGTTGCGACGGGTAGCCCGTTTAGTCGGGTTCACTTCAATGATAAATTAGTGCGGATTGCTCAGTGTAATAATGCCTTTGTTTTCCCAGGTATTGGTATGGGAGTGATCGCAGCAGGTGCTTCTAAATTAACGGATGGCATGCTGTGGGCCGCGACGGAAGTTTTAAGTGAGTTAGCTCCAGTGCATGAAGATCCTGAGGCAGCGTTGTTGCCAGAGTTACGTGAAGCACGTGCGGTCAGTCGTGAGATTGCAATTGCGGTGATTAAAATGGCTCAGCAAGAAGGTGTGGCTACACATGCAGGTGACCCTGCTAAGCTATATGACAGCCTAGTATGGGAGCCGCAGTATTTGCCTTATCGCTATAGTGGCCAATCATAATTTTGGAGTAGTGAATTTATAAAAGGAAAAAGAATGGAAGACTATCAGTGTTTGATTTTTGATTTAGATGACACGCTGTATAATTTTTCTTATGCACAGAGTATTGCATTAGAAAAACTCTATGCAAGATATTTTGGTGATGTGTGTCGTTATGATGACTTTAAAGAACGCTATCAGGCGATTAATCGCTCTTATTGGCAGCAAGTTGAGGCTGGGGTGATTCGTGCAGGACAGCTGAGTGTATTGAGATTCACTGAGCTAAAGGAGTGTTTTAAAACAACTGCACTTGTTAAGGACTTAGTCGAGTTTTACCATCATGAAAGTTGTACATTACCAGTCTGGTGTCAGGGTGCAGAACAGGCGCTACCTTTATTAACTAAACAGTTCTCTTGTGCATTGTTAAGTAATGGTACGCGCCGGGATCAACTGGCGAAGTTGCAGGCTTTGGGGTTGATGGATGCTTTTTATCCTGTTATTTTTTCTGATGAATTAGGGGTTTCTAAGCCTAATTCTGATGTTTTTCAACCGATTCTAAATACGCTTAATGTGCAGCCTAAAGATTGCTTGTTGATTGGTGATTCATTAACAAGTGATTATCAGGCGGCATTGAATATAGGGATGGACTTTTGTTGGTTTAATGAGAAGAACGTTAAATATAGCGGTGAATCGTCACCTAAGATAGAAATTAATAGTTTAATGGAGTTGGTGCGTTATTTGCGTATGGCTCAAGCTACAGTCAATGATGAGAGGTTGCAAAGCAAGTGATGTTAATTGAACGTATTTATCTAGATAATCCACCACTTTCTAATTTTAATCATATTGTCGCCTGTGAAAAAACAGGTGAAGCGTTAGCGATTGACCCGTTTGATGCGGATATTGTGTTAAATAAAGCAGAACAAAAAGGTTGGACAATTAAGCAAATTATTAGCACGCATGAACATGGCGATCATACTCGTGGTAATGTAGCACTGATGGAAAAAACAGGTGCAAAATTATTGGCACATAAAAATGCTGCCGGTAAAATTCGCAATGTGGATACGTTTGTTGACCAAGGAGATATTATTCATGTAGGTCAGACGGTTAAGCTGACTGTGCTGACAACATTGGGTCATACGATGGCACATTTATGCTTATATACAAAAGACCCAGAGCCTGTGCTTTTTTGTGGTGATACTTTGTTTAATGCAGGAGTGGGTAATTGCCATAATGGTGGTGATGCCGGGGCATTGTATCATACTGTTATTGATCACTTATTTGGATTGCCTGATGAGACTAAAATTTATCCAGGGCATGACTATATTGAAAATAATCTCACCTTTGCGCTGTCTCGTGAACCACATAATCAAGATGCTAAGGTATTATTAGAGCAAGTCTCTTCTCAAACGCCGGACACGCGCATTGTTACTGATTTAAAATTAGAAAAAAAAGTTAATCCATTTTTGCGAGTACATAGTCAAGCATTAATTAATCAATTAAAGCAAGATGTTGGTGGCCTTGTTGATCGTCCAAAAGAAATTTTCTTAGCACTTCGAGAACTGCGCAATCATTGGTAGTTTGTTCTGGGCTTGTCTTTGTTATATTTATATTTTACTTAACTTGTGCATGCTTCTTGCAGCATGCCAAGAATCTACTTTTTTTGACGTATTTTTAAATCTAAATGAAGCTTATTGCTATTTTATTGTTTGTATTCATTGGAGTTACAGAAAGTTATAGTCAGGTTCGCTTAGATATTAGTGCTGTATCTTCTTATTTGAATGAATCATTGCCAGAAAATACTACAGTGCGCTTTACGCAGGTACATGGGGGTGCTGGTATTGATTTTAGTCAGTTAGTTGAAGTTACAAACTTTGTTAATATTGGCTATAAAGTAGGTTATACGTTTTATGGAAAATTAAATATTGAAGGTGTTGATCATGTCGATAATGTATTTAATGACTATCTTAGTTCTCAAGCCATGCATTTGATGGCTATAGTTCATTATCGATTGTATAAAAATATTCGTGTAGAGTTTGGTGGCGGTGTTGCTTATCAATGGAATAAAATTACTGTGAGCCAACCTATTATTATTAATAGTCAGAGTGTAACTTTTCCTGATCAAGCAGGGGATTATTCATCTTTTCGCCCTATTACAGAAATAGGCGGTTATTATCGTTTTAAAAAAGGGCTGTCAGCAGGTTTGTCTTATCGCCATATTTTTGGTGATAAAATAGCTGGGCCTGGATTTACTGGAAACTCAGTTGGGATAGATAGTGTTGCTGTGACATTGCGTTATCGTTTTTAGGCTGAGTTATGTTATTTTTCACAAATGCTTTGATATCATTACAAGAAAGTATCCCGTTTAATTAGAGACTAGAGTTTTTTGGTGTTTCAAAGCAGAGTAAGTGGTTTTGTGGAGAGGCGTCATTATTGCTTTTAAGAGTCATTTTTGTAATACGTCAGTCCTTTGCAGGGGGTATATTACCAAAATAGACTTTTATTATAGGCTGGTGGGCTTGGTTGAAAGGATATCGAGAGGCTTTGGTTGAAGCAAGGTATTTGTGTCATCGTTATTTTTTTTGTAATATATTATTTTATTTTAAATGAATATGATAAGGAAGTTTATGATTGAATATAGTTTTTTACCCATACTAAGTATTGCTTTGCCTAATGTTATTACCATAATAGTTGCATTTGTCCCTATATTTTTTAAGATATGGGAACGTAAAGTGAAGTCGATAAACAATATAATTAGTGATTTAATTTCACAAGAGAGTAATACAGATAAAGTAAATACCCTTGCTATTTTAATAAAAAAGAATGGGGCTGACACCTAATAAAGTTCTTTAAGCAACTTTTTAAGGTCAGCCAATAGTTCTTTTGGCGACCCCATATTAAATCTCCACTCTGCTTCTTTTAAGAACTCACCTTACGCACTGACATGATAAACAATGTATAATGAAATCTGATAGATACAGGGATTTCATCA
>NZ_AMFF02000065.1 GCF_000297215.2 Piscirickettsia salmonis LF-89 = ATCC VR-1361
ATTGCTCACCTAATCATGTTTTTTTAGAGTATTTGATGGCGGCTTAGTATAGAGTAGTGTTGCACTTCAGATGACGGAGGGCGAAGTAATAGAGCGTGATGGTTCAAGGGTTGCTGTAATTTTGAATCAAGTGAAAACAACATTTCATAGACCGCACCCTGAAAAAACAACAGACAAGGGGGCGGTTAAGTCAATAAGGTTGTTTTTAAAAAATGCTGGAGTAGATAAAAATGCTTAAATACAAAGGTTATATTGGAAAAGTTGAAGAGATTCATGAAGGTGATGAATATATTTATGGGATTGTTCCAAATATTAAAGATGTTATTTCTTTTAGAGGTAAAAATATAAAAGAGTTAACGAAAGACTTTAAGCTGGCTATTGATGATTATTTGGCTTTATGTGATGAGCGTGAAGAAGAACCCGATAAACCATTTTCTGGTAGATTTATGACTAGATTAGGTAGTGATTTGCATGAAGAGGTTTTTTTAGCTTCTATGAATGATTCAGGTGCAAAATCAATGAATGATTGGGTTGTATCTGCATGCTTGGAAAAGTTAAAGCATGATCAAACCGTTAAACGGTGAATTATGTTATGTACAGCTATTAAGAAGTTATGTTTTTGCATTTTTCTTATAAATAAGATAAAACCCTTTTGTTTGGAATTACTTACATTAGGGAATGTTACCCATGTCAAAAAAAATTTATAAAGACGACTGTCAAGAACGACTTGATACACTTCAGAAAATATTTGATCAACAGAGTTTAAAATTTATAACAGATAAGCTTGATAAGAAAAATTTAAAGTTGCTTGAGTTAGGGTGTAGAGGTAATTGTGACTTAATTATCGCACTTGCAAATAAATACCCCAATCTGATCGAGTACACTGGGATTGATGATAATCCAAAGTTTATAAAACAAGCTGAAAAACGCTTAAGTGATATTCCGTTAAAGTCTTTAAAATTAACTCATGCAATGATAACAGATGTTAGTGGTCTTGGGTTTGATCTTTATGATGTAATTTATAGCCGCCTTTATTTTATGTATATTCAAAATTATGTAGAGGCTTTAAAACAAGTTTTAAATCAACTAAAAGTAGGCGGCATTATTATTTGTGAAGAGCCAGATTTAAGAACAAACTTTTGTAACCCTGCGCATGTCGCTTATGATGAATTTCTTAATTTATTTGGAGCTTTAGGTAAAGTTAAAAAAATGAACTTTAAAATTGGCTCTGAGCTACATACAAATTTTCTAGAGCTAGGGTTGAAAATTACTGATATTCAATTTTCTCAGCCGGTTTTAATGGATGAAGAGAGAAAGCGCTTTATGGACCTCAGTATGACAGCTGCTCGTAATGATTGCATTGAGTATGGGTTAATTACGCCGGAAAGATTTGATGTAATGATAAGCTCGTTAAAAAGGCTTTCAGCTGATGAGCGCTACTATTTTGCTATAGCACGTCAAACCCATATTTCTGCAATCAAAGCTTAAAAAGAGTCGAGCAAGCCTAAAGATTTTGCTTTCATTACAGTATGTAGCTTATTTTTGCAAAGCAATCGCTTTTGAGCTGAGGCGAGATATTTTTCTACCACACGGGGAGTTACCCCGATCGCTTTTGAGGTGTCTTTAGCATTTAAGCCATTAGCGGCCCAATATAAAACTTCTTTCTCTCTTGGGGCTAAAGAGTATGAATAGGTTTCTTTCCTAAGAATTTCTTTCATATACGAGTAGTCCTGTATAAATTTTGTTTGCCCTAAATATGCATGTTCATTCGCAATTTTATCTTTAAGGTTATAAATAAAGGTTGATGCAAAAGTAAGGAATTCTTCTTTAGTCTCATTGTAATGTGTTTTTGGATCAATAGGAGCAATAGCTGTATGAGCTAAAATCATAACTTCAATTTCAATAGAAGCTCTAAATATTGCATAACTTTCATGGATGCCGAATTTACTGCAAATGTTGTATATATATTGTTGTTCGGGTGTTAATTGCAATAAGCCTTGAAAATAAACATCTTTGCCGAGTATTAGGTTCGTACGTGGTGATGTTAAAGAGTCAAAGTTGAATAGGTTGTTTTCATAGTAAGGAATGGACCACTCAGACATGTTGGAAATAAAATAAGGACTACCCAGAGCTGGAAATAGACCTACACATATATAATCAACTCCACAATTAGTATGAATATCTGATGTAATATCCTTTATGTATTCATAGTACTTAATACTAGAAATGTGCTTATACTTGTTTAACTCACTTTTTGAGTACTCGCTCAACGACTTGAAATTAATTTTATTATCCATTACTTATGTGATATTAAAGTTCTCTAGCTTTTTAAAGGATTCTTTGTTTGATAAATACCAAACAATAATTATCCCGAAGATAATGGCTAACGATAGGTATGTACCTACAATAGCCGGAGAATGAAACTGATGGAGAAGTAACGTACATACTAATGGGGCGGTCCCTCCGAAAATTGTCATCCCTATGTTCCAAGATACGCCAAGATTTAGAGCTCTACTTTTTTCTGTAAGTTTCATAATAACAATGCTGTTAATCATAGCGGTTGGAGGTGAAAGAAGAAATGTTATTGCAATCATTGAAATTAATGAAGTTGTAAAGCTACCACTCGCTAAGCCAGAGAATAGGCTAGGCATACATAGAGCAAAGGGGGTGGACCATAGCAAGAATAGCTTTGTATTGCCTACCTTACTTGCGACTAATCCAGCTACAGGTTCAATAATAATATCGAGCAATAGCCCAACAGATATAACCAATGAGCTTTTACTTATAGATAAACCATGACTGACCATTAAGCTGGTACCCCAAACATACACACCCCAGCTAGTAATGCCGTTGTATGCTGCTAAAATTAGCGCTTGCAGAGAGGGGAGTGAACAAATATTAAGTTCTCCCCTCAATGAGCCTGATTTATTTTTTATAAAAGTGTAGTTTTTCATGTTACTGCGTAGGTAGTAACATAAGATTGCTGTGATCCCTGAGACAAAAAAAGGAACTCGCCACGCTTCTGGTGGCATATATGATGCAGTAAAAAAGCTTCCAATTGACGCCCCTAGCATCATACCGGCACTGTTAGAAATATTAGGCAAACAGCCGAATAGAGCTTTAAAACGTGGTTTTGCATTCTCAACAAGATAAACTGACGCAGTATTGTATTCAGCACTAGCAGATAAACCTTGTAGAGCTAATGATAAAGCCAAAATAATAGGAGAAAAAGCACCTATTGTTTGATACTTTGGCAAAAAAGCAATAGTTGATGTAGATATAATCATAACCAGCATAGAGCCCATTAAAGCTGATTTTCGACCATATTTATCACCGATATAGCCAAATATAATCCCACCTAGTGGGGAGAATAACCAGGCCAAACCAAAGGTTAACCAGGTAGAAATTAAAGCAATATAAGGTTGATTTTTAGGGAAAAATGAAACTGCAATGATTGGTGATAGAACTGCATAGAGAGAGAATTGATACCATTGCAAAATAGTGCCAAGTACGATTGCACTGTTTGTTTTTATATTGTTCATTGAAGTAGCTATAAGTCCTATTTATGTTGCCTAAGCTGAGATAAACCCAACAGAATGGTGTATTTTTACACTATTGAAAAATATTCATCAACCTGTAAATTAATATCGAACATAAAAGGAGCAGGTTAAAAAAGCAGTTTATAACTAGATATTAAGTAAAAATGGATTTTATATTGATAGCCGTAAGAATTAGCAAAAGGATTAGGTTGCATTTATGAAAATAAGGATTGATGAAGTACCAAAAGAGAAAAAAGAAAAGCACTCATTAAGCGATAATAAAATTATTAAAGACCTTGAGGAATTGAAAAGTCTTATAAACAAGATAAATTTTATTGCTAATAAAATTGTAAAAAAATAATAAAAACAAACGGATAAATCAAGCGTGAAAAAAGGCATCAAGGGACTGAATGAAAGAATTTTTTTTCTACTAAGAAACTTTGCCTTTAAAAAAATATTAGTTAGTACAAAAGGTACTCAATATCGTTGGAACAAAACAGAGTATGATTATCTATCACGTAGGCATATTATTCACTACACAAAAGGACATGCCCGTGTAACTAAAAAAGATTATGCAGCCCAAATACAAGCTGACTCTGATTTTATTAAGGGGTTTAATTATACTGACAGCCAACTAATTCATTGGTACTCAGGGTATGATATGGGATATCAAAAAGGAAGAGATGAGGGAGTGTTAGAAGGTTGGAATTTATTAGTTAACACATTAAAAACAAAGAAAATTAACAAAGATACTAAGTTGAAAATGACAAGAAGAAAAAAAAGGGTTAAAAAACAAAACAATGAAAGTAATATTTAAGTTTTTATTTAATCAATTTATGAATACAGATAGACGTCCATATAAATTTTATTCTTTATTGGCAATAATTCTTGCTGCGGCTATGATAGCGTCAAATGTTTTAGCAGCTAGATTTATTGAGTTAAATGAAATTTTTGGCATTGCTTTGCCTTATCATATGGTTTTTCCCGGTGGAATATTTGCATTCCCGTTAACATTCACAATTTTTGATATTGTTACCCAACACTATGGTAAAGAATATTCTAATGCCTTGGTCTGGTATAATATGATTGGGCATGGTCTTTTTGTCGCTTTTATTTCTATTGCACTGCATATAACGCCAATGGTTTCTCATACGATAGACCAATCTTTTCATATATCTATGTCTACGTTGAGTCATTTATATTGGGCTGCTTGTATTGCATCGGCATGTGGTTATCTTATGAATAACCATTTGCTTGAGTGGCTAAGAGAAAAGTTTAAGCGTCATGATGATAAACATGAAATAACATCATTTATTTTTAGATCAATTACTTCTACCTGGATAGGTGAGTTAACATTTAGTATTGTTTGGACCCTTTTGTTTCTTTCAAGGCATTTATCAGGTGCCAATTTAGTAGATATTTTAATCTGTCAAACCTTTATCAAAGTTTTGTATGAGGTGATTATGTCTCCTGTTGCTGGCGCTATCATTTGGTGGCTTAAAAAGGCTGAACCTGTATCATATCAACATAGATTTACAGGGGGGGCGGTCCCCCCACCTGGTTTCATTTCAGAAGAGAGAGTATAGGCTCTCTTTATTTTTGGACAATTAAAAAAGCTCGAGGAATATCAAGCAGGATTTGACCATCTACCGCTTGTTTAGTAAATTCTTTCTGTATAGTATCCCAAAATATTTCAATATAACGATCAGTGAGAGCTAAACTGTATGCTTTTTGATTCAATAAAGGGGTTGCTGTTCCAGACATAAAAATAGCGAGTGAAGTTTCAATATTGCAAAGAGTTTTAAAGTGTATTGTTTTTTCTAATAGAATAGAAAACCTGGCTTCTTTCAAGTAATGGGCTAAAGTATGTTGTGATTGCATATTTGCAGGGAATTTATAACTTTCAATGAATTGCTGACTTTCTTTGTTCTCACGTAATGCTTGGAAGGCGCCCCAAAACTGTGGAGTAACCTCTGTCTGGCTCTGTAGAGCAAGATAGCCTTTAGGTTTTAAAGCTAGATAATAAGAATTAAAAGCACTTTCTAGATCAGTAATGTAATAGGTTAAAGAATTTGCTGTGATTAAATCATATTCACATGTTTCATTTAGTTTAGAAGCATCACGCAAAACATACTCAATATTTCCACCGTTATCAGCTGCTTGTTCAAGCATTTTTTCAGAGGTATCTATTCCTGTTACGAAATCAAAATCATCCGCAAGCTTTCTAGTGATATAACCTGTTCCACAACCTAGGTCTAGTATGTTTGATGTGGGCTTTAATGAGCAAAAGTTTTTAATATCCTTATAAAGGGCATCCGCAGCTTCATTTTGTGATGTTGCTATTTGATCATACATACTTGCTTTGTCGTTAAAATTCACAATTATAATCCTTGATTTTCTTTATTACTTTATTGATATTTTTTATATAACTTCTAAAATCTAGCTAGTTTATAGTATTAACTATGAACTTAAAAGTTAGGTTTATCATAAAACAAGGTAGCTTAGTTAAAAATGCGATTTGCAACACGGTTAGAAACGGCGCTGTTCTCATCACGATCAACGATTGAGGATGTTGTTAGCTCTACTTCACTTTCAAAAGTAAGAATATATCAATTGCTAAGTGGTCGAGTAGCGGCGCCTAGCAGCGATGAAGCTAAGGTGTTAGCTCAATATTTTGATATACCGTTGAATGATATTATAAAGTGGGCTGAGGGAGAGGTCTCATTTTCAGATGTGTTAAATAGTTGCATTGAAGAAAAAGGGGTAACAGCACAAGCAGTAGCTAATGGCACAGGGTTAAGTCATGCAACAATCAGTCGGTTGAAAAATGGTAACAATAAAAAGCCTACATTTGAAGCAGTATCAAAATTAGCTCGATATTTTGGGAAAACTATCGCGCAAATGAGAGGGGAGGCTCCTCTGCATGATAAAGATGAGAACTATATCCCTGAATTGGCTTTATCAAATGTGCTAGATCATTGTGATAATTACAGTACACCTTATCGAATTAGGGTTGCTGCAAGTGAATATTTTCAACGAGAATATTTACTAAAAGTTAATCAAGGTAAAGATGCACATTCAGGGGATATTATCGTGGCAGCTATAGGCGACCATTTGCCCTCGTTATTTGTATTTAAAGATGAAGATGACGGTACAGTAACTCTTTTTGATATCAATAATTCATCTTTAATAGAAGAAGATTTGGAAGAGTTGGATTGTTTGGGTACAGTTGAAGCGCTCGAGGTAACTACTTAGAAATAAAATTTCTTAAATGTACACATAATAAAAAAACTTGCACATGTCGAAAAACATATTTACTATTTAAAAATAGTTAATAGATTAAGGGTGAATAAAACTTAAAAGAAAAATATCACCTTAAATAATCTGTATTATTTATCAATAAATTTTATTTATATTGCTAATCAGTATGCTTTAAAATTCTATACAGTTAAAATAGGACTTTCATGGATAAGAAACAAGCTAAAACAATAGCTGACGCTATTGTTAACGAGGACGTTTTGCCTTTTTTAAAATCATTACAGCCCAAAATGGTCAGTGATGAGGTGTTTTTAGCCTTTTGTCAGACGACCATTTTAACACTGGCCAATACCATGTATAAATTTTGTGATGATTTTGAGGAGTTTGAAAATAAACCGTTATGGATAGATAGCGTTAAAAAAAGCCTTCATCAAGGGATTGATAAATTCTTTCCTGCCAGTCTTCTAATCTCTCAAAATTACACCAGTGATTCACTGCAAAAAACCCACTAAAATAGCCTGTTTATGACAAATGTGACCCCCGGTCACTTTTTACAGCAAAAACATGCAAATTAACACTAAAAACATGCATCTGATGTGACCGCCAGATATCACACTTTGTATTCATATTCATTTAAAATAGTTCTATGGAGTAGGGAGTACTTAAATGATTGATCACGAAGAAAATGCCCTTTTAGAAGCGTACTTATATTTTAACTATGGATCAAAAACAATTGATCAAATGAGTGAAGAAATAGGTAAGAGTCATAGCGCGATTAAAATGGCAATTCACCGAGAAAAAAGCAAAGGGTTTTTAAAGAAAAATGAAAAGGAACACGCCAGAATGCTTTTAAATGAAAAAAAAGAAGAAATCAAGGTATTGCAGTCAACGATTAAGTTTTACCAGTCGGTTTGCAAAGAGTTTGCTTTACTGTCTGAGGTTGTTCTAAAACAGGTTAATAGCCAATAAAAGTTTTTAAAAGTTAAAAAGCATATGGAGTATTGTGCATGTCCATTGTTCGAATTCATAGAAAAGAAAAAGATTTTGTTGTACTTGATAAACAGTTTTTAAATGATGAAGGCTTATCTTTTCGTGCTAAGGGTCTGTTGTCTTATTTGTTGTCTTTGCCTGACGATTGGAAAGTGTCGAGATCACATCTTGCAAAAATATCTCAGGATGGGCCGACCTCAGTTAATTCTACTCTGAAGGAGTTAAAAGAGGCGGGATATATTTTACTTATTTCAGAGCGCGAAAATGGAAAAATATCGGGGTATGATTACCTTGTCTTTGAAACGAAAGCACTTGCTGATGCTTATTTGTCCTCTTCTACCCATACAGATGTTAGTCAACCCACTAAAACGGCCCAAGGTGCTGAGCAAGAAGAAGATGAGCTGCGAGTGGGCAAGCTGTTAGCAGTAAAGCAGCTAGCGGTAAAAAGCCCCCTACTAAATAATAATAGTACTAAGAATAATAGTACTAAGAAAAATATTATGTGCGCTGACACGCACGAAGCTGATTCTCACACTGAACTTTCTAATCAATCAGAACGCAAATACAAAACCAGCAAAGGCCAATTTTTAACGGGTGAAAAACTGAGTGTGTTTGAACAGGTTTGGGAAGCTTATCGACACAAATCAGAAGCGGCAGAAAATAACTACAGCAAATCAAACAAAGCTGCCGCCGCTCATTCATTTTTAAAAAACTGGCCTGACATTCAGCAAGATGCTTCGTTAGTTATTCAACAAGCAGAGGTTGAAGCACATAACCGCGCGGTGAAAAGCATGGCAGATTCAAACTTTAAACCGAAGCACTTAGAAGGCTGGTTAAGTGAACGTCGTTGGACACAAGAAAGCGTGATGATTAATGAAAGTATCTACTTAGCAAGAGGGACGCAGCATGGAAACTCATCCATTCAAGGTAATCAACATAAACTCTCAGTTGCAGAAAGATTACAAAGACTGCACGAAAAAAGGCAGAGAGAAGCAAACGATTAAGTTTGGGCCGGATATATCAATTTCAGAGTTTTTGGACAAGATGAACTTAATCAAGCCTTTTTTGAATAACAAAACGGATGAAGAAGTTGAAAGAATTACTAGCGATTGGTGGGAAGCCATTGGTAACTTTCCAAACGTTGTTTGGGATGCAGCGAGAACCCAGTTACTAAAAAC
>NZ_AMFF02000066.1 GCF_000297215.2 Piscirickettsia salmonis LF-89 = ATCC VR-1361
CCATGGCTCGCAGCGACTGACAGCCTGCTTGACCGCTCGTACATTCTCAATGCCTTCAATGCGCACAGCAATTGCTCCTCCAGCCACTGCAGCTTGAGCCATTGCTACAATAATAGCCACTTGATCCATCGGCCCACCGCTCACCGGTTGGCACGATGCCACCAAACCAGACTGCAAACAGCTTAACAGCTCACACGATATTGCCATGCAATATTCCTTATATACTTAGGTCTCATAAAAAATCTATCCCCATACTAAGGTGTCGAAAACACATTTACAAGTCTCACGATCAATTTAAAGCACCTTCCTCAGTACTTCCAGCTAAGGCTGAAATCAAGTGAAACCAACCCACCAAAGCAAGAAAAATTTAGCTTTATATAAAAACCAATTATAATTCAATATATTATAAAAAATTTAATTAAACCTGATTAAATCCGGCGAAAACATTTATATTATTTATTTTATTAAAAAATTTAATTCAAGTAAAACCCAACTTAGCCATTTGGTTTTTAAATGATAAACACATCGAAAAGCGCTGAAATAACCCGTAATCACTAATGCAATAATCACCAAATTGATAAACACTCTGCCATAGAATTTAACCTTTAACATTTAAAATTTGGACCGTTAGCCAAAACAAGGAATAAAGTACACCAAGGTACCCTACCCCCATCACTAAAATTAGCTCTACATTGAATGATTAGGCCATATGCCAACCATGCGTGGCCAACATCGACTGACCGGTGAGCCCATTGCTTGGAAAAGCGGCAAACATCAAGGCTAAGACTGCGATATCATCCAGTGTTGTAAACTCACCAGTCACTGTATTGCCGAGCATAACGTTTTTAACAACTTCCTCCTCACTGATCCCTAATGCCTTGGCTTGTTCGGGGATTTGCTTTTCAACCAGAGGTGTTTTCACAAAACCTGGACCAATCAGATTCGCTCGAATATTATGTATCGCACCTTCCTTAGCAAGCGCACGCGTAAAACCTAATAAGCCATGTTTAGCCGTCACATACGCAGATTTATTCATCGATGCTTCGACCGAATGAATCGACCCCATAATAATAATACTGCCACCCCGGCCGGATCGAATCATCTGTTGCATACAGGCTTTTGTTGTTAAAAATGTGCCATTAATATGAATATCCAGCAGCCGCTTCCAATCGTCATAATCAAATTCAACAATAGGAGCAATCGTTTGTATCCCTGCATTACTGACTAATATATCCACAGTACCCAGATCATTTGCAATTTTTTGCACACCCTCATTAACCTGCTCCTCCGAGGTCACATCCATCAAAATACCAACGGCGGTCACTTTATTTCTCTTCGCAATTCCAGCTGCTACTTCACGTGCTTGATCTGGATTTAAATCAGCAATCACAACATTAGCACCAGAACGTGCATATTTTTCTGCAATTGATAAACCTAAACCACTTGCGGCTCCTGTAATAATAGCCACCTTGCCATCTAAACGTAATTCCATCGCTATATTCCTTTAACTATATAATGCGTTATCTATCTCAAGTTAATTTAGCCCAATCCCAAATACAATCCCAATCAATTGTTTTTTAGCCACTTTGCTATTATGCAATAGCTTTAAAAATCTGATCAAGCTCAACCTTAAGTAAATTAAATTAAGTTTTAACTGGATGCTTTTTCCATGAATAAATCCCATAAATAGAATTTAAAAAGAAAAAGCCAAACTGTACGCTCATCCAAATATTATGATAATAAAATGCCGCCACCCAAAACTCATACAAATTCGTCACCGACCACAGCAAAAAAGCCCACATCGGGATACGGCGCGCGACAAGGTAAGCACCCGCCATGGCCCCTAAACTCATGATATAACCCAATCCATTCACCCACTCTGGCAACATAATACTCTCTTTAATTAAAATAAAATTTATACAATTGATATAACCAGCCAAACATCAGCTCAATATAAAATCCCCCTATCATAAGGGGCAGTAGATGATTTATCAAAATTTATGCAGTATGATAAGCTCATCGAAAAACGCGGATAGATTTATGGCTAACACAACTCAAGACTGGCTTACATTGACTTGGGAAAAGCGCAGTGACAGCTATCGCATCCACCTTGAAGAAGACCTATTTGGCCAATGGTGGCTAACGCGAGTTAAAACCATCAATGGCAAAAAAGAAATAAAAAAAGACGCTTGTGAAAACTATCAAGCAGGTATTAAGCGTATTGGCCATATTAAATATCATTATGAAAAGCTAGGCTTCGTTCTCGCTTAACTTTGCTATAACTATCAATGACTACTTATTTACGAAACGCGCTCGCCTTAGTAAATAGCTGGTAAAAATTATTTGCAGTCAGTTCTGCCACTTTTTCTACCGCCATCTGACGTAAATCCGCCACAAACTGGCCGACATGACTTACAAAAGCCGGTTGGTTTTGCTTACCGCGGTGAGGAACCGGTGCTAAATAAGGCGCATCCGTTTCAATTAAGATCCGATCTAAAGGCACTTTTTTAGCGACTTCTTGTAACTCTTTGGCATTTTTAAAAGTAACAATACCCGAAAAAGAAATATAAAAACCTAAATCCAGTGCGGCTTTAGCCATCTGCCAACTTTCAGTAAAGCAGTGCAATACCCCAGGACAATGACCTTGCCCAACATCCGTCAATAATTTAATTGTATCTTCTCGTGCATCACGGGTATGGACAATTAACGGCAGTTGTGTTTTTACCGCTGCCTGAATATGCTGGGTAAAGCGCTGTTGCTGAATTTCTTTATAGTCAGCCCCATAATAATAATCCAAACCAGACTCACCAATCGCAACCACTTTCGGATGACTGGCATAGTGAATTAAATCATCGACACTCGGTTCTACACCGGCCATTTCGGTTGGATGTTTACCCACAGAGGCCGTTACCTGAGCATAATCCTCAGCAATCTTAATCACTTCACCAAAGCGCTCCATATTAACCGCCACACATAACATATGCGACACTTGTGCCTGCTCAGCGTGAGTCATCACCTTAGCTAATTGATCATCTTCTAGAAAATAGTTTAAATGACAATGTGAATCTACAAACATAACTTCATCTCGATAGAATTAATTTTTAATTTCATTGCTGCTTTTCATCTAATAAATTTTTAATTTTTTGAGCTATTTTAATACCAGCGGAACCAATCAACTGCACACCAACACCGATATGATCAAACATTTCGGTCACCACAGGCACACGCCACACCACTCGCCCAAATACAACGGTCATACTCTGATCAGGCAATTGCAGTTTTAGTTCTAGCTCTGTCCCCATCGGCAAAACATCAGTCGTAGCGACAAACAAAGCACCCTGCTGAATAAAAGGTAAATAAGCCGCAGCAAGATCAACCGTCGTCGTATAACACAGCCTCACTCTCATACTCGCACCAACCGTTGCCAAGACACCCAATGCCCATCCAGCAACAGCGCCTCATTCAAACTATTGTGTGCTGCTAGCTGCTGAATCGATTGCTGTAACTGCTGATAAAATATCAATAAAGCTTGAGGTTGAATACGGCCAGCAAGAGTTATCAAACGCTGGTTTAGCTTCTCGTCACCTGCAAATAACTGGCCTAAGGCCGCCTTAAGCAGCCAAGAACACAAACGTGACCAATCAACCAACTGCTTTAGCAAGTATGACGGCTTACGGCCATAATGCACTGTTTGGCTACCTTCTAAGACATTTAGCCAAAGATCGATTTGCTCAGAATAATCAGCGATATATGCTTCATCCAATAATTTTAATGGCGCATGGCCTAACAACTGATAACGCCGCGCCGCTTCGATCAGCGTCAGCGATGTATTTTGCTGCTGTAACCAAGCCAAGACCTCCGTCTTTGCCGGCGGTAAAGAAAACGGCTGACAACGACTGCGTATTGTGGGTAATAACCGCCCAGGTTGTGAACTAATTAATAGAATCACCGTATGCTCCGGCGGTTCTTCTAGCGTTTTTAAAAAGCTATTCGCCGCAGCATTGTTCATACATTCGGCATGATTAACAAGAATCACACGATAACCTAACTGATGCCGTGCGGTATGCAAGCTTGCGATCAATGCGCGCACCTGATCAACTTTAATCACCCCGCTTGACTCACCCACCAATTCTGTACAATCAGGATGACTACCGGCTTGATAAAGCAAACAACTTTGACAACCACCACAAGCCCCTTGAACCTGAGACTGCTGACACAGCAAAAAAGCAGTAAGCTGGCGCGCAAAAGGCAATTTACCTGTTTGCGATGGTCCATGTAATAATACAGCATGAGGCATGCTCTTAGCCTGCCTTGCTTGTACTAATTGTTGCCATGCTTTGTAATGCCAAGGATATAGGCTTTGATTCACTGAACTAATCTCTTACTCTAAAACTTATAACTCTATTATTACTACTTAAATATTACTACTTAACACTTTAATCTTATTTCTATACCTTATCTTTCTAGCACTTACTGCCTTTACATATACATTATACCTTACAGCCAGTGCTTTAATCACCCTAAATACAAAAACATATTCAAAATATATTCTAAAATTTGACAAGCACGGTGACTCCAATAAGATAGAGTTCAGTCAATTCAAGCTTGCATTAATACATTGCTAAAAACAGAGAAGGGATCTTACGTGAATCAACCAACCATCCTTAAATCGACATTAATCAGCTGGCTTATTATCGCCTTAGGGGCGATTTTCTATATGTATGAGTATTACCTGCGTATTAGTCCAGGTGTGATGATTCCAGAATTAATGCATTATTTTAATGTCGGCGCTACCTCTGTTGGTACATTCGCAGGCTTTTACTTCTATGCGTACACCCCCATGCAACTCATCGTTGGCCCGTTATTTGACCGCTTTCGTGCTCATCAACTCCTAACTCTGGCCGTTATTGCCTGCGCACTTGGCACAATTCTGACTGGCATTGCACCTACTGACCATATCACCATCGCTTATGCTGGGCGTTTTTTGCAAGGCTTTGGCTCAGCGTTTGCCTTTGTTGGCATATTAAAGTTAGGGGCAACCATTCTACCACATAATCGTCTCGCACTTATTGCAGGGCTCGTCACCTGCCTTGGCTTTGTCGGTGCAATGGCAGGACAAAATTCACTCGCTGCTTTAGTCACCCATTTTAACTGGCAACCTGTACTCATTACCATCGGCCTGTTTGGTTTTATTCTCGCACCTATTTTCTTCTTTTTTGTCCGCAATCCTCACTCAACTTCGACTAATCACACGTCACAACAAATGTCTTCAAAAGACATTTTTCAAGGCTTTTTACTGACGATCAAGCAACCTTATCTTTGGCTGGTCGGCTTAGCCGGTGGCGCATTATTTATGCCGAACTCGGTATTTGCTTCACTCTGGGGCATTCCGTTTTTAACGCAAACTCATCATCTGTCAACCGCACATGCCACCTTTGCAACCTCATTAATTTTTCTCGGTTGGGCCATCGGCTCACCACTGCAAGGCTGGTTATCTGACCGTTTACGCACAGCACGCCTGCAACTCATTTTTGTTAATATTTTAATTGCAGCAACGATTATTTACCTGGTGATTGCCATCCCTGGATTAAATTACACACTATTATGTATTTTACTACTGGCTTTTGGCATTTTCGCTAGTGCAGAAATCGCCGTTTTTCCCCTCGCTATAGAACATATGCCGACTCAATACTCCGGCACCGCGATTGCCTTTGTTAATTTTCTCACCATGCTTGGCGGCTTAACAATGCAACGTGGCATCGGTGAGATTCTTGACCTTGAATGGGATGGCACACTCTCACACGGCATTCGTGTCTACTCAAGTACGGTATATAGCTATGCTTTATATACACTGCCATTAATCTTACTCATCGCCGCCGTCTGCGTCATATTTGCCCATTTAATCAAAACAAAAACAAAATCCTATCAATTAACCGTCAGCTAATTATTTCAGCTGGCAGTCAAATCAGCCTCTTCACGTATATTAAAAATATGGCTTTTTCTACTGAAAATATAGCACTGTCAATGCACGATCACTGGCAAACCCGGCAATTGATCGTGCTTCAACATCACTTGCCACAACTGCGGATTTATGAGATGTATAGCAATTAAAGTAAACTCTGTATTGATTCTAGAATCATTTTACAATATAAACATCACAATGCAGTGCACCCTAGCATACTCGGCTATGCCTTCAATAAGATAAAAATATTATTATTTATATTAATTAAAAAATTAATATCACATACAATATGCCATATATATTTATATAAATAACATTTAAACTAATATTAAAATTTAAATATATACTTAAAATAACATTCTACACAGCAAAACCTATTCAACAGTCTCAAAAAGACCATTAAGTCACCTGTAAATTTAAGTTTACTTAAAACTTATAATTATCATTATTTTTACAATTACGTACTTTGTAGTTTTATCATATAAATAGACTAAAACATGCTATTGATATCTTTAACTAAGTGAGAATTATACTAGCAATAACCATACATATAAATATCTAAAACATAAAAATATAATTAGCCCTACTTTTATCCATTATTATTTTATGTCGTCAAATATTAAGCCTGGAGAAAGTCTCATAAAAACTAATTAACATGTAAAGACACAAAAAATTTAATTAAAAACAAGAATAATAGAGGTTAAAATTTATGAGTTATGAGCAAGTTCAGGCTATCACTCAAGCACTTACTAATGCAAGAATTTATCGTCCAGGGATTGAAGAGGAGCTTGAAGCTAACCAAGATTTACAAGATGCACTTTTTGCTCTTGTAAATACACAAGGTGTTAATCTCGCTGACCTAATGATGAATAGCCCTGACAATGCTTTAGAGGCGCTTCGATCCGATACCACTTTCCAAAAAGGCACCACGGCTCTTGCCAACTTAGAAGGCCTGACTTACCAATCCTGGAGACACCTTTACGCTAATCAACAAGCACAACAATTTTATCAGTCCCTACATAGAGACATAGGAACTCCCCTTCCTAAAAAAAATTTAACAAGGCTAAACAATCGTAAGAATCGCGAAGCTCTAGCACAGTATCAACGAGCAGCCTGCGCTCTTGCCGATAGCTTTACCTACGATTTAGATAACCCAGAAACTCAACGGTGGGTTAGAGCAGCTTGGAAACGTATTCAAACTGACCCAATATTCGCAACAGCCGTCGCCGTCCTTGGTGATAGTAAAACATTATCATTAAAAAACTTAAGAACTATTGAGAAAGAAACAGAAGAAGCAACTTTACTTGTCCGTGCAATTGCAGCCTTTGACGATAGAGAGCATTTTTTCTCATCAGATACTCTAAAGGTTGATACTAATAGATTTACCGACCTACAAACTACAGAACCTCTGTCTTTTTCCGACCCCTCACAACCTTTCAGCTATTCTAGCTATTGGCAGCGAGAGGTTTGGTTCAGAATTCACGATCAAGAAAACAGTGCAAAATACCAGGAATTATCTTGCATTCTAGGCGATAGTAAAATTTTAACTCACAGCGCTTGGGAGGCCATAAAAGATAGCAAGCAATACCAAGGCCATATCAACCTTCTGCATGATAATGGCTTACTTCCTCTCTCTAAAACAGTGCAAACTGTGAGCGCTGAGGAGCAAACAAAGCTATTAACAGCCGCCAGATATCTTCATCAAGCAGGAATTTTACCTGATAACCTATATCAAGCACAACTGGTCACTATTACTTTAGCAATGGATGAGCAATCTCCGCCAGTACCCGTACCCAGCCTTGAACAAGCCATGCAAAGCGAAAATCCGGTTCAAAATATCGTCACAAACTCGAAGCTTATGAGCGCAGCAGGACAAAAACTAACTTATCAAGCACTGGCTCAAGCGCAAGAACTACAATCATCAGAGAGTTCAACAGATCAAAATAAAGCTTTACTCGCAACCAGCTTAAAGCGCAAGCTAGATAGTCATGATCTAAGTCCTCAACAAACTCTAAAAAGCTTAGCACGTGTATTATCTCGTCGCGAGGGTTGGTTTAAATACAGACGGAATTTAGAAAAAGATGGCAGTGATATGCCAGAGTCATATAACAGAGGAAAACTTCATATTGAAGCTGCTCGTGATCTATTGCAAATTTCAGCTCCAGAATGGGACCAAGCCTTAAGAGACGGTGAAGATAAAGGAGAAAATCCAGCCTACCAAACTTACAATAACCTCATGAAATTTGCCACACAAGAAGATAGAGAAAAATTAGCAACCCAAGAAGCTGCAAGAACTGCTTTGGTAGAACTTACAGCGTAAATACAAAGAAAAAACCTGACTATAATAATTTTAACACTCGCCTTCTTATTTAGAAGGCAAGTACAATCAACGAGAAAAATTTTTATCAAAAATTTCCTCTTTAAAAAAACATTTATTAAATTTAAATAAAAAATAACTTTATTATCAACATTTTTACATAATAAAAAATACAAATAAAACATATTAAAATAATGTAAGTTTGATTTAACCAAAAACTTACAATTATTACTATTCTGACGATTACACCATTTATATTTTTAAAGTATAAATAAATTAAGCAACGCTTAATAGAGTACTTTCAAATAGGGATACAATAGTAATAACATGGAAAAAAATCAGTTAATTTTATTAAATCACATTCACCATTAAAAAATAAACGAACTATTTTCAAGCATTTTTTGTAAAAGCTTTCCATAAATAATCAAACATTAGGGATTAAATTTTATGAGTTTTGAGCAAGCACGCATTGCCCTGCAACAAGCAGGTATTAATTTTCAAGGTAAAGAAAAAGAACTTGAGGAAAGTGAAAAATTACAAGAAGCTGTCATTGCTCTTGCACAGATAGGCGCTCTAAATACTAATATTTGGCAAAAAGTTCAAGCCAATCCTGATATCCGAGAGCCTATCACGACTATGATCAAATATGCAGTGCTTAGAATTGGAGTTACAGGAGAGCCACAACCAACGCCCGCAGATCAAAAATATCGGCAAGCATCATCCATCATTGCGAACATGGTAATCGATAATTCCCGTCAATACTTCAGCACTGGATTAATTGCCGACCGGACTGCCAGAGCTTGGGAGCGCATTCAAGATGATGAGAGATTCCGCGATACAGTCCTAACTATTGACAAGGTTGGGAGTTTATCTCCAAATGTTTTAAAAACCATGCAAACAGATAGAGAGATAGTACGGACAATCACAGCTCTTGATCAAGCAGGGCTTCTCCCTCTCCCTGAAGAAAAACCAGGCCCTTTTCAAGATCATGAAGCACTGCTAGAAAATGCAAATTATCTCCGTGAAAACCACATCCTTTCTCTTGAAGATCATCAAAGATACCAAGCAATTTTTGCCCTTCATGAGGTAAATAAACTTTCTCAAGAAACATTTAAGCAAGTTTGCGATAGTGATCACCCTATCAATACAGCAAGCAAGATCTTACTTCATG
The DNA here is from genome assembly GCF_000297215.2 of Piscirickettsia salmonis LF-89 = ATCC VR-1361. Lineage (GTDB taxonomy): Bacteria > Pseudomonadota > Gammaproteobacteria > Piscirickettsiales > Piscirickettsiaceae > Piscirickettsia > Piscirickettsia salmonis. The sequence goes on from NZ_AMFF02000066.1 coordinate 9,451, forward strand.
AGGCTCTAGATCGAGCCAAAACATGCGCTGAACGTTTAGCCAAACCAACCAGACAGCGCCTGATCGACCACCTCAAATACACAGTAGACGAAGAGGTTCAATCCCCAGATAGATTAACTCTTAATATAGCTCGTGTGCTATCTCATCCTTTGAAGAAATTCCGACCAAGAGCTACGCAAAATAAAGAAGCCAGCCAAATAGCAGAAACATACCAAGTCGCAGAACCTGCTCTTAGAGCTATGCAAAAACTTCACAACATTCCAGAAGAAGACTTGCAAAAAACCTTAGTTGGCACACCTAAGAGACAATATGGACGCTTTGGCAAATCTAAAGACGATGATAATCCATACTCAACTTATAGCAGCATAAAAGAAGCTATGGAAAAAGCATCACAATCACCACAACTTGTTCCACACAGCGCGGAAGATAATGATGATGTAGCCAGCCCTATAGGCGATCACCAGTTATAATTATTCAACGCTCATGCCCTTATTCCAACAGATAAAATAAAATAAAAACAACTATAAAACTTACCACCTGAAATAAAGCCTTGTGTATTTATCAAGGCTTACTTTCTGAGAAAAAAGGAGCACTTACGTAAGCGTCGCTACCTC
>NZ_AMFF02000067.1:0-20241 GCF_000297215.2 Piscirickettsia salmonis LF-89 = ATCC VR-1361
CTCCATGGCTCGCAGCGGAGGAAGCCAGCGATGACACGGCAATGCTATTTTTCGACAATCAACAAGCCACCAAAAAAAGCGCTCCAGCCACCGTAATAGCACGTGAATGCAGTTAAGTTTCCCATCATGCTTATATCATTGTCGATAATCGTCTAAACTAACCAAGAAAAACATCGGCTGAACCAGAAGTTACCTGCCCAGATAAACTCATACTCGATGTTTTTTTTGCCGCCGGTTTGCCATTAATGAAGACCGTCTGTGCACCCTCTGTCACTTGATTAATTACAGCAATGCAATACTGACCAGCATCTTGCACTCGTGCTGCTGGCTGCTTATTAATAAAGACATCAGGTGAACCACCAATCAAGTGACCACCAATCACACCAATATTTGCAACATTCGCAGTCGTCGAATCACCTTTACGCGCAGCAGGCCGTACCTGTCCCATAATCACTACCCTGTTTTGATTTTTCTTGCTAAATTTTCTTGTTAAATACAAGACGCACTATAACCTGGTGATATTCACTTGACAAGCTTTAACCCGCGTAGCACTCTCACTACTTCATTTTTATTTTTGGCTTTAAATTTCATCAAACTCAATCAATCAAAATAATAGAGCACACCTTGACCCAAGCAAAGCAACAACTCACCGCCATTTTATTAATCACCTTACTTGGCTTCATCGGTTTGGCAATTCCTTATCCGATTCTTGCTCCGATGCTGCTAAAAAATGAGGCTTTTTCCTTACATACTCATGCCACTCGCATGATTTGGTACGGTGCATTACTCGCTGCCTACCCCATCGGCCAGTTTTTAGGCTCTGCCATCTTAGGTGATCTTTCAGATCATTGGGGACGACGCAAAATTTTAATTCTTTCTTTACTACTAACAACCATCGGTTATGCAATAAGTGCAATTGCCGTTTACCAGCACTATCTTGGACTTTTTCTTTTTGCTCGATTATTCACCGGACTTGCAGAAGGCAATGTTGCCATTTGCCGTGCTGCAGCAGCAGACCTTAGCCCAAAGATTAGTAAATACACCAGCTTTGGTTTAATCAATGCAGCTGGCACCTGTGGTTTTATCATCGGCCCCATTCTCGCGGGTGTTTTTTCAGATAAAACGATTTACCTAGGTTTTAGCTATGCTACACCATTTTTCATTGCCTTATTACTCAGCTTATTCACGTTAATCGCCACTTATTTTTTCTTTACTGAAACCTTTAATCCAATCAAAAATAAAGCTCATCAAGCATTTTCTTTATTTAGTTTACTGATTACTGCCATGAATAATATCATTTTCACTGTACGGCTTCAGCATATTAAATGGCTACTATTCAGTGCTCTACTACTTATGTTCAGTGTAGATTTAACCTATCAATTCGCACCGCTGTTTCTTACAGCCCATTGGCAAATGACCAGCCTTGCAATTGCTAAAACATTATTTGTACTGTGGGTCAGTATTATTATTGGCGAAGTTTGGTTAGTACCACTACTTGCTAAACGCTTCAATAAATATAAACTTATTTTCAATAGCACCATTGCTTTATCAATATTTCTTATCCTAATGATCATAACTACTTATTTAGCACTATTATATGCAGCCTTATTTTTACTTGGTTTATTCATTGCTTTATCAACCACGCTTGCAACCATTCTTATTTCCGATGCCGTTAACCCTCATATTCAAGGTCGTATTTTAGGTACATTTAGCTCATTACGTGTCCTTGGCGATGCAATTGGTGCAATTACTGGTGGTTTATGTGCCATTTTTTATCCAGAAGCGCCATTATGGCTAGCGGTAAGTATGCTTATTATTTCATTAATATTACTACTTGTGACTAAAAATAAACGTAAACTATAGCAATGACTAATTCTTGACAAAGTACTTAACATTCGCAATAGTGTCTCCTTTAATTATAACTAAAATTTAGCATAGGGAAATCATTGCAATGTTATCTTTTACAAAGAGCCAACAAAACACAGCCTCACCAAAAGGCCGAACATTTATATCGAGTAATTTTCGCATTGATTTATCATAAATAACGATTAAATTCAAAATTCAAAAATAAACTGAACGGTACTTAGTCATGGAAAGATCACACACATTTAATATTGCAAAATTATTTATTAGAGAAATAAAAAATTTTATTAACTATCATCAAAAAACTTACCCTGTCTCTATTTCTTCAATTGAGTTTACCAATGATCAAAGAAAAATCATTAATTTACATGTTAGATATAACCGAGGTATAAAAAAAATACAACTTAAAGAACTCATTACTGATGATGAGCTCTTACAGCAAATATCTCCGCTTGAGTGTTTTCTTGTCAGCTACATTAATAATAACTCCACTTTAAATGAAAACATTAACTTTTCTATCACGAGAAATCACCAACCCACTGATGAATTAATTGAGTTAGACTATATCAGCTTTCACTCAGCCGAAAATCCTGAAATAATTTTTAAAGTAAAAAACACAGAAACCAGAAAAGGAATTGCCTTATCTGAAATTAATCAACATTTTGACTTAATTCAACTTATCCCATATAAAACGGCATTGCAACTAGGCGCTATGTATTCATCAATTAATTCTAACCTAATAAGCAATAAAAAAAATAATGGACACAATGAACACTAATAACTCTCCTTTTATCACATTAATGACGGAAAGAACACCAATGAAGTATTTCCATATTTTTTGTGTTATCTATGCAACAATCAGCATTTCAACAAATTACTTGAACCTAAGGTTAATTCCTATGGAATTTCCTTTTATGCCAGATAACTTTCCAATTGGTGGAGGAGTTTTTATATTTCCAATTGCTTTTATTCTACAAGATATTGTCACAGAGGTATATGGCTATGCACGTTCTCGACAAATGATGTGGATAGGTATGACGGCAATGACTGCATCTGTTATATATAGCAGTTTTATTATCTCATTACCTACTTTACCTGCCTGACATCAAAGCAATCAAGCCTACCAGCTTCTATTTGGCAAACTACCTATTCATACCTTTGGCGATGTAATTGGCATCATTTGTGGAACAGTTGTCAATGACTACGTACTCTCTCGATCAAAGTTAAAACTAAAAGGAAAATTCTTCGGTGTCAGAATTATTTCTGCAACAATGGCAGGAGAGTTTTCATATCAAATTGTTGCTTATACAATTGCTTGGTCAGGTCAGATGGATGCAATTTCTAGCATTTTGCCATTTTTTATTTTTGCTTTTTTCTATAAAATCTGCTTTAACATTATCGCACTGCCATTTATTTATATTGCAACGTATATTATTAAACAGCGTGAGCATATGGACGTATACGATACCAAAACAAACTTTAACCCATTTAAATTCTCCATCGGCTAAAAACTAACCTAATCTAAAAAAGAAGACACCATCATGAACGCGATAAAAACCAATTTAGCAACCACAGGCGGTAATGCATTAGAATGGTATGACTATAGTATTTATGGTCAACTTACACCCATTATTGCCATTTTATTTTTCCCAACAAAAGACCCTCTTACTTCATTACTCTTTGCTTTTAGTGCTTATTTTCTAAGCTTTGCACTGCGCCCAATTGGTGGCATTATCCTCGGTAGGATCGGCGACCAGCATGGCAGAAAGAAAGTATTATTACTTTCAATATCAATCATGACCATCTCCACATTTTGTATAGCACTACTACCGACTTACAGTCAAACAGGCATTATAGCACCAATATTATTTATATTATTGCGCCTCATACAGGGCCTTGCTATTAGTGCAGAATTTACTTGCTCAACATCTTATCAAATTGAGAGGAAAAGCAATAAAAAATCATATTTAGGTGCATTAGTTCAATCAACAACTCTTATTGGCAGCCTCTTTGCCGCCCTCGTTGTTTCATTATTAAGTTTCTTATTGCCTCATGATCAGTTAGTTTCATGGGGATGGAGAGTACCTTTTTTAATCTCAGGATTTTGTGGTATCTATTTAATTAAGCTGCGCTCAAAACTTCCTGAACCAGATGAGTTCAATAAAATTAATGAAAAAGAAAAAAGTTTAAAAAATAAAAAAAATTACATATCTAGTAACAAAAAAATAATATTTTTATCTTTTTTTATACCTGCCGGTGCCACAGCTGGAATTTACTTTTTCATATATCAAATTAGTTATATGACAACATTTATTCACGCAGACTTATTTAAAGCTACTTTTATCAATGCTATTGCAACATTACTCATCGCTTTACTGATTCCTATAATTGCAAAGGTCGGCGACCGTTATGACATTCAAAAAGTACTTTATATCGGCCTTGGCTTACTTATCATTACTACCTTACCTCTATTTTGGTTAATGTCACAACAATCCTTAGTCATGATTATTGTTGGCCAATTATTATTTGTCACTGTTCTATCACCTTATTTAGGACTCAATGCTGTTTTCATGGCAAGTTTATATCCAACCCATATTCGCATCACAGTTTTTTCCTTTGTTTATAATTTAGCTGTGGCAATTTTTGGTTCTTCCATTCCCCTGGTTGCGATTTACTTACATGAAAAAGTACATTTTAAATTTGCATCAGGCATTTATTTTATGGCAATGTGTTTAATTTCGTTAATCGCTTTAATTTTATTGGGTAAATATAAATCAACTACAAATAAACACCTTAGCTCACAAGCAACTCATCCGGCAAGCCAATCTCAATTGGCTTAAATTAATTTGAATATAAAATTAATATAATAAATAAAAGCTGACTGTATGAAAGTCAGCTTTAACAAAGTAACTGCCAATAAAAAAATTAATTAAGCTGAGATAATCGGCGCTAACTCTTCAAAAAAAGCATCTATCTCTTCATAATTATTATAGTGAGTTAAGCCTATGCGTAAGACTCCCCCTTGCTGATCAAGCCCTGTGGATTTAACCAATAAATCTGCATAAAATAATCCATGCCAAACACAAATTCCAGCCTGCCCTAATGCTTCAGCAATAACCGCAGGTTTTATATGGTCAAAGGTTAAAGAAAATGTTGGCGTACGCTCGTTAACCTCTGCTAATTTGCTAAGACCATACAAACGATAGCCACTAAAACCACTCAGGTTATTTAAAAAATATTCAGCAAGTTGCTGCTCATAGGCACATAATGCTTCAAAGCCACTGACTAAACACTGGCGACGTGACTCCCCGGTTCCAAGGCCTGCTAAATAATCAATGGCTGCAATCATCCCCGCTAAGCCTTCAAAACTTTGTGTCCCGGTTTCAAACTTGGCTGGTACAATCTCAGCAGCAGGGCAGACTTTATAAGGCACTAAAGATGATAAATGCTGATGTTTGCCATAGCAAATCCCAACATGGGTGCCAAAAAACTTATAGGCAGAGCATGCCAAAAAATCGCAATCAATTTTTTTTACATCGATACTACAATGCGGTGCAAAATGCACAGCATCCACATAAACTAAGGCACCTAGCGCATGGGCAAGTGCAGTTATTTTTTCAACATCAACTAAAGTCCCAGCCAAATGTGAAGCATGCGTCACGGCAACAAGCCGTGTTTTTTCATTTAGCAAAGATTTAAAATATTCCATATCTAACCGACACTCTGGAAAAATTGCCTTAGCAACCCGCACCTTCACTCCTGCATCACGAGCCGCTTGCTGCCATGTCGATGTATTCGCAGCATGATCAAGCTCAGTAATAATAATTTCATCACCCCTTTGCCAAGTCTGTGCAAGTGCACGACTCATTGAGAACGTTAAGCTGGTCATATTCGCACCAAAGAATACTTCATTGCTTTGAGCATTAAATAAATCAGCTGCCGCATCTCGTGCCTTAGCTAACACATTAACAGTTTCCTGACTAGTGATATAAGCCCCACCTAAATTACTATTAGAGTGCATTAAATAACTGGACATTGCCGCTATAACTGTTTGTGGTACTTGTGTGCCGCCCGGACCATCAAAAAAGATAATTTCTCGGCCATTGTGCTGACGAGATAGTGCGGGGAATTTTTTACGTAATGATTGAACATCCAAAGCATGTTGCATTATTTCCTCCTTAAATTGAAAATACACGTGCCTTATCTACCTATGCATAAGAGCATATCACCTGTATAGATGCAAGCGCTTTATATTATATCTATCATGGCCTATTATAGTTTAAGTTTATTCAACTATTTTAAGCCAATAACCTTGCAGTTTTAACACAATCTCCATAAAATACTCAGAATAATAAGATGATTTATAGCGATAGCTACCAATTAAAATTAAGGAAGATAGTATAATATGGTTATTTACCAAGTAAATTTAACTATTGACGCTAATATTTTCAATGAATATAAAGCCTGGTTAATTCCTCATATGCAAGAAATGCTCTCGTTTCCAGGCTTTTTACAGGCTGATTTATGTGATGATATTGAAACTGATATAAACATAAATAATGAAACACCAACTCAAAATCTAACTGCACTTTACCTACTTGACTCTGAACAAAGCTTACAATATTACTTTGACCATTATGCCAAACCGATGCGTGATGACGGTATTAAAAAATTTGGTAACCACTTTCGTGCTACCCGTAATATTTTAAAAATCTCTCAATCTTTTACACCTGAATCATTAAACATTAGGTAATCAGCCTTGTTTCAAACACACTTCTACCATTAACTGTAAGCGGCGTTCACCACGAAATTCATTAGCCGCTAAACGATATAAACAATGCACATGATCACCCGCACATATCGGTACTGCCTCACCTTCAGTACTTAAGGCGTGAAACCAAACCGCTTGACGGTAAAGCCCATCTTGCTCGAATTCTAAGCTTAAATGAATTTTTTCTTTACCAATTAAACGTACGCTATGAACATTAAAGTAGCCTTCAAACTGCGGCCCTTCAAACTCCCGACCAAACGGTTGCAAACGCTCAAGCTGATCAAAGGCAGCTAAGTCAAGCTTCGCCAAAGACAATGGGCCATCACTTAAGCGCACAGGGTATAACTCCTCAACATCAAGCTGTCGCCGTATCGCCTGATCAAAACAAACTTGAAACTCCTCTAAACGGTTACGAGCAATTTTTAACCCCGCCGCCCCCTTATGACCACCGAATGCCAGAATAACTCCCTCAGTATGATCAGCAACATACTGTAAGGCATCGCGAATGTGCACATCAGCAATCGTTCGCGCCGAACCGCTTAATTTTTCAGGGTCATTGGTTGGTGAAAATACCACACAGGGATGCCCATAACGGTCGACTAAACGTGAGGCCACAATCCCTTGAACCCCAGCATGAAAACTCTCGGCATAGACAGTCATTGACAGTAACTTTTGCTGAAGGCAACCTTCCGCTTGACAGATTGCCTCCTCCAGCATTTGACGCTCTGTTAATTTTCTATCCTCATTATCAGCATTTAACAATAAGAGCTGATCCATTGCCTCACTATCTGTTTCTGCCAGTAAAAAGCGCAAGGCGGCATAAGGGTCGGCCATTCGTGAGCGAGCGTTAATACGCGGTCCTAACTGAAAGCCTAAATCTTCCGAGCCAAAGGCGTGCTGACGATTTAACAACTGCTTCATCGCTCGCCAACAGGGACGTTCTAAACGATTCATCACATGAAGCCCAGTATTTACCACAGCTCGATTAGTCGCATTAAATAGCGATACCGCATCAGCGACCGTTCCTAAAGCGACATAGTCCAATAAGCCACTTAACTTAGGAATAACAAGTTGAGTATTTGCAACACTTTCATCACATAGTAATTCTAACCGCACCTGACACATCAATAACCATGCCACCATGCAACCGGCGATCACTCGATCCGGGTATTCACAATCATCGCGTGTCGGGTTAATAACCGCATATGCGGCCTGCGGTATACCTTCTGCTGGAATCGCATGATGGTCAGTAACAATCACATCAATACCCGCTGCCGCCAGCCGGGCAATTCTTACCTGATCAGAAGAACCACAATCAGCAGTAATAATCAGCTCAGGCAATCTCTCCTTAGATAGAATCTTATTCGTTAAGCCATCACTCACGCCGTAACCATCTTCCATCCGATGACCAATCAAGTGCTGAAGCTGTGAGGCTTGCACTTGGAAATAATCGGTGAACGCCCGTGAGATAATTGCATGTGAAGTAATACCATCAACATCATAATCTGTTAATACGCCAATCACCTCACTGTTATTAATCGCCTGAACAATACGCTGTGCCGCTCTTTGCGCATCTTGCAACTGCTTAGGCGCGGTTAAATCAGCTAAGCGTGGATCAACGATCCGGTTAAAGGCTAAACCTTGCCCTTGCACACGGTTGGCAATAATATGAGCAAGCAACGGCGTTAAGCCACAACCTTGCGCATGGTTAAAGGTCTGCTCACAGCGCGTCCGCGCTTGAATTTTAATTTCCATTACGATAACTCTGTACTGATTTAGGACGGCACCAAAACTTTTTCACACCCCAATGTGTGACTGAAAAAGCGATATTTTGATCAATAAACAACTCTAGCTGCTTTAACTGGCCACACTTAAGCTGCTGTAATAGCGGCTTGAATACCCGACTTTCTAACTCCACCAAGGTGCTTTGCCATACTCTATCATCCCCAGCAAGCACGGCCTGCTGGCAACAGTCATTATAGTAAGTCACTCCCTGACCAAGCGCATGACTTACCCCCTGCTTTGCCCCACAAAACTGACCCAACCCTTGAGCGAGTTTCGACTCAGAGCATAACACTCGCGTATGATTTAATGGATAATCTGCTGATAATAATTGCCCACTGCCCCATAACCATACAGTATCTACTGTCACAAGATCTTGATCACGACGCCGCTGGTTAACGGTGCTTTGCTGCAATAACATACCGAGCTCTGCCTGTAGAGACCGCCAATATTTCGCATCTGTGCCTGTAATCTCATCAATTTGTACCGGCTGCCCCTGAGCGCTGGTTAAATCACGAGTGAGTAATTCAACAGGCTGAGCAGCGGCTAACAACCAATGCTGATCACAATCATACAATATTAACCCATCCTCAGCTAAAAACTGATTCAACTCATCAAGCAATAGACTCTTTTCCTGGTCAGTTAACTGAGAGGCAAGACTTCCTTGGCAATACAAACCATTTTGATCCGCACTGATACTTACCAAGTCAGCATACAACCAACCTGCAGCCACGGGCAATGAATAACCCTTAGCCGTCGCAGCAGCTAAAGGTAAATCACGCTCTAATGAAAGTGATGAGCGACTAAAACTTGCAAATAATTCAGCAATCGGTTCTTGCCCAGACGATACTTGGCGTGCATAACCAAGCAAAGCCAATAAAGAAGGACAGTACTGATCCACCTCTTGCTGCTGTCTATGATCACCAGCAAGCAACATGGGAATGATGACTTTCACAATGCCTCAAACTCTTTTTATTTAAAAATAAAACCAGATAATTTAAAACTCACACATATATTAACATATTCTATTAAAGCTAAGCCTAACCAATGAGCCAACTTGAACTTAATGTTCTCTTAATATAACATAAAATAAAACGCACCACCCTCAAAAACATAACAGCAGGATAATCCAAACGATGCGCCCCAGCTCAAATGAACAGTACAAAATATGTTTTTCTAGATTTTTAGTCTATTTTTCTTCAAGTTTAATTATATTTTTGCTATCTGTTGTTATATTTTCTATTATTTTTAAGCTGCATCTACCTACTTTTTATATTTATTTACTGCTTTCTATTTTTCTTTACCGTAAGCTGCCAAAGCAAATTAAAACCCGCTTACTCGATAAGTGGTACATAAGCATAACCCATTTATTAGCCTGGCCTTTTTCATATTCTATTTTACTGATAAAACTGCGCCACCACCTACTCATTAAAAAATAGTCGCCAGAATATTTCATTCATTAATTCAATTATTTTATTTTTTATATAATCCCCCCTCTTGCAATCAGTATTATAATTCACTTATCATGCTAAAGCCCCGTGATGATAAAATAAGGATGCTTTCATGAAAAACCAACTATCCTGCTTATTGCTTGCTACAACACTAATCACTCCAATTCTTGCTGCACCTGGACCTAACCCAACCAAAAATAATGATGAAATCATTAAGTTTTCAATTAAAGAAGAAAATCATGTGCAAGTTCATAGCGCAAAAGTATCTGTACTAGCAAATATCACCTCAACAGACAATAAACACTCGTTTGATGAAATTTTAGCACCAATATTAAAAGCAGAAAAAAAAGCCCGTATTGAACAAGTCATGCAGACTAAATCTGATTCAGGGCTGCCACAATATAAAGTACTTATTGTTCAACGGGCAGCCATGAAAAATATTAATAAACTCACCTCACGCTATCAGTCTTATGAAAAGCCGGGCATGAGCTTTAAAGTTGTCGATATTAGCTACAGCCCAACTTCAAATCAATTTGAAAAAAAATGGGCAAAAATGCGCCTAAAGCTCTATAAAGAAATTCAACAAGAAATAACATCATATAATAAATTAACAAATAAACAATTCAAAATAAAATCTGTACAGTATTGGCACAATAATAATATCCCACGTATGCAGCCTATTATGCTCAAAAGTTTTGTAATGAGCAGTGCCAATAACGAGCAAAGGGATATTAGCAACAACAGCAATAATGTTACAACAAAAGTTGAAATGACGGCAAATGTCGAACTTATGAGCACAATATAAAAAAGCATAAGATTACTAATTAATATAAGCCAGAGTATCAATATAAAATCCTATAAAACCTTGGCTTATATTTTTATACAAAATTTAGATCAAGCAATCAAAAACACCAACAGCTTCTAATTTCCTGTATATAGCATAGGTAAACCCTCCTATTATTCTTTTTTTTATGTTTGAACATAATACAGCTAAAATCACCATCGAAGTTAATTATGACGCAAAGCTATTAGGCTCTAACTCTCATACAGCAATGACATCAAAAGTTCCTGACTATAACTGCTCTATACGTTTTTATTCACATACCGAAATATACAATGATAGCAACAAAAACCAGCAAGCGATTTATGATGCACTTGGTAGCGTCGTTTTTCTAAGTGATACCCTTAGCATTCCAATATCCATACCCCGAAAACATTATCAAAGACAAGGATGGCTGAGACTATGCTGTAATATTAATATTGATGAAGACAGAGTAATAATCATATAAAAACTGCCTGCTAACTGAGCGGCTTCTACCGAGCCTAAACGATAGGTAACCATAGGCAAGCACACAGACAAATAAACAATAAAAACAATTTATATAGCATGCTTGTAGTAAATAGTTAAAACCTATCAAGGTGATAAAATCATTCTATTTTATTTTATCAGTAGAAAAGTTAAATTAATACAAAGAATGGTTAAATTAACAATAAACATTAATAATTAAAAGTAATTTTGTGATAATATTATTTTTAATAATATGTAAATTAACTAAGTAAATGATGAATATTTTTATTAAAAAATAACACAAATAAATTTCAAGTGATTTTATTAAATAAAGTTTATTTTGTTCAGGATAAAAATAATGTTAAAAGCATCAGGTCAGATTTCATATTCAAAAAATCGTGCTTCTTTAAGACTTACAGCAAGTGTTGGCTTTTATCGCCACTATTATAAATTAAATAGATTAAAAAATAGTCTAGCAGATAAAATTAACTTAATATATAAAGAAAAAATAGACCTATTAAACAGTACAGAAATATTTAGTGCAGCATATCTACAGTACCAGGAGATTAGGATTTTCTGTTTACAGCAACACGAATCACTGTCTCGAATGTCACTTAAATTACAAAGCAGCCGAGTTTCTCGGCACAATTTAATACAAGGGAAAAAGAAAAAAGAGCCAAAAAAAAGAAAACCATATACTCCAAGTAAATTTAGACAATACACAAAAGAATTATAGTATTAGGTGAAAAATCATGAACAAATGGCTAAAAGAATCCGATATAAAAGATATAGAAACAAATTCTATATATATTTTAAAACATATAAATAAAAATAAGGAAAAATATAAAAAACATCCCATTGAGCTAGAACAAAGTTTGGAAGATTTAAAAAATCTATCAAAATTAACAATCAAAGAACTAGTAGATAATTATAGAAAAGATCCTCATGGAAAATCCAATCCAAGCTTTCATCTAAATGCAGTAATCAAGTCAATCAAAGAACACCTATCAGCTATTATTCAGAAAAAAACCAAGCCAACGAGAAAAATGCTTGATTCATATTCATCAATTATAATGAAGTGTGCGAGCATATCTAAATCATTTGACTTAGAGTCAATAGAAAAAACTAGTCAGTGGACTCCCCCAACTAATATCTATTTATTAACAACATGGTCTGAGAGACAAATAAAATTAATACAGAGCAAACAAATAAAATATAAACATCAAATTGAAGGCATTCGAGGAGCTGTAGCAGATTTAGGTAGACTATCAAGGTGTACAATAGAAAGATTAGTTAGTGACTTTGAAGAACATCCTAATACATACACATGCCCAGACGTTCAATTAAACACAGGAATGAGTTCAATCAAACAATGTTTCAGAGAAATTTTTAAAGAACAAAGCAACCTTACAACAAAAATTTACTCTCTACATACAGATTTCAATGAAAAGTTAGCATCTGTAACCACACATTTTCGTGAGGGATTAGTAGCCTGTGAAGTTAAAGAGCTTAAAAATAAAATTAAAGACCTAAACAGTGTTATTACTGATATGGAGGAAGAAAGAAAAGCTACAAAAGGGCAAGGATCTGAAAGTCTAGCAGCTGAAAGTTGTAGTAATAACCAAGATGGGAGTCTATTCAATGATATAATGTCAACCTTAAAAAGAAACCAAAGTAACCCCCAATCTAGCCAAATGTTCAGTAGCTACTTTGCCGAGAAACAGTCGGATCAATCATCCTCTTCACATAGTGCTTCACCAAGCCAATCTAATTAATAAAATAAGGGCCAGGAAGGCCCTGTGCTTTATTTTATTTAATAGGAAGTTTCTCAGTCTCTGCACCGACCCAAGTCACTTTATCATCAACAATCTGCATGTGCTTTTTTGAAAAAATTTTATGCAAGACAATAATCGCAATAAAGACGATCAAAGCACCATATTGCTGTAAAATAACCCCTATAGTAATATCACCCGTTAGCGTATAAATTTGCCCAGCAACAATCACCACAATCATTACCATCGCAATCACTGGCGCATAAGGAAATAATTTCGCTTTATATTTTAAAGCAGATAAATCCCCTTTTAAATGATATTTACGAAAACAATAATGACTCAAGGCAATACCAAACCAAGCGATAAAACCACACAAGGCTGAAATTGTCAGCAAGATAGTAAACATACGGCCATTGCCAATTAAAGACGATAAGAAAATGACTGAACCTATTGCTGCAGTGGCTAATAACGCATAAACCGGCAAGCCATACTTTGTTGTTTTACTAAAAAATTTAGGCGCTTGACCGGTTGTTCCCATATACCAAAGTGTTCGCGTTGAAGCATACATGCTCGCATTCGCCGCAGATACCACCGCGACTAAGATGATCGTATTAATTAAATTCGTTGCAAAGCCATAGCCAAAATAACTTTGAAACACCAAAGTAAATGGACTCGAATCGACACTCTCTTGATTTGCTAAGGCCGGACTATTAAAAGGTACCAGTAGACTAATAAACAACGTTGTTAATACATAAAATAAGACTAAACGCCAAAAAATAGTCCGCACCGCTTTTGGAATACTTTTTTCTGGGTCTTTCACTTCACCTGCACCAATACCGATGAGCTCTGAACCTTGAAATGAAAAGCCTGCAATTAAAAAAACCGAGGCAAAACCCAGCCAACCATTATGAAAAGGACCATCTGCAATAGTAAAATTGGCAATACCAAATTCTGATTTTTTCGAGATTAAAAAACAACATAAAATAATAAAAACGACAATAACCGCTACTTTAAGAAAGGACATCCAGTACTCGGTTTCACCATAAACGCGCACAGAGAATAAATTGACAAAAAATACAAGACCAAAAAATAGCGCAGAAATCATCACTGCAGATATATCAGGAAACCAGTATTTCATAATAATCGTCGCTGCTGAAATTTCCGCAGCAATGGTAATTGCCCAATTAAACCAATAGTTATAGCTCATCGCCACACCAAATGAAGGGTCGACATAACGTGATGAATATTCGCAAAAAGACCCTGTTGTTGGCCGATGAGTTGCCATTTCCCCTAAGCTGGTAATCAAAAAATAAACCATAATCGCAATTAAGCTATAAGCCACTAAAGCCCCTCCTGGGCCGGCAATATGAATGGCATAACCACTGGCAAGGAAAATCCCTGTACCGATCGACCCACCCAAGGCAATCATATTTAAGTGCCTTGCACGTAAATTTCTAACTAACATATCTAAACTACCCTATGTGCTATTCTTAAATTTTAAAACTAAAACTAAAACCTAAAATCAATCAACCTTAACAATAACCCTCTGCTGTACACCCTAATACTTTGATTTAGAGAAATTTTCAGCAAGCAATAATAAAATAAGACTTAAAACCAATTAATTACTTAATTGTTTTAACAAATACTTAGGCTGATTTTTAAATGATAAGTAAGAATCACAAGATAAAAAAAGAAAAGATAAGAAACCTGAAGATAGATAACAACATAAAGAACGGGACATATATTTACCTCAATACTATAGATATACTCAATTAATCGCTAGACATTCCAAACTTGTGACATAAAGCCTGGCTTGCAGGACACAACACTATATTTGGTCATTTTACAACGTTGACCTCAACTAAAATACTAAATACAAACAAACGAAAACTGCACGTTGTTCACTATAAACTTTTGCTAAGGAGGCTGTCAACAGATCAGCATGAAGAAAATCAGGCCATCATAGTACAGCAAAAAAATAGCTCGCATTAGCCAAGAAAAAACACTTAAATTTACTTAACTCAGATAGATTGCACTGAATCAAAATGAGGAGTAAACCACACCAAAGCCATGCGAATCGTAAGAACAAAAAAGCCACTTACCAACAACAGCAAGCGGCTTCACTATCAATAGAGTAGACCATCAAACGTTTAAACGTTTGACCTATAATGTAGGCGCTAGATAACGTCAACCTCTGACGCAGCTGGTACTTTTTCTTTCGCCAGTGCCAACCACGTAGACAATACCGTATCCGCATTTAAGGACAAACTATCAATACCTTGCTCAAGCAGCCATTTGGCAAGTTCTGGATAGTCTGATGGACCTTGGCCACAAATCCCCACATAACGACCACGCGCTTTACAACGTGAAATCACCTGCTGAAGTAAGCGTTTGACGGCAAGGTTACGCTCATCAAATAAATGCGCAACAATGCCAGAATCGCGGTCTAAGCCTAGAGTTAACTGAGTTAGGTCATTCGAACCTATCGATACGCCATCAAAAATATCTAAAAACTCATCGATTAAGATCACATTTGAAGGCAACTCACACATCATATGTAAATTCATATCATGCGACTTATTAATGCCGTACGCACTTAATAACTCAACCACCTGCTGACCTTCAGAGAGCGTGCGCACAAACGGCACCATCACATCAACATTTTTAAAGCCATACTCCTCACGCACTTTTAATAAGGCACGGCACTCTAGCTCAAAGCACGGCTTAAAGCTATCAGAGACATAACGCGATGCACCACGAAAGCCAATCATTGGGTTTTCTTCATGTGGCTCATACACATCACCACCTAATAAATTGGCATATTCATTCGATTTAAAGTCAGATAAGCGCACAATCACTCGCTTCGGTGCAAACGCTGCGGCAAGTGTTGCAATACTTTCAACAATCTTTTCAACGTAAAAGTCAACTGGCGAGCCATAGGCCGCTGTACGCTCATCAATCTCTGCTTTAACCGCCTCAGGCTGCTGATCGTACTCTAATAAAGCCTGTGGGTGAATGCCAATAGTCCGCCCAATAACGAACTCTAAGCGTGCCAGACCCACCCCTTCATGTGGCAGACGTGATAAGGCAAAAGCACGCTCAGGGTGCGCTACATTCATCATAATCTTGACAGGGATTTTTGGCATTGCCTCACAGTTAATCTCCTGTACATCAAAGCCTAAAGCCCCCTCATAAATATAACCGGTATCGCCTTCTGCACAACTCACCGTGACAATCTGACCTTCTACTAACTCAGCCGTTGCATCACCACAACCAACCACTGCCGGTACACCAAGTTCACGAGCAATAATTGCCGCATGACAAGTGCGCCCACCACGATTGGTCACAATTGCCGCTGCGCGCTTCATAATCGGCTCCCAGTCAGGATCTGTCATATCCGTCACTAGAATATCGCCGGCTTGAAAGTTCTTCATATCCTGCAAGCTTTTTAATAAACGCACACGACCGGAGGCAATCTTTTTACCCACACTGCGCCCAGAAGATAATATGTTGCCCTGCTCTTTTAGCTGATAACGCTCAATCACTTGCGCCTGGCTTTGCACCGTTTCAGGACGTGCTTGCAAAATATATAACCTACCATCGTTTTGGTCTTTACCCCATTCGATATCCATCGGGCAACCATAGTGCTTTTCTATGCACAGAGCAAAACGCGCGAGCTCTTCGGCTTCTTGATCTGTTAAACAAAAAACTTGGCTTTGCGCCAGCTCAACCTCAGACTCGATGATGCCACCACCGTCTTTATAGGTCAGCTGCAATGCTTTACTGCCTAAGGTCCGCCGTAATACTGCCGGACGACCTTCGTGAATATTTTTCTTATAAACATAAAACTCATCAGGACTCACACTGCCCTGTACCACGCTTTCCCCCAGACCATAGGCACCATTGATCAAGACCACATCATCAAAGCCAGTTTCAGTATCCAGCGTAAACATCACGCCGCTAACTTCACTTTCCACCATTCGTTGAATACCGACAGAAATAGAAACCTCTTCATGAGCAAAACCTTGATGCACGCGGTAAGCGATCGCTCGGTCATTATATAAAGAAGCATAAACTTCTTTCGTTTTCGCGAGAATCTCTTGATAACCTCGCACATTTAAAAATGTCTCCTGCTGACCGGCAAACGAAGCGGTCGGCAAATCTTCTGCCGTCGCTGAAGAACGCACAGCGACCGGCATCGTTTCACTATCAATAAATACTTTTAGCGACGATAATATTTCTTCCTCTAAAGCTGCTGGAAATGGCGCAGCTAAAATCAGCTCACGAATCTGTTTGCCGACACGCGTTAATTCATCAACATCATCAACATTTAAGCCCATGAGCGCTTCACTAATTTTCTCAGCTAGATCATTTTCAGCGAGAAAGTATTGAAACGCAGCGGCAGTCGTTGCCACTCCTGAAGGAACCTCTACACCCAACCCGGTGAGATGTTGAAGCATTTCTCCAAGTGAGGCATTTTTACCGCCAACATGGGCCACATCTTCACGGTTAACCTTAGAAAGTGGAACAACGAAATTGCACTGCATCATTTTAAGGGGTCTCCTTGCTTTTGTGCGTGGAAATTGGTTACATAGGGAAAACTACCCGAAATTGGTGTAAAAATGAAGTACCCTGTCTTTTTTATTTCAGATTCTACCGCAATCACAACAGAAACCCTGGGCTTAAGCTTACTCGCCCAGTTCCCCGGCTTAGAATTTAATAAGTATACCCTACCCTTTATTGATACGCCTTTAAAAGCTCAACAAACTTATGAGCTGATCAATCAAAAATCAGAGCAATATGGCCAGAAAGCACTGATTTTCTCCAGCATGGTTCAACCTGAACTGTGCCAAATTATTCGGCAAGCTGACGCCTTAGTTCTTGATTTATTTGAACATTATTTGACTGAACTTGAGCAATTTTTTCACCAAACATCGACCCATGCCATCGGCTTGGCACGTAAGCCTATGGCTGAAGAGAGCTATAATCAACGGATTGCAGCTGTTGACTTTTCTATGCTCAGTGATGATGGCACGAACCTTAAGCATTATAAAAAAGCCGATGTTATCCTAGTCGGTGTCTCACGCTCAGGCAAAACGCCAACCTGCTTATATCTTGCTCTGCAATATGGTATCCGCGCGGCCAACTACCCCCTGGTTGCCGAAGATTTTCTCGATACTTCATTGCCTCATGCATTAAAAGATTATCAAGATAAATTAATCGGTTTAACTATTGACCCCGGCCGCTTACACGCCATCCGCAAAGAGCGCCGTTCCACTCGTGCTTATGCCGATCCTGCTTTATGCCGTCAAGAGGTGCGCTATGCTAATCAACTTTTTCAACGCTATAATATCCCATCCTTAGACACCACACATCGCTCTATAGAAGAGTTATCAGCACGCATTATTTCCCTGAAAGGCTTTAAGCAAAATAATGATTAAAAGCTGGAATTTTACACTA
Organism: Piscirickettsia salmonis LF-89 = ATCC VR-1361; assembly: GCF_000297215.2. Classification (GTDB taxonomy): domain Bacteria; phylum Pseudomonadota; class Gammaproteobacteria; order Piscirickettsiales; family Piscirickettsiaceae; genus Piscirickettsia; species Piscirickettsia salmonis. The sequence goes on from NZ_AMFF02000067.1 coordinate 18,388, forward strand.
TAAGATTACCGGCGAAAATTTTACCGGCAAAATTAAGCCCTATTAATCACCTTGTTTAAGGCTAGACTGGCAACAGTCCAGTCTTATTCATCATAACTTTACTCGTTAAAATAATACTCGCTTGTAACTTGTACTTATTCTATTCTGCAGCAAAATTAATAATACGCTCAAATAATTAAAAAAGTTAAACAAAAGACTATAATAACAGTTATAAATGTTTTATATTAAACCCTTTTCTAGTAGATTACTATAACTTTTAAATAAGAATAAAATACTCGTTATCTTAATTTTAAAAGCTAAATTGATTTATTTTATTTTGTTTTATTTTCAATCAAGGTTTAAATACTATGCCTAAGTTTCATCAATCGATCTATCTATCTTTTCTTGCCAGTAACATCCAAACTCCCTTATTTGCCTGTACTTCATTCAAAAAATCTTTTTTTTCACAAAAAGATAAAGATTTAAGTCGTAAATATACCATTGATATGTATATCCAGCATAAAAGGAAATCTTTACTTAAGGACCAAATTCCTTTTATACGGCTAAACTTCCCCTACACAGAAAACGCACCGGCTGAATGGCAAGTCAATCCAGATAAAACAAACAAGTAAATTGCTGATAATATAGTAAAAGAGGCTTTAAATGAAGCTGGGCCATTTACTCGAATTTACATTGACTCAGGCAATGCCTTCACTGATGAGCATTTGCAACAGATTATTTTCCACCCAGGAGATCATTTCTATAATTCGAAAATAAATGCCTCTCTGGATATTAGCTACCAAGACATTGCTCAACTACTCAGCCAGAGCCTCCCTGACCATGCTAAAAATAATATACAGATAAAATTAATAGCATCTTATGCAGAAAATTTTGCAGAAAATTTGATGAAAGAATTAGATAAAAAAGGATTTAAAAAAACATCTGTAATCTATTATAAAGAAGCAATTTATAAAGTCGGCGCAATAAAAGAGGGAAAAAACAAATTTGAAATAGTGAATATCAGAAGTGAAAGTGATGATCGGTCGAGAAATAAAAAAGTAAAAAGTTTACTCGATAACAAAGTTTCTTTTCATAATTATGATGACTACGTTACTTCACTTCCATCTCGAAAATTTAAAGAGAAATATTTAACTGATTTTAGTCGTGTAAGCAGTAATGAGATCGATGGCTTAACCCCTCAACAAGAGGAAGTTCTCTTACTAAAAAACATTTTAATCCAATCGTTAGATAAATGGCTTGATGCTTATAAAGATCTTTATAATACAACACTAGAGTTTTTCGAAATTTCAGTTACTAATAGTAGAGCCCATCGATTTAAAAAAATTGCAATACTTATCAATAATCTTTTATTAATAGATACCAAGACTATTCTGGATCAGCCAAACCAAACCGAACACTATATTCAACACATGCTTAATGAGCTGAAAAGCTTTGCCAAACAACTAGACAGCTATAGCGGTTTTAGAAAATTGTTTAAGCAAGAGCAAGCCAAAGAAGATATTGAGTTCGTATTGTCCGACATGCTAGACGGTATCAAGCGTTTTTATGATTTGCAAGGGGTTAATTTGCAATCTGAGCTACTGAAACAATTCCGCTCGCAACTGGCAACAGACGAAAACGAAACTTCAGAAGCAGCAGCGTGCCTGCTTTTTGATCGGCGTACGACTGCCTTGGCTCAAGTTCAATCATGGGATCTTGAAGGGGCAGCCGCAGCCTCACAAATTCAATAATAAAATATACATAACGGCTTAACTTACATATGACTTGACTATTGTATAGCGCTCAACGAATAGTTTCTGACATTGACTTCATTACTTGACTAAGCGCTGTCTCAAAATTAATTCAATCTTGATC
>NZ_AMFF02000067.1:20588-22686 GCF_000297215.2 Piscirickettsia salmonis LF-89 = ATCC VR-1361
TGTAAGGAGAAGGCATCGTTTTTCCTTATTGTATTTTTTAACCTACTGATAGTAGGTCAGAAACTGTTGATCGAGCGCTATAACTACAATCTAGATAAAAGTAATTTGACTGATTTAATCCTATATTTTTATCATTCAGGAGTTTCGATCTTCACTGTAATAGCTTAGAATATACTGCTTGCAAGATAAATATTTTGATTTAAGGCGATTATGGATATACGACGCTGGCAACTAGAAGTCAAACAAGGCAAAAAAACAGCCATTATTTGCTTTGAAGCGAACAATGATCGGCGCGATATCCTCCGTGTCGCTCGCGCCATTGCTCGCTTACGTGGCATTAATCTCAATGAAGTTGAATACCAAATTCACCCAGATCATGCCAATTAACAGTTTCAATTATATAGTTTATAGTTTAATTTAGTTAATTTAAGCAAGCATTATTATCCATTAATTGCTCTAAGGCTTGTTTTTTCTCTTTAGTCAGTGACAAAAACGGCTTGCGACAAACCCCATAATCAACACCACGCAACTGCATTAAATATTTAAGTGATTGAAATAAGCCAATCTTTAATATCGCATCCGTCACATGATTTACCTGATGCTGTAGTTTCAGCGCCTCATCCATCTCACCACGCTGAGCATGCTCATAAAGCTTGATATAGCTTGCAGACATAATGTTATAGGTCGAGCCAATCCCGCCATTCGCACCATAAAATAAACCAGCTGATAACATGCTGTCTTCACCATGAAAAATCACCGCATCTTCTGAACGCTGACGCAATTGTTCAACTAAAAACATATCCGTTGTCGTATGCTTTAAACCAATGATGCGTGGGTGCTCCATTAAACTCAATAATTGCTCAACATTGAAGCTAATGCCGGTTGTCCCTGGAATATTATATAACAATAACGGTAATGGACACTGCTCGGCTAAGTAAACATAATGCTGGTGAATTTCTTCCTGGCTAAACGCATAATAAAACGGTGGTGTCGCTGAAATTGCATCATACCCTGCCTTCACCGCCACATCAGCGAGTTGCGCCGTTAAGTCTGTGCTAATCACGCCAACATGGGCGATCATGCCAACCCGTTGCTGATTGACCTCAGCAGCCACTTTAATCACTTCAGCACGCTCAGCTTCACTCAGCAAAAAACCCTCTCCCGAGCTTCCTCCCACATAAAAGCCAGCCACACCCTTATTAATTTGATAATCCATCATATTAGCTAGCTTATCCAATGCTAACGAGCCATCCTCATGAAAGGGTGTCATTAATGGTAGATAAATACCTTGGAAGTTTTTACTCATCATCTTTTCCTCTATAACACTGTTTATATATCATTTACACCGTTCATTTCGTATCCATATCAATGTGAATCTAAATCTAAATCAAATCTATCACTGAGTAAATATCGTATTTCCAGCAACTTTGCGCTGTTGGTCCGCAGGTATTGATAAATAACCCAAAACATGGCCAACAATCACCACTGTTAATGTCCCGATTGCAGAATAATAGAAAAAGTTTAACTCACTCATATAGCGAGCGACTAATAAGGCCACAATCGCACAAATAACGCCAAATAAAGCACTCAATGCATTCGCTCGCCGACTGAAGATTCCAAGTACAAATAACCCCGTCACCGGGCCACCGACCAAACCTAGCAAACTAAAAAATGCATCCCAGACCTGACTTTCATTCGCAATCAATAAATACCCAGCTCCGGTCACACCCAGCATGCCAGCAATAACAATCACCCAACGCGCGGTCACTAAATCATCATTTGAGCAATCAGGCTTTAATAAACGCTGCTTAATGTCCGTGGTAAAACAGGCAGAAATACTATTTAAGCTGCTTGAAATACTCGATTGTGATGCTGCAAAAATAGCAGCAATAATCAGCCCTGATAAGCCTGCCGGTACTTGAGTTGCAACAAAGTAAGGTAAAATCTCAGCACTATTAAAACCCTTTGGCAGTAAGTTTGGATTCTGCTGATAAAATACGTACAGCACAGTACCAATTGCAAAAAAAATCAGCGGAATAATCGCTGTAAATTTTGCCACTGTAATCAAAGAACGTTTATTTTCGTAAGCGTCGCTACC
>NZ_AMFF02000068.1:0-2237 GCF_000297215.2 Piscirickettsia salmonis LF-89 = ATCC VR-1361
GGAAAATTGAAGAATATCATAAGTCGATTAAACAAAATGCAAGTTTAGCAAAATCACCAACTAAAACTGTTCGGTCACAATGCAATCATATTTTTGCATCAATCGTGGCATTTTGTAAACTAGAAACATTGAGTGTAAAAGCACAACTTAACCACTTTGCACTCAAATATAAATTACTTGTGCGGTCAAATCAAATAGCTTTTGAAGAGCTTAGGCGATTAAAATGTTTATGACCTGTGCGTAAGGTGAGTTAGTTATAAAAGAAATCAACATTTAAATATATTAAAAATTATGATAGGAGATAAAAATGAGTGCGATTGATATTGAAGATGTGTATGAGTATAGTCAGCCTATACGGTTACCTCAAATGTGTTTTCAAACGTTAGATTTTCCAGAACAAGCGGTGCCTTCTAGCTTATATAAGCATGTTTTGAATAAAATGGGAGTACTGATTGTATCCCTTGGTTATGAAGAAGACTCTCCAAAAACTTTGGAGAAGATCGTTGCTTTATTAGGGGAGGCCCACACTCATAGCACTGGAGATGATGCGGTATGGCATATTAAACAAGGTGGGTCAAGGGGTAATGAGGCATTGGCACGCTCTCATAAATTGAGTGAGTTTGTTCTGCATACTGATTGTTCATATGAGAAGCAAGTGCCAGATTTTTTTGCATTACATTGTACGTAAGCGTCGCTACCTCGGTAGGTATTTTGCACATCCAATGATGCAAAATCGCCGAGCAAAACGCGACGACTATAAACCCTCGGCTGTCCGCGTCACACAGCGTTACGTGCCTTGAATCGGCATAGCACTCCATGGCTCGCAGCGTTAGACATGATCGATTTGGAGGTGGGAAAAATCTTCTTGTTGATTGTTCAACTTTGATCCAGCACTTAACACCAGAGTCATTTGAAGCATTACAAAATGACCCTGTTGAAATTATTGTGCCTCCAGAATTTAAACGCGATATTGAATCAATTAATGCACGAGTTATTGATCAAAATTTTAATGTGAGATATCGAAAAGAAATATTAAAGTCAGAAGTTCTAACCCCAGCATTGCAGTCTGCTTTAGAAGAATTTGAAAGACTATGCCACTCACCTGTTTTAAATAGGAAATTAGAGTTAAAAGATAATCAAATACTTTTGCTTGATAATAAAAGATACCTACATGCAAGAACAACGATTAAAGATAAAGATAGGCATTTAATGAGAATAAGATTTTTTACTGACTTCAATAAATTCTCAAATTAATTTCTATGATAAAAATAAGTGAAAGATAAAAAAATACCTGGTGGTTAGATATGAAGCATTTAGTGCCAAGTTATCTGGATTCATCTAAATACTCTTTAGACTATGATAACTTTATTTCAAAAATTTCTAGTAAAATGGACTTGGAAAATTATGGTACAAGGTTTAGTCCTTATCTTCTTGATGTGCCGATAAGTATTTTGAATCAAGTTGAAGAGGTACATCCGGTTCTAGTTAAAGCAATTATAAAAATTGTTGATAATTATCTATTGGATGATGATTTACAAGAAATTTTAAAACTAGATGATCGCAAACTCTCTTTAATTAAACTAGCAAGTGAAGCACCATATCAATTGTTCTCCATTCGTCCTGACTTCTTAATTTCTGAGAATAATGAAGTTAAGTTATGTGAAATTAATGCTAGATTTACAATTAATGGTTTTATGGGTACTTATTATACTCATTTGCAAACAAGAGAAGATTATCCGGAAAATCAAGGTATAGAAGATAAGCTTGCTAGGCTCATTGATAATTATACTTCTAGATTTGACTTATCTAAACCACTATTCTTGATGCGACAAAATGAAACTGGCTATGATCTAAACTTATTAAAAATATTCTTAATAGATAGAGGTGTTGATATAGTTGATATTGAGCCTCAAGATTTAAGTTTAGCTAATAAAAAATTAGTTGCAAAGGGGGTTGAGTGTAAGCAACTCATTATGGAGTTGCATCAGAATGAATTAGAAAATATTTCTGATGATATTTTAGAGTATATTATTTTAAATGTAAATTATGTTAATGACATTAGAACTGTTTTTATTACACATGACAAGAGGCTATTTTCTATATTATCTAACTCACCTTACACACAGGTCATAAACATTTTAATCGCCTAAGCTCTTCAAAAGCTATTTGATTTGACCGCACAAGTAATTTATATTTGAGTGCAAAGTGGTTAAGCTGTACTTTTACACTCAATGTAT
>NZ_AMFF02000068.1:6116-14832 GCF_000297215.2 Piscirickettsia salmonis LF-89 = ATCC VR-1361
GAAGGCATCGTTTTTCCTTATTGTATTTTTTAACCTACTGATATTATGTCAGAAACTGTTAATCCAGCGCTATAACGGCTTGATAATAATTTTTGAAATCAAAATGTAAGTCGCAGCAATAATTAACAGGTTAAGAATAAAGGTTTGTAAGCCTTGTTTATAAATAATTTTGGTTAAAGTCTCATTAATACTTGATGAATCAATAAAATAAGTGAGTTTACCAACGGTTTCATCGCGGTATTTGATAGGAAGGATAATACTGTCATTATAATTGCTATTAACTATTGGTTTTGAGATATGAATGATTTTGTTATTGCTATCTTTATAAGTGGTGATGATTTTATTGCCTGGTTGCAATTTGATTTGCAACGCCTGAATTTCACGAGATTTTAAGTTAGACTTTAAAATTGCCTGTACCTGTGTGTGGCTTAGATTCCATAAGGGTTCAGCAAGACTTGAGGCAATGCGCTGACTAGAGATGAGAGCGTCCTGCTTTAATTGCTGTTGTAGAGAGTTTTTGTCACCTAAATATTCAATGATGCCAGTAATTGTTAGGGTCATCGTAATGGTAACTGCAAGCAGAGTGTAGATTTTAAACTGTAGGCTGTTTGCTAATGCCTTGATCTTCATCTGTTTGCTCTAGACCTTTGTATTCTATGCCTCCTGCTGAAGATTTAGTGACCCCCTGTCTACTCACCCCTAACTCCTAGTGTAGTTAAAGTTAGAGAGAGTAAGCAGAGAAAAAACAAATTAGATGAATTGTTAATTTGAGACGCAAGCGTTACCCTGAAAATGAGTTCCAATAATGATATCTTTTTTGTTGACTTGAAAGGAGGTTGTGCAGTTGGATTTTATGGTACCACCACCAGTTTGGTAACCTCCTGAGGTTGTGATATAAGTTTTGCCATCACGGTCTGATACGGTGGTGTTGCCCGGAACATAATAGCTTGGCAGTCGGTTGATGTTATTAACGCGATAACTGTAATATAGGTTGCCGTTTGGCATCTTGAATGTTGTATCGGGTGGCCCCCAGGCTTGGATTAAGTCATTAACATCATGGCCTTTCCAGCGCTCGACTTGAGCACGATACTTTGCTGTGGTTGCACAGCCGCTTAAGAGTATCAATGTGAAGAGTACAACAAAAATCTTCATAATCTGTCTCATCTACTTAAATTTACTATTTTCTATAACCTTAAGTTTTATGGTTCGATAAGCTATCGCTTTCTTATGACAACTAAAACTATAGCAATTAAGAAACAGAGTAAAGTAAACCGTTTAGATAGTAGGTATAAGTTCAGTCATACTGTTGAGTGCAGTTGCTTTATTCCGTTTCTATTTTAGAGCAGGGACTGTCTGTATGTGGTTTTTTACGTTGCTCTATCACTGCATAGGCCGAATGATTATGAATGGACTCGAAGTTTTCTGATTCTACTTTATATGCGCTGATCCGCTGATCATGATTGAGTTGTTCAGCAACATCACGTACCAGGTCTTCAACAAACTTTGGGTTCTCATAGGCAGTTTCTGTGACATACTTTTCATCAGCACGCTTAATTAAGCCATAGAGCTCGCTTGAAGCTTGGGCTTCGGCAAGTTCTATAAGGTCGTCAACCCAGACCAGATCACAGGTTTCAATCTCAACGGTAATATGCGAACGCTGATTATGTGCGCCATACTTTGAAATTGCTTTAGAGCAAGGACATAAACTGGTGACGGGGATGACCACTTTTAGGTTGGTTTGTGCATTATTGCCATCTGCTTTGCCTAAAAAAGTCACTTCATAATCTAAATAGCTTTGCTGTTGTGAGATAGGCGCTGTTTTCTTGCGAAAATAGGTAAACTGCATCTCAATCAAGCCCTGTTGAGCTTGCAATCGCTCAGTCATTGCTAATGTTAACTGATTAAAATTTTGTACAGAGTAAGCTGTTTGTTCATGTTCGTGTAATAGAGCAATAAAGCGTGACATGTGAGTGCCTTTGACATGCGCGGGCAGATCGACGTACATTTTAAAGGTGCCCACAGTGCCAAGTACAGCATGTGAACGATCTGATATTTGAATAGGGTGGCGCACTTGGCGAATGCCGACGTGGTTAATTGGAATATTGCGAGGATCTTCTAAATTTTGGATATCCGCAATACTGGATGTAGGCATATTATTCCTCATGTCGTCTTCAATAATCGAGCTTTAGATCTACTTTACTAAATTTGTAAGGTAGACAATGTAGTGTAATTCTTATTAATAATCAAGCACAGGCTTGTTAAATTAGAGTCATTTAAACGTGTAATATGCTGATTAATAAGATATTTATTTGATTTTCTAAATCTACTTTAGCAGATTGATAATCATTTCCTCTAAAATCAACCACTAATATTGCTAATGGTTACGTTTAATAATTAGGTCGGCGATTTCAATCAATGCATCGGTGTTATTTCCGTGACTGATTAAGGACAGTGCTTCTAGGGCCTCTTGATATAGTTCTTCCAGTTTGGCTTTTGCTTGTTTTAGGCCAAGTAAACGAGGGTAGGTGGATTTATTATTTTTCAAATCACTTTTTGCTGGTTTACCGAGCAGTATTGTTGAGCTTTCAAGGTCGAGAATATCGTCTTGTACTTGAAAGGCGAGGCCTATTTTTGCGGCGTACTGGTCTAAGTTTTCTAGCTGTTGTGGCGTAATATGTTTAGCGCTTAGTGCTGCGATACGCACGCTTGCTTGTATTAGTGCGGCTGTTTTTAAACGGTGTAGGCGTTCTAACTCGAGTAAAGAGAGCTGGCTGTTATTTTCTGCTTGTAGATCCAGTGACTGCCCTGCGGCAATGCCGAGTCCACCACTGGCTTGGCAGAGGGTCTGGATGCGTTGGATGCGTTGATCGCTTGAAATGCCTGAGGTGATTGTATTGTTGCTGTGGTCTTGGCAAAGCTGCTCTATTGCCAACATTTGTAAGGCATTCCCCGTCAGGATGGCAGTTGCCTCATCAAAGGCCTTATGACAGGTGGGTCGTCCACGGCGCAGGTCATCATTGTCCATGGCAGGTAAATCGTCATGAATCAGCGAGTAGACATGAATCATCTCTACAGCGATAGCGCAAGGATGTAGTTGCTCGATCGGTATATCTAATGCGTGACCTGTTCCATAAACAAGTAGGGGGCGAATTCGTTTGCCGCCTTCAAGGCTGTAGTGTATGGCCTTGTTAAGCAGGTCATCTTGAATAGGGTATTGTTTAATACATTGAGATAATTGCGTATTAAATTGTTGTCGCCAAGAGTGTAATTTAGAGCTCATGTTTATCAGGTGGCCATTATTAACTAGCTATATCTAGCTATATTATTATTTGTAAAATTTGCGAAGGCTATTGTAGCGTGATTTTCAAAGAGAATGAAGCCGGAGAACGAAATGAACTACAATTAAGGGTTAAAGGGGAAAGCGATCATTAGAGGTATAACGCTTGGATTTAGCGACCCTGCTTGGCATGTTAGGTGCTATTGGCATCATCATGATGGCAATGATACTGGGAGGGGACATTGGTATTTTTATCAATGTCCCATCACTGTTGATTGTACTGGGAGGCAGTATTTTTGTTGTCATGATGTTTTATGGCATGGGCCAGTTTTTTAGTGCGGTAAAAGTGGCGATGAAAGCTTTTTTTACTAAGTTGCCTAAAGTGGGAGATTTGATTGAAAAGTCAGTTGAGCTGGCAGATGCAGCGCGTAAAGGGGGGCTGCTTTCTCTAGAGGGAGCAGAGATTCCAGATCCGTTTATGCAAAAAGGTATCCAGATGCTGGTTGATGGGCAAGAGGCGGATGTTGTGCGCGCGACAATGAAAAAAGATATGGGGTTAACGCTGGAGCGCCATAAAACAGCACAAAGTATTTTCAAAACCATGGAGGTTATTGCTCCAGCGATGGGGATGATTGGCACATTAATTGGCTTGGTACAGATGTTATCGAATATGGATGACCCTAAGTCAATCGGCCCGGCAATGGCAGTTGCATTATTAACGACCTTGTATGGAGCGATGATTGCAAATATGTTCTGTGCACCGATTGGCGGTAAGTTAAAGTTACGCAGTGACGAAGAGTATCTGGCCAAAGGCTTAGTGATTGATGCGGTATTAGGGATTCAAGCGGGGCAAAATCCACGTGTTTTAAGTGATGTGTTGATGAATTATCTGCCAGCAGCGAAGCGACCGGTTGAAGAAGAGGGCTAAGGCATGAGCAGTGCTGATGACGACGAGCCTGAAGAAGAGTGCCCCGAAGGGCTGCCCCCTTGGCTGGCAACGTTTGCCGATTTAATGTCACTGTTGATGTGTTTTTTTGTGCTATTACTCTCGTTTTCAGAAATGGATGTGCAAAAGTATAAGCGGGTGGCCGGTAGCATGAAATTTGCCTTTGGTGTGCAGCGGCAAATTCGCGTGGAAGATATTCCAAAAGGTACCAGTGTTATTAAGCAAGAGTTTAGTCCGGGCAAACCCGTACCAACGCCGGTGAAGACCATTCAGCAAGTGGCCAAAGAAAAGCGCCCTGAGCTTAATCCGACGGATCAAGTTCAGGATAAAACAGCGCAAAAAAAAGCCAAAGAATTTGAGACAGTAGCCAAGCGGCAGCTGGCAGCAGAGGTTCAGGAAAATAAAATCTCTGTCAAGCTTGAAGATAAAAAAGTGATTATTCGCTTAAAAGAAGGTGAGAGTTTCCAATCGGGTTCGGAGTGGGTAAGACCCACGTTTTTACCGGTGATTGCAAAAATTGCGAATGTGTTAAAAAAGACCAAAGGCAATATTATTGTTGCAGGGCATACAGATAATTTACGCATTTCAAATGCACGTTTTCGTTCTAATTGGGATTTATCTGCTGCACGAGCGGTGTCTGTTGCTTTAGCCTTGTTTCGTGATAAAGGTTTAGAGCAAAAGCGCTTTATGGTGGTTGGCTATGCAGATACTCAGGCGTTAGAGGACAATAAAACGGCAGCGAATCGTTCAAAGAATCGTCGTGTTGAGATTACCGTTGTGTTTGGTAAAGACGAAGAAGGCGGAGAGTTTTCAATTGATGATGAAGAGATCGGACTGCCTGATGACTTTTAGTCTATGTTTAGGCTACTTTTTAATGTTAACGCTTAAGTGAACGTACTTTAGAAGGATTTTAGAAGGATATTATAGTAGGAAAAAGGAGGACAACCCATGGTGGAAGATGACCCCCGGCGACGTTATTTTCGTCTTGATGATCAAGTGATTTTAGAGTGGCGAGCGGTATCGGCAGAAGAGCTTGTTGCTGGTATTGAACAGCTGAGTCAGGAAAAAGACTATGGACAAGGGGGAGAGCTCTATCGTATTGAGCAAAAGTTACAGGCTGCTATTTCTCATTTAAAAAGTCATGCACCCGATATTGCGGTATGTCTTGATTTAATGAATGAACGCATTGACTTGTTTATGCATAAATTCCAGGCATATTATAAACTGTATGGTGATAATCGGCGACAGCAGGAGCCTGAAAAGGTCAGCTTAAGTGCGACAGGGATTGCATTTGATACCTTTAATCCGCCTGCAACACGTCAGTTAGAGATTAACTTTTTTTTATTGCCCCGTTATGTCTATATACGTACATTTGGGACTGTGGTTTCATGTGAGAAGGTGAGTGATGGTTACTATCATGTTGCTGTCAACTTTGATGTTATTTTGGATGAGGATCAAGAAACTTTGATTCAGCACTTGTTACAAAAACAAACAAAAGTGATTCAAGCGCAAAAAGCTGAGCTGGATAAAATGAGTCAGAGTGAAATTGATATTAAATAGATTTTTAGAATTAAAAATAAAGGTTTTATTTAGTTTAATTTATTTGGTTTAACCTACTTTCCTATGCGTATTGTTTGCAATTTAAGTTAATAAATAACTTGAAGGTGACTTTTAAATAAACTCTTTATAGCCTTGCTGTATAGATAGTGCTTTATGTGCATGAGCTGATGAGTAACGTTAATGTGTTGACCTTGTTCAAGTGCTGTAAGTTTTTATACAATTAGCTGTAGTAATACTTAATATTTAATCCTTATTGCAGGTGATTTTTATCATATAATCTATGAGTTCATGTAAGATATTTGTGGGTTGCTTGCACTGATGTGTATAATAGCAAGTTGAATTTATAATAAGCCAAATTGACAAATTGAGGAAACACGTATGTCTAATATTCAAGTTCCTGCTGGGGGAGAGAAAATTACTTTTGATGCGAATGGTGCATTGAATGTTCCAAATAAGCCCGTTATTCCTTTTATCGAAGGGGATGGTATTGGTGTTGACGTGACGCCGGTGATGAAAAAAGTGGTGGATACTGCGGTTGATAAAGCCTATGGTAAAGATCGTCAAATTGCTTGGATGGAAGTATATGCCGGCGAGAAAGCGAATGACAAATATAATGGTGATTGGTTACCTCAAGAAACATTAGATGCTCTAAAAGATTATGCAGTTTCTATCAAGGGCCCGTTGACGACCCCTGTCGGTGGTGGTTTTCGTTCTTTAAATGTGGCAATTCGTCAAGAGTTAGATTTGTATGTTTGTTTGCGCCCGGTACGTTATTACCAAGGTACGCCAAGCCCATTAAAAGAGCCTGAAAAAACTGATATGGTGATTTTCCGTGAGAATTCAGAAGATATTTATGCGGGTATTGAGTGGCAATCAGGTACACCAGAAGCAAAAAAAGTCATTGATTTTTTCATGAATGACATGGGTGTAACAAAAATTCGCTTCCCTGAAACATCGGGTATTGGTGTTAAACCGGTCTCTAAGGATGGTACCTCTCGCTTGGTTGAGTGCGCGATTCAATATGCCATTGATAATGATCGTGACTCAGTTACGTTAGTGCATAAAGGTAACATTATGAAGTTTACCGAAGGTGCATTTAAAGATTGGGGCTATGAAGTTGCGAAAACAAAATTTGGCGCTAAAGAAATTGATGGCGGCCCTTGGTGCTCATTTAAAAATCCGAAAACTGGCAAAGAAATTATTATTAAAGATTCGATTGCTGATGCATTTTTACAACAAATTTTATTGCGCCCAGCTGAATATGATGTTGTTGCGACTTTAAACCTGAATGGTGACTATGTTTCTGATGCTTTAGCAGCCCAGGTTGGTGGGATTGGTATTGCGCCAGGTGCGAATTCAAATGATAAAGTTGCCGTATTTGAGGCGACTCATGGCACAGCACCTAAATATGCAGGCCAAGACAAAGTTAATCCAGGCTCTTTGATTCTTTCTGCTGAAATGATGCTGCGCCATCTAGGGTGGACTGAGGCGGCTGATTTGGTTGTTAAAGGCATGGAAGGTGCGATTGCTTCTAAACGTGTGACGTATGACTTTGAGCGCTTAATGGCAGATGCGACAAAAGTCAGTTGCTCTGAATTTGGTAATGTCATTATTGAGCATATGTAAATTGGTCGATTATCTAGATCACCTTATTGATTAGGTCATTTTACTGGACACAAAAAAGCACCCTTTTGGGTGCTTTTTTTATATCCGACATGTTAGCATGTCAAGTGCACGTTTTTTTATTACAAGGAGAAAAGTAATGACAAGCATCACGTTGGGCATGGGGCGGCGCAAAAAAGTTGGTGGGCCGCTGGTTAAATTATTAGGATCAATCAAGACTAAAGCGAGAGGGAGGCGCTATATTTATATTACTGACTGCAAAACTTATGCATTAATTGACCGTTTAGCGCCTGCTGTGAATGTGTTTTCTTATGCGCAGGCCAAGCTTGCCGGTCCATGTGGACAACTAGACGCTAAGCGTGATTGGTATGTCTATGTGGAAATTAAATCTGGCACAAAGTCAGAGTATAGTAATGCTTATAAATTTCCTAAAGATAAAGCTGGCCATGAAAATGCTGGAGATATCACTAAAGTTAAGAAATTACGCTATAAAGCCTTGTGTGATGAGCTTAGTGAAGCTGAGGATGAGCTTAAAAAACTGGATAAAGAAGCGGCTGAGTTGATGAAAAAATCACGCAAGATTCAAAAAATATGGACCTGGTTGGCAGATAAATATGCACGTTGGGCCGATGAAGTTACCGATAGTATGGTGGGTAAAGCAGAAGAAATTGACAGTTTGAAAAAAGAGAAAAAACAGTTCGAGAAAGAATTTAAAAAATACTTTCCTAAAGCTGTATTAAAATTAAAAGCTGCGCGAAAATCAGCAGCGAAAAAAACTACAGCTAAAAAGCAAGTTGCTATAAAAAAATCTTCAGCAAAACGAAAAGCTCACTCGACGAAAACGCGCGGTTCGTAGGCGCTATATCTATCTATAGTTAAACTATTTCAATGCCAAAATAAATACAAGCTGCAATCAAAATATCATTGTTTTATTGCAGCTGATTGTATCTTAATTGCTAATTGTTTCAAAACCTAAGTCACTTATCGTTTTATAGCTGAGGTGGTTGTGCTACTATTTCAGCTGCTTCACTATTGGCTGCGTTTCTATCTGCAAATGGCATAGAGCTTTGTGGTTGCACAGTGGGTTCTGAGGGGGGAGACGGAGGGAGAGATTTTTGGAAAGTTAATAATTGTGCAACAAAACCAAGGTTAGGATTGATGCAGCGTCTATGTGTTCGGAGTAAATCGATGGTTTTTTCTACGGAGTCCTTGGACTCTTCAAGAAGGAAGGCGGAAAGAGCGCTGGCCGAGCGACTAATTCCTTGTTGACAGTGGATAAATATGGGCTGTTCTGTCGCTGCGAGCCATGG
>NZ_AMFF02000069.1:0-13017 GCF_000297215.2 Piscirickettsia salmonis LF-89 = ATCC VR-1361
ATCATATCTGGAGTTTTACACATTACCCAAGAACCCTCAGGCTCTATTTAACTACTCACTAAAAATTCGCTGTATAAACTTCTTTTTCTTTGACTTAAGCTTACTAACCGGTTCAGGTAGTTTTAAATTAAACTGCTCCGCGGTTTGCTCACGTTTTTTATCGCTCATAAAAAGCAACGGCGTTTGAATCCGAATTGCGGTTGTTGCACTTAAATTAATCAGCTCTTGATAGCTTTGTAACCACTCGACCATATACTCCAGCGTATGCTCTGCTGATGGGTGCAAACCAATAAAAATATCTTGTGCAGATAGCTCCTGTGCCCAATTGACAGCAAAACTTAATAAACTTGAATAATACGTCAGCGCTTTGCTATCAGATAGACTATTTTCATTCATTGCAATCACTTGATGCTCAGCAACGCCAACATCACGCGCGAACTGCTGGGCACTATCCAATTGAAAGTGACGTTTAGGAATATCAAGACTCAAGGCATAAGGTAGATAACCCTGGCTGCGAGCCAAATACAGGCAAAGGCTAGAGTAGCCCCCACCTGAGAGTAAAACAATCGCTTTACGTTGCATGCATCATCCTTTAACGCTTCACTCCTGCTGTTGCTAATTTACCAAGCAAAGCACGTGCCATAACGCCTAAACGGTCAGCTAAGGTTTGTTTTTCCATATAGTTCACCGAGTAAATGTCATGCTCATCCGCACGTGATAATAAATAGTCATCACTCGTGATTAATTCATCCACTAAATTAAGTTCCAAAGCACGCTGGCCAAACCAATGTTCGCCCGTTGCAACTTTATCAATATCTAACTGCGGACGATATTCACCGACAAAGTTTTTAAACAAATAGTGAATATCTTCTAGCTCTTCTTGTAACTTCTCACGGCCTTCTTTGGTGTTTTTACCAAACATCGTCAACGTACGCTTGTAATCACCCGCAGTCAATTGCTCATATTCGACATCATGTTTTTTTAGCACGCGATGAAAGTTCGGCATCTGAAAAACAACACCGATCGAACCTAATACCGCAAACGGTGCAGCTATCACCCGATCAGCCACACAGGCCATTAAATAACCCCCACTGGCAGCTACCTGATCAACGGCAATGGTGAGCTTCACCCCTTTGCTGCGAAAACGGGCAAGTTGTGATGCAGCTAAACCATAGGGACTTACCATCCCCCCGGGGCTTTCCAGCCTAACAACCACTTCATCTTTTTCATTAATAAAGGTGAGCAATGCATCGACTTCTTCACGCAACGCATGCACTGCAGAGGCTTCAATATCACCATCAAAATCCAAGACAAAAATACGCGCGGCAGATGCTGTATCCTCATCAGCCTCAGCCTCTTTACTTTTATTTTTCTTTTTGTCTTTTCTCTCTTGTTTTTCTTCTTTTCTACGCTCTTTTTCTAAGGCCTTAAGCTCTTTTTTATCAAGCACTTCAATTTCAATCGTCTCTTTTAAATCGTCATAATGATCATTGAGCTTTTCAACTTCTAAACTGCCTTTTTGCTTGGCCAAGCGATTTTTCATCGCCAACGCCAACAACCCTGAAAATACGATTAAAATCGCTGCGACCAGTGTCGCCGTTTTTATTAAAAATAAGCCATAATCAGCCAATAGTTGGGTAATCACGAATCGTCGTCTCCTCTAATTAGACCCCAATAACACTTTTAAATCATTTTCATTTTTTACAGGCACACCCAATGCCTGTGCTTTATCAAGCTTTGATCCAGCATTCTCCCCGGCAATCAATAATGTGGTTTTTTTTGATACGCTGCTCGTCACTTTTGCCCCCAACTGCTCTAACTTCTCTTTAACCTCATCCCGTGAAAATTCATGCAAGGTCCCAGTTAATACAATGACCTCACCCTGTAATGTCCGTACTGCTAATAACGGTTTGTCTTGCTCCGGCCAATGCACACCCAGCGCTTGCAAACGCTCAATCAGCTGCTGATTTTCTTCTTGAGAAAAAAATTGCAAAATAAACTGCGCCGTTACCGGGCCGACATCATCCACAGCTCGCAGCTCTTCTTCACTGGCAGCCAGTAATGCAACTAAATTACCAAAACGTTGTGCTAACACCTGAGCCGTTGCCTGACCGACATTACGAATACCCAATGCATATAACAACCGTCCAAACGTCGTTACTTTACTTTTTTCAAGTGCCTCTAACACATTATTGGCTGACTTTTCTGCCATGCGCTCAAGGCCTGCAAGCTGCTCCAGCGTCAGCTGGTATAAATCAGCAGCATCTTGAACAAGTTCTAAATCTACCAGTTGTTCTATCAGTTTTTCACCCAAACCATCAACATTCAGTGCTTTACGACTGATAAAGTGTTTGAGTGCTTCTTTACGTTGTGCCTTACACTGCCACCCCCCCATGCAACGAGACACCGCTTCACCGGCAAGACGCTCAACAACTGAATCACACACCGGACATTTATCTAGCATCACCAATTTAGGGCGTGCTGCATGCGCTTTACTCTGTGTATCATTTTCAATGACGGTCTTAACAATTTCAGGGATGACATCACCTGCCCGACGTACAATCACGCTATCACCAATGCGGACATCTTTACGCTCAACCTCATCCATATTGTGCAAGGTTGCATTACTGACAACCACACCGCCGACATTCACTGGTTTTAGACGCGCCACCGGAGTTAATGCACCGGTGCGCCCGACTTGAAATTCAATTGCTTTTACCAATGTTATTGCTTCTTCAGCCGGCAATTTATGCGCCAAGGCCCAGCGTGGTGCACGCGCAGTAAAACCTAATTTTTCTTGTGCGGCAATATCATCCAGTTTATAAACTACGCCATCGATATCATAATTGAGCTGATCACGCACTTTTAAAATACTCTGATAAAATGCTAAGCAGCCTTTCGCCCCAGTTGCACATCGAGCATCACCATTAACTGGAATACCCCAACGGGCAAGCAGGGCTAAACGCTCATGATGACTCTGTGCTAATTCAATGCCTACCATGTGAGTTAAACTATAAGTATAAAAACTCAATGGCCTACTGGCAGCAACTTTAGAATTTAACTGTCGCAAACTCCCAGCAGCCGCATTACGCGGATTCGCAAATGTTTTTTGATTCTTTTCACGCAACTGATCATTCAGTTTATTAAAGCCAGATTTCATCATAAAAACCTCACCACGCACTTCTAAAAATTCAGGTGGGTTCTTGCTATGTAAACGCAATGGAATCGACTGGATGGTTTTAACATTCTCCGTCACATCCTCACCAGTTGCACCATCACCACGTGTTGCCGCTAATACTAACAGGCCCCGTTGATAATGCAGTGAAATCGCTAAGCCATCGAGTTTTGGCTCACAAAAAAAACACGCATCCTCATCAACCTTTAAGCGCTTAATAAAATCATAAATATCTTGGTCATTAAAACCATTATTCAACGACAACATCGGCAACTGATGCTGCACCTCAGCAAACTCAGCTAAGATAGTACCGCCGACGCGCAGAGTCGGCGAATCCGCTTGCTTTAGCTCTGGATAATCAGCTTCTAATTGCTGCAACTCATTAAACAAACGGTCATATTCACTATCAGGAACCAAGGGGTCATCTTCGGTATAATACGCTTCACTATAAAGATTAAGCTGTTTAACCAGTTCATCCACTCGAGCATCAGGCGCCAACTCACGTTTCAGCTTAGCTGGCGGCATGTTGATCCTTATTAGAATCAGCATCAACACGAGTATCAGCGATCACATGACTCTCATTTTCTTGATACACGTGATTATCGTCTTGCATACTTTCATCAGCTACAATTGATGTTGATTTTGAAGCTGACATAGACTCTGCAACAGCATACGTATTAACTACCGACAAATAATCTGCACTCACACTTGCTTCACTGAGGGTTTCTCGACGCATATTCAATACTCGCCCATCTAACTCAGAAGCAATAGTATGGGTACTTTCCAGTAATTTAAAAAATGACATGCGTGGATTGGTCTGTAAGTCAGGACGTGCAAACACACTCACTGCAGGAATACTCACCATAGCGTTTTTAATATCAAATACGCCCGGAGCAACTGCCGAGGTGATATAAAAATCCACTTCACCTTGTTCATTTTTTGCTTCAAAAACCTGCAGCTCATCATTAAATATTAAACCTGACCTTTTTAATAAACTAAATAACGCATAAGCAAGAAACCCAGTAGATTTAGATTCTATATATATATTCAGAATAATATGATTAGGCTCCGGAGCTCGCACTGATATAGTATCTGCCTGGCGATTATGCTGGCTTTGATTTTGTTGATTATCTTCAGTGTTCTGACGATCAGTAACATCATCGACGATATCATCTTCAGCAAGTGGGTCACCCGAACGCATTTGCAAGGGCCTTTTCACTCCCCACTTACGAATCCGCCACACTTTCAATCGCCTGAGCCCTTCCCAAATAAATACCCACACCAGCAAGATCCCCACCAGCAAAACCAAGACTTTCAAAAATGTTTCCATAAACATTGCCCCTTTAGATTAATGCTCTTTATTTATATTATTTTTAATGTTTATATATTTTGTAATTTATTCTTCAGCCATTTCCAGTGCTTTTTCTATATCGACAGCCACCAAGCGTGATACCCCAGGCTCACGCATAGTCACCCCAACCAGCTGATCGGCCATCTCCATCGCAATTTTATTATGAGAAATAAAAATAAACTGCACGGACTCTGACATCTCTTCAACGAGGCGACAAAAACGTCCGACATTCGCATCATCAAGCGGTGCATCCACTTCATCTAGCATGCAAAACGGCGCAGGATTCAGTTGGAAAATCGCAAAAACCAAGGCCGCTGCCGTTAACGCTTTCTCACCCCCGGACAAGAGGTGAATGGTGCTATTACGCTTGCCCGGTGGATGCGCCATCAAAGCCACGCCTGCTTCTAATAAATCCTCACCAATCAGCTCCAGTGTCGCGCTGCCACCGCCAAACAACTTTGGAAATAATAGTTTAAAATGGCCATTTACCTCATCAAAAGTCTCTTTAAAACGCGTACGTGTTTCTTTATCGATTTTGCGAATCGCCGCTTCTAGCATGTCAAGTGCTTCAGTTAAATCATCATGCTGAGCATCCAAATACACCTTACGCTCAGACTGCGCTGCATATTCATCAATCGCAGCCAAGTTAATCACCCCGAGGCGCTGAATGCGTCGACCTATATCCTCTAAGGCTGCTTCTAATTCTTTGACATCACAGCCTTCTTGGTAAATTTCTAATAGGCCTCTTAATTGAAAACCCGCTTCAACCAGCTGCTCTTCAACGGATTGGCGACGAATAAAAAGCTCTTGCGCTTGCATACGCCCTTGCTCTAAGGCCTCACGCGCATGCGCCACCTGATTCATTTGCTCATGCAATTGTTTTTCAAGCACTCGCACTTGATTTTCATGCGTTTGCGCTTGGTCTTTGACCATTTTTAAGCGATCTTCAAAACTTAATTGGCGCTCTAGTTGTTCGTCCAATAACATACGCTGTTCTTCAAGTGGTTCTTCAAGCCCTGTCCGTGACTGCTCGAGCTCAGCCAAGCGCACCTTATCACGACCGAGTAATTCTTCTAAGCGCTGTAAGGCCGCTTTAATTCCAGCCTGCTCACTCTGCACTCGCTGCAGCTGCATCTGCTTTTGTTGGCACTGGCTTTTCAGTGATTCTAGCTGCTGGCGCGCTTCTTGGGTGGTGCGACTGGCCTCAACACGACCCGACTCCAGCGCTTGCCTTTGCAACTCAAGCTCCGCCATTTTCTCAACGGCAACCTCTAAACGCTGACGTGCGATTTTAATTTCTTCTTGTTCTTCATTAAATAGCTCAAGCGCCTCACTCAGCTCATGTTCAACCACCGCCAAACGTGCACGCACCTGTTCAATACGCGCAAGACGTCCACTCACTCGGGCCTTTACTTCAGCCAGCTCTCTTTGCAGTGCTTGTGCCTGTTGCTGAACACTTTTTACCTGCGCTTCTACCTGCATTAACACCTCTTGACTCTGACTGAGCTGCTCTTCATGCAGGCAAATACTCTCTTCAAGCGCCAGCTCTTGTTGTCTTAACGTCGTTAACTCTTTTTCACGCGCAATCACACCCGACTGACTATCATCACGCTTCGTCACTTTAAGCCAGTTTGCACCCAGCCATAGGCCATCCACAGTCACCACCGACTCGTAACTTTTCAGTTCTGACCTGATCCGCAATGCAGCTAATAAATCCTCAGCTAAATACACATGTTGCAATTGGCTTGGCAAACTTTCACCCGGTTCAATGACATCAGTCAGCTTTAATATGCCAGCCTGATTTTCATGCCCCAGTGCCATCTGAGTATTTACATTTAATGCCAGTGGCTGATCAATGCATATCAAAGACACTTCAAGTTCTGCTACGCTCGCGTTCACCTGGTAACCCGGTGTATATAAGGCTTGTAAATTATCCCCTAATACCGTTTCAACCGCGGTTTCCCAGCCTTCTTGCACCCGAAGACTTTGTGCTAGCTGTTTACTTGCAACCAAGCCTTGTGTCTCTAACCAAGTTTTAACAGAGCTTGCACTATCAGCATCCGCATCAAACAAGGCCGCTTGTTGCAACGCTTCTAATGAGGCTAAACGACCTTTCAATGGATGCAACTCACCACGCTGCTGCTCTAGTGCTTTACGCTGCTGCTCGATCAGTTGGCGCTGCTGAATTAAAAGCTGCTGCTGCTCTTCAGCACCTAGCTGTAATTCTTGCTCTTTTTCCTCAAATTCACGTTGCTGTTCCTGCACATCTTCTAAACCCACTTCCAAACTTATCAAATCGCTATTATGCGTCTCAGCCCTTAGCTTCTCTAAGCGCTGTTGCAAACGTTGGCCTTGCGCTTCCATATGGCGAATACGCGTTTGCTCAACTTCAGCTTCCTGGCGGCATAAGGCCACTTGCTGTAGTAAGCTCTCACGCTCTTTTTCCAACTGCCGATAACTCACCTCTGCTTCTTCTGCAGACAGCACCGCCTCATCAACCGCATTTTGCAATAATTCGGTTTCAGGCTCGAGCGCTTCTTCTTGTGCGCTTAACAGTAGCTTTTGCTTTTCATCAGCTGCTAATTCTGAGCGTGCTTTTTCCAAGCTTGCATTTAAGCGCGTCATTTCCTGGCCTGTTTCACGAATTCGTGTGGTTGCATGCTCAATCTGCTGCTCTAAACGTGAGACTTCATTCCCCGCTTGATAATAGTCCGCTTGACAGGCATGCAGTTTTTCTGATGCTTCACTTAAGGCTAAACGCTCTTTTTCTAAACTCGCATCAATATGCTGCTGCCCTGCGCGCTGCTTCTCGACAATCACTTCATGCTCTTGAATTTTCTGCTGTTCTTGACCATGCTGCGTCTGTAGACTCTTCCAACGCTGAATATACAGCTGGCCTTTCACCTCGCGCTCTTCTTTCTTAAAGTTTTGATATTTCTCAGCAGCTTGTGCTTGTTGATGCAGGCGGCTCAGCTGTTTGCCAAGCTCTTCACGAATATCTCCTAAACGCTCTAAATTTTCACGGGTATGGCGAATTCTGCGCTCAGTTTCTTTACGGCGCTCTTTATATTTAGAAATACCCGCCGCTTCTTCTAAATGCACCCTGAGTTCTTCAGGCTTCGCCTCAATCACTCGGGAAATCATCCCCTGCTCAATAATCGAATAACTTCGCGGGCCCAAACCCGTCCCTAGAAAAACATCCGCAATATCACGTTTACGGCATTTCGTGCCATTTAAAAAATAACTGGATTGGGCTTCGCGATTAACAGTACGCTTGATTGAAATTTCACTATAACTGACATAGGGGCCGACGAGCTTACCTTGGCTATTATCAAAAATTAATTCAATGGTGGCCTGACTCACCGGTTTGCGGGCACTGGAACCACTGAAAATTACATCTGTAATCGACTCACCACGCAAATTCTTTGCTGAGCTCTCTCCCATGACCCAACGCACTGCATCAATAATATTTGACTTACCACAGCCATTTGGCCCAACAATCGCCGCCAACTGGCTTGGTAACTCAACTGTCATCGGATCAACAAATGACTTAAACCCGGCCAACTTAATCTTTTTTAATCTCATAATGCCATTGCACTTAAATTATAATTTTTAATGTTTATCAAGCTACGCCCTTCAGTTTACCACTGAATCAGGTAAAATACCGCCCATTCTACCATGAATCTAGCGGAGCGAATATGTCAGGTTTTCACTATTTTTTAAACGGCTTAAACTTTATTTTAACACCTAAAATGCGCCGCTACCTCTACCTGCCTATTTTGCTTAATATCATTTTACTGCTGGTGCTAAGCTATTTAGGTATTCATGGCATCGAAGTCATTACCAATCACGTGAGCACCAGCCTGCCACACTGGTTACACTTTCTTCGCCCCATTGCGACCATTATTTTAAGCTTAGCCTTAATCACATTACTGGTATTTAGCTTCACTACCCTTGCCAGCATCATCGGTGCACCTTTTTATAGCCTGCTGTGTGAAGCGGTATTACAACAAAAAGATCATCAACTCCCCAAAGATAATATAACCGCGCTGATCAAGGATATGCCCAGACTAATCGGCCGTGAGTTGATAAAATTGCGCTATTCTATCATCCGTGTAATTATCCTCATGATCTTGCTGTTTATCCCAGGTATAAACCTCATTGTCAGTTTATTATGGTTTATCTTTAACTGCTGGATGCAAGCGGTCCAATATA
This sequence comes from Piscirickettsia salmonis LF-89 = ATCC VR-1361, assembly GCF_000297215.2. Taxonomy (GTDB): domain Bacteria; phylum Pseudomonadota; class Gammaproteobacteria; order Piscirickettsiales; family Piscirickettsiaceae; genus Piscirickettsia; species Piscirickettsia salmonis. The sequence continues at coordinate 8,742 of NZ_AMFF02000069.1, forward strand.
TAGATTATCCTATGGATGTATTTAAACACCCCTTTAAGCAAACTCTAACAGTAACTCGCCAAACACCCTTAACCGCCATGAGTTTTGGACTCGTGTGCTTTGTTTGCACAATGATTCCTCTGTTAAACCTGATTGCTATTCCAGCGGCTGTGGCCGGTGGCACTTTATTATGGTCAGAGCGCATTCAACCTCTGCTCAAATAAACAATATTAAGGGGAGCACACATGAGCTCCCTTTTCTGAACTTTTATTCAAAAAATTTAAATACAAATATAATTTTTCTTGATTTATTTGCAACAGGCAATTATTACATACACCCTCACCGCACTCTTAACACTCACACTCTTGCAAGCAATCAATATCATCTCTACGTAGTTTGACTACTATATAGCTATAGAAAACACTTTATTAAGTGTAACAAGCGTGATTTTAAGCGCGCAAGAGTCAATAATTATAGTAAGGAAAATAATGCCATCGTTACTCCTTGTCGATGATGAACCTCACATTATCGATGCCCTCAAACGTTTATTTCGGCGTGAAAAATATACCTTGCATTATGCCTATAGCGCTAAAGAAGGCCTTGATATTTTAGAACAACAGCATATTGATATTATTTTATCCGACCAGCGCATGCCCAGTATGCTAGGCAGTGAGTTTTTAGCCAAGGCTCAAGCACACTACCCACAGACCCTACGTATTATCTTAAGTGGCTATGCAGATACAAAAGAAATTATCAATGGCATTCTCAATAACCATATTCACCAGTTCCTAGAAAAACCCTGGCGCGCCAATGAATTACGAGAACATCTACGTCATTTAATCAATATCATGCACAAAAACCAGCACACTCAAAAAAATCAATCAGATCATCTCTATACACGCACCGCCGCACTCTCTTTTAGCAAAAATGGCACCATAAAATCAATCAATCTTTATTTTTGCGCATTATTAGGTCAAAAACCAGAACAGATCTTATCAGCACCACTGACCTCAGTGATTAATTACAATCAAGAACAGCTTGAAGAAATCCTCAGCTATGTTAATAACCATGGCCACTGGCAAGGCAAAGTCACTCTAACTAACTCAACTCAAGATCACTTTATGATGACCCTTGCTATACTTAAAAAGGCTGAAGATCACGAAAAACACGATGGGTTTATTTATGGCAGCCTCCTCACTGCACTTAGCCATAATCCATAACAATAGAAATTAACCGGATGAAAAATAATATCTACTTAAATAAATTGCCTTCTTTTTTAATCCTCATCACCGGCATCACCATCAGTTTATTTTTATTTTATAGCCTTAACAAATCCCACAATTTAGAAGCATCTAGCCACTTTGAAGAGCTTGCAACTGACACTCAACAAGCCATTCAAAATAATATTAATAAAAATATTGCAGCATTGAACATATTAAAATCTTTCTATGAATCTTCAGATTTTATTAATTTTAATGAATTTACTACATTTACCAATAGCTTATTAGAACGTGATTTAGCCATTCAAGCCTTAGAGTGGATTCCAAACATCCCCCATAGCAAACGCCATGATTACGTCAAAAAAGCCAATCAATTTTTTAAAAATTTCAACATTAAGGAAAAAACAGCACAAGGAAAAATTCTGACAGCAAAAACAAAAACCAACTACTTTCCTGTTTATTATGTCAACCCGGTCAGAGGCAATGAGAAAGCCATCGGCTTTGATATATCTTCTAGCCCAATACGTAATAAAAGTTTAGAAAAAGCAGCACTAACAGGAAGAAACGTCGCCACCCACAAAATTACACTCATCCAAGAAGAAAAAGGCAACAGTTACGGTTTTCTACTGTTTAATCCGGTATACCATTCATCTTCCCCTCAAGACATTTCCCCTAAAAATCTCAAAGGCTTTGTATTAGGAGTGTACAGAATTAATGATATACTCGGTCATGCGCTTAACTTTGCAGCTAAAAGCAACCTCATTATCTTTGTTAAAGAAAGGATCAATAACAACACGCTATCTCCCATTTTTCAAAATAATGGCAAACAAGAAATAAACAGTCATTTAAGCTATCAATCTACCTTCACTGTAGCGGATAAAAAATGGCCAATTACTATCTACCCTTCGAATGATTTTACCAAAGAACATAAAAATCACCTCCCTGTGATTATACTGCTCGCTGGTGTCATTATTTCACTGATATTAGCCGCCTATCTGTGGCTTTTGGTTAACCGCGAAATACGCGTTAAAAACTTAGTTGAAGAACGCACCGAGCAGCTCAATGAGCTCAATAGCAAGCTGACTGTACTTAATGAAGAACTCGATCAAAAAGTCATGGAGCGCACGCAAAAACTCAAAGAAAACCAAGAACAGTTAATTCAATCAGAAAAGCTCGCGTCTATCGGTCAACTGGCAGCCGGCGTTGCTCACGAAATTAATAACCCCATCGGTTACATTATGAACAATATTGAAATAATGGGCGAATACTTAGACTCAATTAAAGCAATCACTCAACAAGCTGAAGCCTGTAGCAAAACACTGACCTCAAATGACATCCAGATAAAAAATAATCAATTACAACAATTAAAAGATATCCTCGAGCAAGAAGATATCAACTATGTCATCGACGATACCGAAAAAATCATTGAACAATCACTCGAGGGCGCTGAAAAAGTCAAGAATATCGTACTCAGCCTCAAATCATTTGCGCATTCAGATACTGATAATAAAGAAGAGTTTGACCTTAATCATTGCATCGAACAAGCATTAACCATCACCCAAAATGAGCTAAAATATAAATGCAAAATCATTAAAAACTTGAGCCCTCTCAACCCACTTTTAGGCTACTCCTCACAAATTGGTCAAGTGATCATAAACTTACTCATAAACGCCGCACATGCCATCAAAGAGTCAGGCACCATTACCATCACTACCCAGCAAATAGCAGGCTTTAATAAGCTCACCATCGAAGATGATGGCCATGGCATTCACAAAGAGCATTTAGCAAAATTATTCGACCCATTTTTTACCACTAAATCTGTTGGTGAGGGCACTGGACTTGGCCTCTCAATTAGCTATGGCATTATCAAAAAACACCAAGGCTCTATCGATATAAAAAGTAGCGTCGGCCAAGGTACAACCTTTACTATTCAGCTACCCAACCACTCTCATTAACCTCAACGCAAATACAGCCAAAAATTAACACAATCTTAATAGATCTGATCTATCAGATTTATAGCAAATAACAATTGCACATCTTGATGTTTTTGAGTCAAACTGGCTTTATAGATTAAACAACTAAAAATATTTAAAATATAAAGGGTTAAATTAATTAAACTGTTGTTCCTAACAAATTTATTAGCAGTCTATCTTCTTAAATTGAAGAAAAGTTATCTCTCAGGAGAAAATCATGCCTAGAATTAAACCAATTATAGTAGACAGTGGAACAGTTGCCCATTCATATCAAAGTCAGATACTCACTACTGGCAGCGATTATGGAAGCCCCTTAGCTTTTAGTAGTGCTGCTATTGTCGCACAATCAAAGAGAGGGCATGGCTTATTCCATGCTACAAACTCGCTTCAAGACCCTAATAATTTTCTTGCATGGCTTAAAGAGGTAAAAGAAGCTTTAGGGGATAAAGTAACATTTAGCATAACAGCCCCTAGATATAATCCAGCTCGCCCTAATCAAGTTTGCCCTTATGAAAAGAGCTTAGAGGAAAAGTGCGAAAGTCTAAAGATCCAGTCAAAGATTCTTCATAACTTAAAAGTGGCAACAAATCCACTTGTTGCGATTAGCCGCGAGGGACTCATCTCAGACAGAGCACTTCTCGTCGAACAGAGTCAGAAGCCCTCCTCTCCAGAGCCAAAACTAACAATATATTTAGAAACGAATCACCACAGAGGAACGGATCGACGTGACCTTGCCCTTTCAGTGGGCCGCAAAGTGGAACTCACGATTGAGCAACTACAGAAGAAAATAGAAACAGATCCCTCGGATAAATCTTCTAACAAGATAAGAGCAGAGGGTATAAAAAAGTTACAACTTCTTCAAAAAGACTTAGATTTATTAGCTAAAGGCCCTCATCAAAGCTTAAACCTAGACTTTGTTAAAATTATTCAGGCAACAATCGCTCGATCTACGAATGGTTTAAAAGGTATAGCGCTCAACGAATAGTTTCTGACATTGACTTCATTACTTGACTAAGCGCTGTCTCTAAATTTATTTCATCTTGATCAAGCTTCATGCGAACCCTATTTTTAAGCGGTGACCATACATGCTCTATCGGGTTTAAA
>NZ_AMFF02000069.1:15373-62144 GCF_000297215.2 Piscirickettsia salmonis LF-89 = ATCC VR-1361
TTTGATGGCGGCTTAGTATAGAGTAGTGTTGCACTTCAGATGACGGAGGGCGGATTGCCGTACTTATAAATTTAAAATATGAGGGTAGATAAAATATATTTTTCTAATTTCAACCTATAAAAATTAAAAAAATTTATAAATCTATATTTAAAATAAAAATTAATATTTATATTATTTTAGGAGAAAATTGTGCCTAACACGATGATTAAAGTTATTAAAGAAGGCGAAGGGTCTATCGTTGCTAAAGGTCAAGAGACCATTCTACTTGCAGGTAGTACCTATGGCGGAGGTAATTTAGGTAAGAATATAGCTATTATTGGCCTTTCAGAGCTCGGGTCAGGTCTATTCTGCGCAAAAGCAACACTTCAATCAGAAAATTCCTGCCTCAGCTGGCTGCAAGAACTAAAAGAGGCTCTTGGAAATGAAATAACATTTCATTTAACAGGTAAACAATCAAAAGAAGATTTAGCAGAGCTACAAATTCTCTGCCAACAAGCAGAGATTGAAGCACAGTTCCCTATCCCAGAAAAACAGCCTTTATTATATTCCTTAGCTACTGGCGTTAATGCTAATGGGGTCATCGAAAAAGCAGATTTAGATGTAAAAACAGGTGGATTTTCTTTTTCTTTAACATTAACTAAAGAAATAGAACAAGCCATTAGTGAATTAGAAAAAAAAATTAAAGATTCATGGTTTACTATTAATACTAAAGGAAGAACAGATAGCATAGTATTGTTAAAAGAACTTAAACAGAACTTAGAACAGTTAGGTGAAAGTTATATAGGGCCTGTAAATTCAGAGTCAGATTTAAAATTCCCAAAAAGTTTAAAGGAGGCAATCAAAGACTACTCCGGGTCTGAAGCAAAGAATGGACGTCAGCAGACAACGACCGTTGGGGGGTTGCTCAAAACACTGGACTTTCACTTTACACAATATACAGTCTTAACAACTAAATTCACTCAGACTCCAGCTAAAACAGTAACTTGGCATGCTTCAGAACCCTCTGCAGATACTGATAATAAAGGTTTAGACACCCCTACTAAGTCAGCTCCTCCTCCGCCTCCTGCTGAACTTAAAGCAGATGCAAAAGCAAGACGTGAAGCTGCTGCTTTAGCTAATGCAATGGAACTTGCTGATGATAACACCGAAGACTTGCCTCCACCTCCTCCCAGCAGCCCTGGCCTGCAACAACCTTTATCAGACAACAACAGCGACTTTCTTCCTCCACCGCCGCCTCCACTGTCTGATGAAGAGCAAATGCTTTTAACTAACTTTGATAACATCGAACTCCCACCGCCACCTCCCTCAATGAGTTCTGATATAGCTCAAGAAACTCAAAACCCTGTAGCAGTAGTAGAACCTGAAGCAAAAGCAGAGACGGAAGTCGAAGCGAAAGTGGAAGCCAAATCTGAAGAAAAAACTGAAGAAAAAGTCACAGAAGCAGTAAAGCCCAAGACAGAAGTAAGGGCTATCAATGCAGCGTTTCCAGCTATTACAGCAAGACGAGCCGCCGTTGAAGGTTCAGATTCAGAGGATTCAGATTCAGACTCGAAATCAAATGAGGGTGAGGATGAGATGGACAGCAACTCAAGCACTTTATTCCAAAGGCAGCAGAGTCAAAGTCAAGAAGCTGATAATTCCAACCCCCTGCAATATAATTAAGTAATAAAGTTAAGTTTAACGTTCTAAAAAAGCAGTTCTTTTAATAAAGATAAAGGAACTGTTTAATATATTTATAAAAACACCACAAAATATATAGATTAATCACTCAAACACTATTATTTCCCCTTTAACTATTAATAAAAAACTAACAGCTTTACCATGAAAACTATAAAAATTTAAATAATTTTATTTAAAGTTAAAATAATCAATTTTTATACTAAATAGAAAAATATAAAATTTTAACTTTATTTATAATTGAAAAAAAATATTTTTAATATAAATTAAAGTTAACAATTCACTAAAACATATAAAGAAAAGTCACTTAATCTAGCGCCACTTTAAAAAAATATTTATTAAAAATATAAAACATCAACGATTAGTCATTAACCTCAGAGAAAACACTGCATTTACCACCCACTAAAAACATAGGAATATAATCTTATGAAATTTATATACCCAGGAATAAATGCCCCTCTAGATACAACAAAATCATTATATGCCGAAACCACCCAAGGTTATTTCAGCCACAAAGAGTCAGGTAAAGCACTCAACCTTGATTTTATTAAGAAGCAAGGGAGTTATCTTGATAAATGGGACAAAAGAACTTCATTCACTCGTGAAGAATATCAAGCATTAACGCGCGAGCAACGATTACAGCTCTATAAACTACATACAACACGATGGAATTATACACTCTCCCTACTTTTGAAAGACCCTGGTACAGGACCCGACTCACCTCTTTATGCTGAAAAAAAATTCCTGCAGAATTTAAACGAAAATGATGAAATGAGGAAGTTATACGCAGGGTGGTTTATTGATTACGTTGAAAGCAGGGAAGGAGAAGCCAGCAAAGCAGTAGAGGCTTTATTTAAAAAAGAAATGCAGCTAAAGCCAGAGTGTGATTTATCAAAAGAAAAACAAATTGCAGCAAAGGTTAGGCAATTTAGAGCTAACATGGCTCAACTAAAGTCACTACCTAACAATCAACCTGAAAATAAGCAGTCTGCCATCGACCAGTATGAAACAAAAGCGATAAGCAACTTTATTAAACACCAACTAACTGAAGTAGGTGAAGTAGGTGAAGCAGATAAAATAGATCTGGACACTTTAGAAAAAACATTAAAAAAAGCAGAAGAAAAATGTATTAAATCCTTAAAAAAAGATTCCCTCTCTCAAGTAATTTTAGCTACTTCCAACTTATGCCACCCAACAATTAGTTTAGCTGAAAACTGGGATCAATTTGAAAGCTCTGCTAATCACCAAAAAATATTCCTCCTTCTTTATAATTCAAACATCAATTTAACTGAGTGCTGGAACCAGGTTAAAGATAGCACCCACCTCCAAAAAGCAGTACTCGCACTTGATGGCGCAAACATTAGCTTAGCTGAGCATTGGGAGGAAGTTAAAGGCAACGAACCACTACAAAAAGCACTCACAGCCGCTTATGATTATCTCAATACCGAGCGCTCTACCTGGAGCAAAATTCAACATAGCCACGGCATTGGCCAAACACAGCAGTTTATATGCAAACTAATGGCTGGCGAAAAGAAAAATCTAGATAGTATCCAAGCTGAAATGCAACATTGGATGCAAGGCTATGGTCGCTGTGCTCGCCCCTCAAGCTCCCAGCAAAACTCACGATTTAGCTTCGTCTACCAATCTGGAATATTTCCCCAAGCCGCTTCGCCAACCCTTTTCCTTGAAGCAAACGAAAGTGAACGTGAGGCAATAAAGCACACTATGTTAAACCCCTACCTTAACTTAACCAAATAAAACGGAAAGCTGGCACTTACCTTAGTATTCGACTTATATCTAAGTGTCAGCCTAAAATAGCTTTATAATCTTTTAATCTCCTTCATCAATCAGCTTAAAACGCTCACAACACCTCTTTTATTTAAGTTCACTCATACCTCGTCCTTGTAAAACCAATCCACTTAAAACTCACCCCCTCCTGTCAGCCCTACGCTATCAATTCACACTGAATTGGTTTAACATGCCTTAACGTTTATATGCAAATTTAGTGATAAAAAATGAAAGCCAGTCAGTATTTAATTACCACCTTAAAAGAAACACCTGCTGAAGCCGAACTGATCAGCCACCAACTGATGCTTCGTGCCGGTTTAATCCGTCGTCTTGCCTCTGGCCTATACACCTGGATGCCGCTTGGGCTACGTGTATTGCGTAAAGTTGAGCACATAGTTCGTGAGGAAATGAACAAAGCCGGTGCCATTGAAATGCTAATGACCTGTTCACAACCTGCTGAGCTTTGGCAAGAGTCTGGTCGCTGGGAAAAGTATGGCGCTGAATTACTCCGTATGAAAGATCGCCATGAACGTGATTTTTGCTTTGGCCCAACCCATGAAGAAGTCATTACTGATTTAATACGTCGAGAATTGTCTAGCTATAAAGAACTGCCGCTGACCCTTTATCAAATACAGACCAAATTTCGCGATGAGATTCGTCCACGCTTTGGCATCATGCGCTCACGTGAATTTATAATGAAAGATGCCTACTCCTTTCACCTCGACCATCAAAGCCTAGAAGCAACTTATCAAAGCATGTATACAGCCTATAGCAATATTTTTACTCAACTCGGCCTAAAGTACCGTGCAGTGATCGCAGATAATGGCTCAATTGGTGGCTCTGCCTCGCATGAGTTTCATGTGTTGGCCGATGCTGGAGAAGATTTAATTGCTTATAGCGACCAAAGCGATTATGCTGCCAATGTCGAAAAAGCCGTTGCCCTCGCTCCAACTACAGAACGTCCACACGCCGGTACAGAGCTCATCTTAATTGACACGCCTACGCAACGCTCTATTAAAGAAGTCTGCGAGTTGCTCGAGTGTAAGCCCGCTCAAACAGTAAAAACCTTACTTGTTCAAGGTAGTGAAGAAAACACATTCATTGCCTTAGTCATTCGTGGGGATCATGAACTCAATGAAATTAAAGCCGAACACCTACCCGAGGTTGCCAGCCCATTAACGCTGGCAACAGAACAACAAGTAATCAGCGCAATGGGTGCTGAAGTGGGTTTTATTGGCCCAGTCAATAGCAACGTTCCTGTGATTGTTGATGCCGATGCTGCACAACTGGCTGATTTTATTTGTGGTGCTAATCAAAACGGCAAGCATTACCAAGGTGTTAACTGGCAACGTGATGCAAAATACCACACTATTGCTGATCTACGTACCGTAATGGTCGGTGATGCAAGTCCAGATGGTCAAGGCACCTTACAAATGGCACGTGGCATCGAGGTTGGTCACATCTTTCAGCTTGGCAATAGTTATTCTCAAGCCATGCAAGCGACTGTTCTTGATGAAAACGGCAAACAAAAAGTACTGGAAATGGGTTGCTATGGCATCGGCGTTTCACGAATTGTCGCAGCAGCAATTGAGCAAAACCACGATGAACAAGGCATTATTTGGCCCGAAGCCATGGCGCCTTTTCAAGTCATTATTATCGGAGTTAACTATAATAAGTCTGCCGAGGTAAAAGACGCAGCAGATGCTTTATATCAAACTATGCAAGAACAAGGCATCGAGGTCATTCTGGATGATCGCAAAGAGCGCCCTGGTGTTTTATTTGCCGATGCTGACTTAACTGGCATTCCTCATCGCCTTGTTATCGGTGATCGTGGCCTTAAAAATAACCAAATTGAATATAAATCACGCGCAACCGGCAACAGTGAAGAGATTCAGCTCGACCAGGCTATGCCCTTTATTCAAGACAAACTAAACTAAAGTCTAAATAAAAAAACAGTGCAGCAAAGCTCAATAAAACTCGCTGCACTGCTTAACCAGCTACTATTTTCTATTATTAATCACTTAATAAATATCTAGTTTAATTAATTATTGTGCATGGCAATATTATGTATTAATATTAAGTCTATAAAAATACATTGGAGCATAGCTATGAATTCATTTGATCACTTAATAAAAGCCACCACGCAACACCTCAGCGAGTTATCAACCTTAAGTGCAGAATATGCGCTACAACAGTCAAAATACAACCTGGCCTACTATAATGCACTGACACACTGTTATGGTGAATTTTGCAAACAGGCCCATCAACAAAAAGATAGCAACGATTTTTTTAACTCAGGTAGTACACTACTCTCGCAATTATCAGCCACCTCAGCAAAATACTTAAGTGAATCGATGATATTAGCTACAACAAAAACCAAAGAAAGCGAAACGTTATTTAACTTTAATTGTCCTTATCATAAGGTGACTGAGTCTAATCAAAATAATAAGCCAGCTGAGACTAAAAAATAGTAACACGCAGTAAAAAGTTAAGGGAAATAAACACCGGTTATTTCCCAACCCCAAGAACTTGCAATGTATAAAACATCATCAGCCAGCTTGAAGCCAAGGCAAGTACTGCAACACTCATACTCGCCACCCACCATGCCCGATTAAAGCCTAAAAATGGCGTCAAACGTTTTACCATCGGCATCAGCCAATAAAATAATAAAGATAAAGAAGACGCTTTAGTTTCACATTTTTTATAATAACGCTGCACCTCGACCGGCAAGGCAAAGCGCTCGGCACCAACACGTAATAACTTCGCATAACGCGCACTTGGTAATATCGCTTCACTCGATGACACACCCTCTTTTGCCATTAATACACTCACCAAGTGCTGCTGATGGTCCATAGCAGTTGTAATCGATGCAGTTATTAGCTGATACATCACCTCATGCCGAGCAATATGATGCCACTCATCATCCGTTAACTCCACCATCACCCCCCACGCCTGCTCACCAGGCTCACGGTGCAATACCGCAAATGATGGCTCTAGACGTGAAGGGCCTTTTAATAAAAAAGCGATTTTATAATCATTAATATACGCAGAATATCCTTGTTTAATTATTTTTTCATTCGCCATCAGGCTACCATAAATAAAGTACTTTCTAGTGAAGCTAGATCTAGATGTCGATGCAAATTCATCTCCTTTATTGTTAGCTCCTTGAAAAAAAACACGCTTAGAAAAAACATAGGCAATACAAGGATAAACCCCATAAAACATAGACCACAGATAAGAAAAAACATAAGAAAAGTTATTTTTTTTTGTAATCATTATACTGTACTCCACAGCCACCCATAACAATAATAGGCAATTTAACCTTATTATTAGCAAACCAATTAAATTAGTTTCTAATAACAGGCTGTAGAGTAAATAAAATATTTTAAATACATAGCTAATCTCTAGATTAAATAATAAATAAAACTTTAAAAATTAAATTTAAGATTAGCAACAACAGGAATCAAAAAAGCAAACACAAGAAGAGTTAGCAAAACAACTGTTTTTTATCAGCATTTCTCTCTCCTCTCGTATAAATATATGGTAAAATATCAAACTAATTTCACTATACCTGATCTATTTTATGCTGGCAAGCCTTAGCAGTAAAACTGCTGGAAATACTATTAAAATCACAATGCATGCACTCTACCTTTGATTAATAAATAATATGAAATAATTATAAATAAAATTGAAAATAAGCTGAGTATAGACATATTCAACCAGAAATTTACCTCATGCACATCTAAAATTGCATAGCGAAAGACATTCACCACGTAATAAATTGGATCCATATAACACAGCCAACGCAATGATTCAGGCAAATGAGAAATAGAGTAAAAAACCCCACCAAGATAAGTTAAAGGCATAATAACAAAAGTTGGAATAATCGTCACATCATCGAATTTACGTGCAAATACCGCATTAATAAAGCCTGCTGTTGCAAATAACGTCGTTGCCAATATAGCCACCAATACAGTTAAACCAATATGATGAACTTTGATCGACGTAAAAAATAATGCAACAATAAGCACTAAAAAACCAACAACAGTCCCTCGCGCAATTCCTCCGATCAGATAACCTAATAACATTATGCTGGGCTTCATCGGTGACACCAACATTTCTTCAATAAAGCCCTGAAAGCGCGCACTAAATAAAGACGATACAACATTATTATAAGAATTTAACAACATCGACATCATCACAAGCCCTGGAATAATATATTGTATATAACTATAGCCTTGCACTTGACCAATTTTATCGCCCAAAATAGTGCCAAAAATTATAAAGTAAAGCGCCATATTAATGATCGGTGGTAGCAAGGTCTGCGGCCAAATTCTAAAGCAACGTTCAAGCTCGCGATAAACCAAGCCTTTTAATGCAATCCACTGCAATCCCATATTATTCCTCCTCCGCTGTTGCTGTATATTGCAAAAATAACTCTTCTAACCGATTGTGTTTATTGCTAAGGCTCATCACCTCAACACCTAAATCAGAGAGTTGCTCAAAGGCACGATTTAAGTTTTGGCCAACCTTTACACCGATTTCTAAATTGCCATCATGATCTACATCGGTAATATACCCTTGTAATTCTGGTGCGACATTTAAAGGTTTAGATAAAACCACAATAAAATACTCAACGTCTAAACTTTGTAAAAGGTTTTTTTTGTCGGTATTTCTAATAATTTTACCTTGATTAATAATAATAATTTGCTTGCATAATTTTTCTACTTCTTCAAGGTAATGCGTTGTCAGTATAATCGTAATTTTTTCTTTTTCATTAATGTCCTTTAGAAATTGCCACATTGATCGTCTAAGTTCAATATCTACACCCGCCGTTGGCTCATCTAAAATAAGTAATTTAGGGTGATGAATGAGTGCACGTACAATCATTAAACGCCGTTTCATGCCTCCAGATAATGTCCGTGCACGTTGGTGACGCTTTTGCCAAAGCCCTAACTTTTTCAAATACATCTCTGCATTTTTTTTTGCTTGGCTGCGCTTTATTCCATAATAGGCGGCCTGCACAAGCAAAATATCAATTATTTTTTCAAACATATTAAAATTGAATTCTTGCGGCACCAAACCAACTAAGCGTTTGGCCTCACTTGCCTGAGCGCGAATATCATGGCCAAAAATTTTAACCTGACCAGCACTCGCTGGTAGTAACGTCGTAATAATATTGATCGTTGTTGATTTTCCCGCACCATTTGGTCCTAACAACGCGCAGAACTCACCTGCACGCACATGAAAATCAACCCCTTGTAATGCTTGAAAACCACCCGGATAGGTTTTCGTTAGCCCACTGACAGATAATGCATGATCTTGCATAGTTTTCCCTTGTTTATTCTATATTCATTCCATAATAAACTTAGAAATTAGAAAGTATACAGCAACAACTCAAACTTAAAGCTAAAAATAAAGCCAACAGCAAAAGTAAGTGATTTAATATTGGCATTCTTGCACGACCTCTTTACAATAAAGCCTGTAAAAATAATACTCCCAAACTAAATTAAGCAAACAGGCCAATCAATGATTGATATGCAGCGCATTTATTTAAATGTTCCCTTTACCAAGAAGGACGAAGCAAAACACTTAGGTGCTCGTTGGGATCCAAAGGCGCGTGCTTGGTATATTCTACCTCACATTGATACAGCGCCTTTTAAGCGCTGGCTAAAAGCCGACTCAACAAACAAACAAACACAAAATCAGAACCAAAATCATATTCAACATGAGCATATGCATCTTAACCATTACTTAAGAGCCATTGAACAAGCCATAGAACAGCACTTTGATCGTCCCGAATGGGTCATCTGCGAAGTGAGTGAATGGCGCCAAAATCCCAATGGCCATATTTATGCTGAGTTTATCGAACAAAATGAGCAATACCAGGTGATTGCAAAATCAACTGCAACCTTATGGTCCAATCAAGTCCAGCAAGTATTAACGCCTTTTATTCAAGCCACCGGTGCATCCCCAAGCGCTGATATGAAGCTACTTGTGCAAGTTTCTGCACATTTTCATCCTCGCTATGGTTTTAGCTTAAATATTCATGCAATTGATCCAAACTTCACCCTCGGTGCGCTTGAAGCAAAATTGCATGAGATTCGCCTAACCTTACAAGATGAGGGAATATTTGATAGTAATCATACTTTAACTGCTCCGACAGAGTTTACTCACCTTGCTGTGATTTCCTCACCAACAGCAGCAGGTTTAGGTGATTTTCGTCAAGAGGCCGATCGCCTCTCTCAAACGGGGCTCTGTCAGTTTGATTACTTTTACGCCACCATGCAAGGCCAACAGACTGGCTCGAGTATTTGTGAGCAATTAAATAAAATTAACCAACATTCTGAGCAGTATGATGCCATTATTATTATTCGCGGCGGTGGCGCAAAAACCGACTTAGCTGACTTTAATGATATAGCACTCGCTCGCAGTCTTTGTCATAGTCAACTTCCTATTTTTATCGGCATTGGTCATGAACGCGATCATACGATCTTAGATGAAATCGCCCAACGCAGCTTTGACACACCCTCTAAAGTCTCTCACTATATTTTGCAAACCATTGTCCATAACGCCTTAAATGCTTACCAACATGCGCAAGATATTCATCATATTACCCAACAGTATTATCAATACACCTACAACAATATACATAATCTAAGCAATCAACTGTGGCAATACTCACTAAAGGCTATACAGATACAGGCTTATCAGCTACAAGAGTACCAAGCAAATGTTCACTACCATAGTAAGCAAGTCATTGACCAATACCACTATTCAATCAACCATTACCAACAGCAGGTGTATAACAGCCGCTATACTCTAACACAGTATCAAGCTCAGCTTAACCAACGCTATCAGTTCATCATTCATCGCGGCCAAGAGTCTATCAGCCAAACTGAGAGCCTATCAAAATCGCTGATTCAATTTATTTTAGGCTTAGGGCCAGAAAAAACCTTGCAACGAGGCTTTAGCTATATCACCAGCGCTGATCAATATATTACCAATATGTCACAAGCAGAAAATCAAACCCAGTTAAATATCCACTTCCAAGATGGCACACTGAGCGTGCAGCAGACACAGCCATCACATGTAAAACCTGAAACCTAAACCGAAATCATCATCCGTTTTAAAGTAATTTAAAAGTAATCAAAGCCAGGAGTAAGTCACCATGAGCAAAACCAACAGCAAAAAGTTCCAAGATAACTACATGGTCTTAAAAGAGGTCGCCGAACACTTACGCACACAAACAGAGCCTGATATTGACGAGTTAATCCCAATGATTAAACGCGCCTCACAGGCCTATCAAACCTGCAAGCAGCGCTTAGAAGCTGTGCGTAACGAGCTTGAAAAGTATCAAGATATTTTTCAAGAAGACAATGATAACAATAAAAGTGATTTATAAACATTAATAATGCGGTGGGCGCTCGTATGCAGGGTCAATCATGCTAGCATGGTCTACATCCTGCGCTGCCAACTTAGTTTTTAGCTGCATTAGAGCCTGTGTTAGTTGCTCTAGCTGCGCCTGCTGTTGAATAATCACCTGATTTAATTGGTTTATCATATCTTCTTGAAAAACAAATTTCGTTTCTAACTCAACTAAACGCTCATCTAAACTCATTTACAGCACTCTCTGTTGTTCTGACGATTTTAAACTTATCCAGTAAATTCTTGATTGGATTTTGTGCTCATCATAATATATTTTTAGAGTAAGGTTAAATTTAAAGGAGGTTTTCATTATCGACAGTTACGACTATCAGACATCTAGCAGCTATTATCGAGAAATAGCATAGGGGATTGCAATGGCGAAACGGAAAAATCGTCAACTCGACGATGAAATCTGTGCACTAAACTCAAAGCCGAATCTTCGTTCACCTCACTATCTTAAGCAGATTAAAGCCTTAACTCACTCGCAAGAATCATTATTCAAAGCCTGGAATAGTGGCAATGAAGTCATGATTGCTCACGGCTCTGCCGGAACCGGGAAAACATATTTAGCAACTTATCTTGCACTTAAAGCCTTGCTTGAATATGACAGCCCTTACTCACGCATTGCCTTTTTCCGCTCCACCGTACCAGCACGCGAGCAAGGCTATCTCAAAGGGGACCTCGAAGATAAAGAAGCACCTTATAAACAGGTCTTTATTGATGCGGTTAACGAGCTACTGGATATGAAAAACCCATGGTCTACCTATAGCAAATACGGCTTGCTTGAGTTTTACTCAACATCGTTTCAGCGTGGGACAAACTACCATGATACCTTACTCATTGTCGATGAATGCCAGAACATGGGCTTAGAAGAGCTGGATATGATTATGACCCGTGTTGGTAATCATAGTCGCATTATCTTCTGTGGTGATACTGAGCAAGATGATTTGCGCTACCGACACTCAGACAGCTCTGGCTTTTGTGACTTTATTCATATCATCAACCAGATGCAACGTAGCCAAATCATTGAGTTTACTATTGAAGATATCGTTAGAAGTTACATTGTTAAAGACTATCTGTACGCCAAAAGTGGTGCCTACAAAGGACAAACACCACCACCGAAAAAAACCGCGAAAGAAGATAATCTCATTCATTATCCGTTTACGCCAACAACTTAAACTTGAAAGTTTAACCTTTGTTATCAGGGTCGTGAGAGCAAATCAAGCTCTCACTTTCCTGGTACATCACCCCAAAGAATCTTATGCAACTGCAATTGAAAACGCACATCAAGCTGATCAGTTAATATCCAATCAGCCAACTCAGCGCCTTTAAGCTGCTCATAAGAAGGCGAAAACAACACCTCACACAACGAGGTTAGATCATACTGATTAACACAAGCCACCGCCCAATCATAATCTTGACGATCACAGATCACAAATTTAATCTGATCATGTCGCGTTATATAATCAAAATTTTCATAACGATTACGCTGATGCTCACCTGAACCGGGTGTTTTAATATCAACGACTTTCATAACACGCACATCAATCTCTTCAATAGGCAAAGCACCACTGGTCTCTACAGAAATCTCATAGCCTAAATCACACAACCTGCGCATCAACTCAAATACATTCGGCTGGGCCAGTGGCTCCCCACCCGAAACAGTCACATGACGCACCTGATACGCTTGGACCTGAATGATAATTTGATCTAACGATAAGCGCTCACCCCCAGTAAAAGCATAAGCAGAGTCACAGTAGGTACAACGCAATGGGCAACCGGTTAAACGAATAAACACCGTCGGCAAGCCAACAGTGCGTGTTTCCCCTTGCAATGAATAAAATAACTCATTAATACGTAAAGAATCTTTATTCATGTTTAACTACTTAATTGTTTTAACTGTTCTTTGGCTAAACGCGCTGACTTCGTATCAGGAAACTCTTTAACTACCTTCATAAACATTTCCTTAGCATGTTCGGCATCACCATTAGCAACATAAATTGTTCCCAGGTGATAAGCTGCACTCGGTGCTTTATCCGAGTGAGGATAAGATTTGATAATTTTACGCAGCGCCACCATCGCTTTATCTGGCATGCCTTCAATAATATAAATTTCACCCAGCCAAAAATATGCACTTACTGTATAAGGCCCCTTAGGATACAGTTTTAAAAAACGCTCAAATGCTTCAACTGCATCTGAATATTTACGCTCACTCAACAGCTGATAGGCCGCCTGATAAGCATAACGCTCCTTCGCATTAATAGCAGCCGCACCTTGATTTTGACCATGGTGACCATCTATTTCAGCTGCTGATACCGTCTGCCCATGTGCCATGGCAGAAGACGCTTCTTGAGACTGAGGCTTGACTGCACTGCCTTCTAAAACCAACATACGGCTGTCCATATTATTGAACATCGCTTGCAGCTCTTTCTTTAGTTCACTGATTTTATAATTTTTCTCATCCAGCTCTCCTTGCAAACGATCCACACGCTGCTGTAAATACTGCAATTGACTACGCACGGGTAATAGCAAACTCATTTGATTATTAATCTTGGTTAATTGTTGCTCAACCGTTAACGCAGGTACTAACTCCTGCTTAGTGCTAATATGTATATCATTATTAGATTGAGATGGTGGAACATCAGCTCCAGTCTGCATTGACGCTTGAGACGCCCCAGAGGAGTAGGAATACTCTTGACTGGTAACAGGCGTCACCCCTGCAATTACATTTTCCACAGGGGCGGCAGCAAAAGATGAGCTTATTATTAACAAACCACCATACACACTTAAAACAAGCCTCAAGCTCATATTTACTCCTACAAACAACACAATTTAACTTTAACTTTAGCCTTAACCTTGGTTACAACCCTTTGAGTTCATGTTGTAATTAAAGATAACACGACGATCTTTCTGGTAATCCGCTTCTGCTGTTCCACCCGGCACGGCCAAGCACTCTTTGCCATAACTTAATGTACTCACTTGTTGAGGCCCAACACCTGCGCTTAGCAACGCATCTTTTAACGAGTTTGCACGCTTTTGCCCCAAGTTTAAGTTATATTGGCTACTGCCTCGTGGATCAGTATAACCCTCTAATAATACCTTCTGCTTGGGATGTTTCAAGAGGTAATTAACATTACTCTGAACAATATCTTGATCTGTTTTACCAACCGAGTACTGATCAAAACCAAAGTAAACCACACGTTTGGCCACCGCCGCATTTGGCCCCGACGCCATTCCACCCTGCGCAGCTGCACCGTCTTGCTGCCCCCAGCTTTCACCATTAAACTGATCATCGTACTGCCCTAAACCCTGCGATTTTACATCAGAGCCGGCAGCCTGGTGATGATAAGCACTACCATCGCCATAGGGTCCAGGACCCTGTTCATTACCCCCATATTGATCCGCTGTCGAAGCACAACCGGCAAGTAGTCCAATTGATGCACTCACAGTAAGCAGGTTCAATGTTTTAAATGGGCTGAATTTGATCGTCATTTTAATCCCCCTAAGTTTGGTTATTATATTCACCACTATGATGAGAAAGGTCCCCAGGCTGGAGCACGTACATAGCCATTACCTGATGGCAAATTCAAATGCACTCGACCATCCAACGACACCTCAGCAAGCATTGTATTCCCTCCACGATCCTTAGTATATAAAATCATTTGTCCATTCGGTGCAACCGTCGGTGATTCATCATTATAGCCATGAGTTAAAACACGAAACTCACCCGTCGCTAAATTTAAATGCGCAATATTAAACCGCGTCTGTCCATCTGCAATCACTTGATGCATCATTACAACGCCTTGACCATTGGGCAAGAACCTTGCATCCGCATTATAACTCCCTTGATAAGTCAAACGCACAATCTGTCGTGTTGAAAAATCATATTGATAAATCTGCGGACTCCCTCCACGATTAGAAGTAAAAATTAGACTCTTCGCATCAGGTGACCATGCCGGAGAGGTATTAATCGCATAACCACGGGTAATCTGCTTTCTTTTCCCCGTGTTTAAATTAATCACATAAATATTCGTCTCAGCACTCCCGGCTTTACTTAAGGCTAAAGCGAGACGCGAGCCATCTGGAGACCAGGCTGGTGCGCTATTAATCCCATCTACACTCGAAATTTTACGGCGCTTACCACTAACCAAATCAGAGATCCAAATTGACATAGTTTTATCTTCAAACGACACGTAGGCTAAATACTGGCCGTTCGGTGACCATGTCGGTGCCATAATCGGCTGTGACTGTTTTAATAACGTGCGAGGATTGTAACCATCTGCATCAGCAACCAATAATTGATAAGCAGTGCGCTCACGATCGAGCTGTACATAAGCAATACGTGTTGCAAATACACCTTGCTTCCCTGTCAGGGCGTGATAAATCAAGTCACTGATATGATTTGCCAGCATACGCATTTGGCCCGGGCGAATATTTTTATAACGCTCACCGATAATCTGCCGACTCGTCAATTGCCCAAATACACTTAACAAACGAAAAGATATATTATAGCGTCCTGCTTCAGTCAATTGCACTTGACCGACTAATAATGATTCCGCCCCTGTTTTTTTCCATGTAGAAATATTCACCTCAGCTGGGTTCACATAAAAACTCGGCATCTTCGTACGCTCTAATACCGAAAATAACCCACTGGTTTGTAGGTTCTGCCGAATTAGGCCCGCCACCCCTTCTGACAAACCTTGAATATTTAAGTGACTATTATCTGAGTTAGAAAAATCAGCAACAGCAACTGGAATAGGCCGATCAACCCCTTGAGTGACTTTTAAAGTTAATGTGGCATAGGCTGGAGCAAATAAAAACAAACTCAATAAAACCAGCCATAATCGTGAAATAAACCACTGTATAGATCGTCTAACCACTCTTCCCTCCAACAACGTAAAGCAAAAATAACAACACTAAAATTTAGAACCTAACTCACCCCTCTAGGAGTAAAGTGAAATTGAAAACTTAAAAAACGCTGAGCAACTTCTTTATCCGTCGGCATCGGCAAACGCCCAGCGCTTAATACCGCAAGTTTTGCCTGACGATCAAAAAGGGCATTACCACTTGATTTAACAATTTTTACCGACAGAATATCACCCGTTACATCCACATTCACCTGAATTAAAGCATTTAAACTCGGATCAATATTGGCTTGATTCCAATGACGACTAATCTCAGTCACAATGAGGCCCGAATATTTTTCAAACTCAGACTGTACATATTGCTGTCGCGCCGTCCGCGCTGCAGCGACTCTGGCATTTTCTGCTAATTGATTTGCAATGTTCGATTGAGCATTCGCTCGCAAACGCGCCAATGCTTGTTGACGCTGCTTCTCTGCTGCAACTTCAGCTTCTCGCTTTACCTTTGCCGCGGCTTCACGTTGCTTTTTCTCCAAAGCTTGCCGTTGATGTAATTGCTCTTGCTGACGTTTTTTTTCTAACGCTTGCTGACGCACTTGCTCAGCTTGGTGCTTTTTTGCTAATTCACGCTTTTTTTTTTCAGCCAACGCCTTTTCAGCTTTAAGCTTTTCTCGCTTTAACGCATTAATTTGCTTTGCTAAAGTCGCTTTATTTTTTGCTGCTTGCAATGCCGCTTGCTTCTCTGCCGCTTTTGCCTTAGCTAATTTTTTTTCAGCCTGATCTTGCTCAGCTTTAGCCGCTGCAACTTCTTTTAATACCTGCTCACGCTGTTCTGTAGCCAAGGCATTTTGTTTTTTTAATTGCAAAAGCATTTGCTCAGTTTTCTTACGTTCTTGCCGTGTCTGTAATAATTGCTGATCAAGCTGTGCTTTTTCTTGCTTTGTTTTTGAAATCTTCTCATCATGCGCCTGATTCATAGCTAAAATCGCTTGATCCACAGCGTTTGGGCTGATCATTGCAGCCTTTACGACTGTCGCTTCAGTGCCAGCAAAGTGAGTGATTGTTTCAGGTGCCTGTATCGCCACCGCAAAACCCGCCAAAACCACCGCATGAATACACAATGACTTTAAAAAAGATAGGTTATAACCATCCCTTTGTGCCATAATTAGGCTCTCTTCTGTTGAGGCGCGTTATCTGTCATCAAACCGATGCTGCCCGCACCTGCACGTTGTGCAACCACCATCGCCTGCACTACCTTACCATAATCAACACCCTGATCTGCACGTACATAGACTGTCGTCGACTTTGTCCGCGCAAGCGATGCTTTAATCCACACAGCCAACTGCTCAGCAGATAAAACCTGCTTATTATCCGGTGTCATATTCATATAATAATCACCCTTTTGGTCAACACTGATAACAATCGGCTTAAACTTTGACGGTGGAATCTTATTTGCCGTGGCTTTTGGCAAATCCACTTTCACCCCTTGAGAAAGCATCGGCGCTGCGATCATAAAAACAATTAATAACACCAAACTAACATCGATATAGGGAACAACATTAATATCTGCCATCAAACGGCGACGCTGCCTAGCCATACACGGCCCTTCCTCTTGCTTTTATAACTCTCTAAACTACTCTTCTGGCGCTGCATTATCACTTTTCTTTATTCGTGCATAAGCCTCACGATGCAAAATACTCGCAAATTCTTCTTGAAAATTATCATAATGACTCAGTAAACGATCCACGCGATTAGTAAAACGATTGTAACCAATCACAGCTGGGATGGCCGCAAATAAACCAATTGCCGTCGCAACCAATGCTTCAGAAATCCCTGGTGCGACCATCGATAAAGTCGCCTGCTCAACAGCACCCAGTGCTTGGAATGAACTCATAATCCCCCATACCGTACCAAATAAACCGATATAAGGGCTGACCGAACCTATCGTTGCTAAAATAGGCAAATGATTTTCAAGTTTATCGGTTTCCTTAGATAAAGCGATGCGCATTGCGCGATTTGTCCCTTCCATAATGGCATCTGCCGCAATATTCTCTTGACGCGACAATCTAGCAAACTCTTGGAAGCCAGATTTAAAGATGCTGGCTAAACCATCACTTGCTACCTCAGTGCGCATCCGGTCATACAACTGTCCTAAATCAATACCCGACCAAAATTCACTTTCAAATATTCGTAAACGCTTTGTTGCACGCCTTAAGAAAAAAGCACGTTGAAAAATAAAAGTCCATGATAAAATCGATGCAAGCAGCAAAATAATTAAGACAGCTTGCACAATTACACTGGCATGTAAAAATAACTCAATAAAATTCGTCTGGCCCACCCGATCACTCCTAACTAAAAGGTTTTAATCAGTTATAATATAACTTTAATTTATTTTTATCGCTGCAAATTTAATTTGCCTATTTTTTTAATTTCTTTCACTTTTTCAAAGATTAACTTATATCTGGCGCCAGGCCAAGATAATGTGCAGCATGCGATGTCGTCACTCTCCCGCGTGGTGTACGCATCATCAAGCCCATTTGGATTAAATAAGGTTCTAAGACATCTTCGATGGTATCACGTGATTCACCAATCGCTGCGGCTAAGCTATCCACACCCACCGGCCCACCTTCAAATTTAACAAAGATAGCATTGAGTAATTTACGATCCATCAAATCTAAGCCTTGTTCATCAATATCCAATATCTTCAACGCTTTATCTGCCATCTGGTCATTAATTTGCACAACACCATCAAAGTCAGCAAAATCACGTACCCGGCGCAACAATCGATTGGCGATCCGTGGCGTACCACGCGAGCGTTTAGCGATTTCATAGGCCCCACTATTGTCCAAACTAATACCCAACACCCGAGCAGAGCGCAAAATAATACGTGTTAAATCTTCTACCGAATAAAACTCTAAACGCTGAGTAATGCCAAAACGATCTCGCAACGGCGACGTTAACAAGCCAGCGCGCGTCGTCGCCCCGACTAAAGTAAACGGCGGTAAATCAAGCTTAATAGAGCGAGCCGCAGGACCTTCACCAATCATAATATCAATTTGATAATCCTCCAGTGCCGGGTACAACACTTCTTCAATCGCCGGGCTTAAACGGTGAATTTCATCAATAAATAATACATCGTTTTCTTCTAAATTCGTCAATAACGCGGCCAAATCCCCCGCTTTATCAATTACCGGCCCTGAGGTTTGCTTAATATTGACCTCCAGCTCATTGGCTATAATGTGAGCTAATGTTGTTTTTCCTAACCCCGGTGGACCAAATAATAACGTATGATCCAATGCCTCTTGACGTTTGCGCGCCGCATGAATAAACACCTGCATCTGCTCACAGACCGCAGGCTGCCCTTGATAATCACACAGAAGTTTCGGACGCATTGCACGGTCGACAGTCGGTTCATCCTCTTGATGCTCTAACACCGTCACAATACGATCATGCTCAATCATACGACACCTTATTTTTTTATTTTAAACGCTCATCATGAAACAATATTAATATGATTCATAATACTAACCAGCATAACTTAACTGCTCTTTAACGCTAAACGAATCACATCCTCACAGGTTAAACCTTCTTTATAAACCATAGTTGCCATTTTTACTGCTTCTGGATCTTTATAACCTAAGGCTGCCAACGCGCTAATTGCATCACTTAAAACCGGTAATGCTGTACTTGATTCATTGATGCTATTTATTTTAATGGCTCTATCTAGATAATCAAACTGGCTAAGCTTATCTTTTAATTCAATCACTAAACGTTCAGCAGTTTTCTTGCCTACGCCCGGCAAACGGGTTAATGCTGCAACATCTTGCAAAGTCACCGCCTGAATAAAGTCGGATACGCCCATCGTCGACAAAATCACCATGGCGAGCTTTGGCCCCACGCCATTGGCTTTTAATAACACACGAAACAATGCCTTAGCAGAGCGCTCTTCAAAGCCATATAGACTATGGGCATCTTCACGAATAATTAAATGCGTATACAAGGTAATTCTCTGGCCAACTTCACCGCAACGCGTAAGGATTGAAGCAGGAACAAAAACTTCATAACCGACACCGCCAACATCAATCATCAAGTAATCTAAAAAAACATCAACAATCGTTCCCGTTAACTGTCCAATCATTCGCGTATACGCCCTTTTACTAGTTTATTACCTTTTTGAATATGCCTTAGGCCCTGCTGCATTTGTGCATGACAAATCGCTATGGCTAACGCATCCGCGGCATCTTGAGAAGGCACCTTACTTAATTTTAATAAGGCACTGACCATCTGTTGCACTTGATTTTTATCTGCGCCTCCAAAGCCTACAACACTGCGTTTAACTTGACGCGCAGAATACTCACATACGGATAAAGTCGACTCGGCAACCGCTAAAATTGCAGCACCACGTGCATGACCGAGCTTTAATGCTGAGTCAATATTGCGTCCGACAAACACTTTTTCAATGCCCACTTGTGTCGGCTGATAAAGCCGAATCACTTCTTGAATTCCCTGAAAAATAGTCTGCAGCCGTTCAGCCAGGCTGACTGTTCCCATGCGAATACAGCCACTAGCCAAGTATTCACAACGATGTTGCTTAAAGCGAATGACACCAAAACCAGTCACTCGCGAACCCGGGTCAATCCCTAAAATAACAGTCATAAGCTAATGTCACGACAAGTAATAATTACTCTAGCCCCGTGTTTGAATATAATGAATCGCTTGCTCAAGACGTGCAACTACACGCTCTCGACCAATCATTGTTAGAGTAATATCAATCGCCGGTGTTCCAGCACCCCCCGTAATCGCTGTACGCAAGGGTAAGGCCACTTTTCCCATCTTTAAATCCAGCTCAAGCGCTGTCTTTTCTATGACCTGTTGTAAACTTGCTTCATGCCAATCGCATAACGAAAATTCATGTTTTAATTTTTCTAATGCAGCGAGTGCGACCGGCCGCAAATTTTTCTTGGCGGTTTTTTCATCCAGTTCAATATCATTTTCATAGAAAAGGCGAGAACTCTCGACCATTTCAACCAAGGTTTTTACCCGCTCACGCTGCACTTTAACTAATAATTCAAGTTCAGGCCCTTGACTAAGATCTAAATTACAAAACGCTGCCATTTCTTTAAAATCAGCCATAATCCGCGCTAACGGCAAGGTTTTTAAATAATGCTGATTTAACCAAAGCAACTTATCCATATTAAACGTTGATGCGGCTTTATTAATATTTTTAGCATCAAACAACTGGATTAATTCATCGATAGAGAAAATTTCCTGATCACCATGTGACCACCCCAAACGTACCAGGTAATTAAGCAGCGCCTCAGGCAAAAAACCATCGGCTTTATATTGCATAACACTCACTGCACCATGACGTTTAGACAAGCGCTTACCATCTTCACCTAAAATCATCGGCACATGACCAAACGCTGGAATCTTCGCCCCTAGCGCATGGAAAATATTGATTTGTCTTGGGGTATTATTAATATGATCATCACCACGAATGACATGAGTCATCGCCATATCCATATCATCAACCACCACTGTAAAATTATACGTCGGTGTGCCATCGCTACGGGCAATAATTAAATCATCAAGCTCACGATTTTTCACTTCAATACGCCCACGCACAAAATCATCAAAAACTACCGACCCTTCTGCAGGGTTTTTAAAGCGAATGACAAAAGGCTGTTGGTTTTCTTCAGCCTGCTGATGATCTCGCTGAGCTAAATGACGACAGCAACCATCGTAACGTGGTTTCTGCTTATTCGCCATTTGCTCTTCACGCAGTGCTTCTAAACGTTCTTTAGAGCAATAACACTGATACGCCTTGTCTTCAGCAAGTAATTGCTGAATAACGTCACAATAGCGTTCCATACGCTGCATCTGATAAAACGGGCCTTCATCCCAGTGTAACCCCAGCCATTGCATGCCAGCTAAAATAGCATCCACAGACTCTTGGCTAGAACGCTCTAAATCAGTATCTTCAATCCGTAGAACAAAACAACCAGCCGATTTCTTGGCATATAACCATGAATAAAGTGCAGTACGGGCACCACCAATATGTAAATATCCTGTCGGGCTTGGAGCAAAACGCGTGCGAACCTGGCTCATATCTTATTTAACCTAATCTAACTTACTCAAATTAATTTAATTTAAACTCAAAACTCATCCATCAGCGGCCCATTCTAACAACTCACATACTATTGCCCAACTTTTTTTGCATCGCCTTGCTGAAAGTATCTAGCTAAGTACTCCTCAAACGGTACCTGCTCAGCCTGCTCTATGTTCTCAAATTCTACTAATGATTGCTTAGCAAGATCATCAAAGCGCTGGAAATCAACTGGATTAATAGCTTGCTGTTGCCAATAATCCTGGTGCTTGCACGCATATTTCAGCATAAACTCAGTATAATTTATTCCTGATGCTAAAAACTCATCCAGTAGTTTTGCTGATGGTATCAAACTTATATCCGTTAGTTTTTTATAGTTAGCATTTAAAGCAATTAAATAACTCCCAGCCTGAGCCTGCTCCGCGTCTAAGCATTCAGCTAAAGGCAATAACGCTTCAAATAGCCTCTCGGCTGCATCTTGCAATGACACTTGTCTACCTTGAATTGTCAGCATCAAACCTGGCTTGCGACCATACTCCGCCACTTGCTGCAAACAGAGCTCTGTATCAGCCAACTCAGCTGCACTGAGCACAGGACTATCTTCTAGCAAACAAAACAATAAAAATAAATCGACAAACTCAAGTTCTCCCGCTTCAAAGCCCAAGGGCTCAAACGGGTTTAAATCTAAGGCACGCAGTTCAATATAGCACACACCTTTTTCTAATAAGCTGGCGACAGGACGCTTACAACGCTCTGCCGGTTGCTTTGGCCGCATCGGGCTGTAATACTCGTTTTCGATCTGCAATAACGCATCATTTAACTGAGTATAATGCCTCTGCCCTGCCTTATCTTTGCTACAAATACCCAGCTTAGAAAAAGGCGCATAAGGCGTACGCGTCGCCTGCAAAATACTGCTCGCATATTCTTCCACACTGTTATATGACATATGCATTAGGTGCTTACCTTTGTTTTGATAACCTAAGCGACTTAAGCGCAAAGACGTCGCATAAGGCCCAATGTAATCCTGCCCCTGTGCCTGGAGAAAATCAAAAGACTCACTAACTGACCTTCCACTGGCGATAGGCGAAGCACCAAATAAATAAGGCAATAGCCAACCATAACGGAAAAAATTACGCACCAATCCCATATAACGCTGATTCGTATACTCGGCCAAAGAGCAGGATTTACCGTCATAGCGCCACAACGACTCAAACAACGCTTGAGAAAATGAGATATTATAATGGATTCCGGCAATCATTTGCATGGTTTTGCCATAACGCTCAGCAAGACCGTGGCGATAAACCTGTTTCATTTTACCCGAGTTATTTTTACCATAATAAGCGAGTCGAATATCACTCTCATTAAGACAACTTGGCATACTTGCCGGCCAAAACAGCTCATCTTTGTTTAAGCGAGCATAGCAAAATTGACTAATTGTAGAAATATCTTGCTTTAACTGGCTTAAGCTTGCAACAGCGGGGGTGACCACCTCAACTAGACTCTCTGAAAAATCAGTCGTCACCCATGGATTTGTTAAAGCAGAACCTAACGCCCTTGGGTGATCCGTCAATGCAATATAGCCATGGCTATCGATACGCATATTCTCTTTTTCAAGGCCTCGATAAATCAGCCCTAATGACTTTAAATCAGCTTTATCGATCACTTGCTGCATTTTTTTATACACTGACAAAATTCCTCAGTTTTGCTTTATTTTATCTTTCAATACGGGCTTTAGACTTTAAAAATTATTTAAAAACTGTATGAAGCGCAATCGCTTCTCTGTAAGAAGCTAGGATAACAAAGATTTATCGAAGAACAAGAGTATAGAGCTAAAACAATAATGAAAATTATCTCAACTCATTCACTTTATTACTCTGATAGTATTGATGAATAAGACAGGCTGAACCAATACCCACCCAAGCTCCTAACCACACATCACTTAAATAGTGATCCAGGTGCACCAAACGACTAAGCATCACAATAACACCAATCAACAACACAGGAATCACTGTCCACCGCCAATGGCAAACCAATGGCGTTAGTCCTGCAAATACAGCCAAACTGTGCCCAGAAGGTGTAGAGTTTAAATCATGCTGCATTGAAAAAAAATGAAAACCGTACAGTTGGTGCTGAAAAAACTCAACCGGCCGATAGCGCGCCAGACCATATTTTAATAAAAGCCCAATTACTATGGCAAAAACAATGCTAAATGCAATTTCACGTACACAGCCACGTACACGTTGAAAGCGTCTTGGCATCACCACCACAACAAGCGTTGCCACAATAGCAAGCATCAACCAATGTTCAGGGCTAAACACAGCACTCACTGAACCTGCCAACGCGTAAAAATCCCCTCCATGTGCTTCAAAAAACAGCGCAACGGGTAAATCTAGCCAACAATAACTCATTCCGTAAACAATAACTATAAAGGCAATCCAAACAATTACACGGCGCTTTGTAACAAAAGTGGTCATAATGCCCTCTAAATATAATGCACTCTAAACGCATAACGCCCTGATTAACCAGGGCGTCTTACTAAAAACAACAAATATAATTATTGAATATTCGTCTTTACCTGATTTTCAGCAGCTGCTATAGCCACAGCGACCTTCGTCTCAACCTGGCGAATATGCTCAATAGAGTGACTGATTGCTGCTTGACTACCTTTGAGCCGTTCATGCCATTGCAATGGTGAGCGGCCCTGGTGCAGCTTTTCTACCACCTTAACAATCACGCTTTCAGTGCTACTTTCATCATTAGCAATCGTCTCAATTTGCTTAATCTCAGCAATTGATGATGCAGCAGCAGACAGCGCAGAACGCCAAGGCTCAAGGCGATGTGCGACAATATTCCCATGATGATACGAAGAGGGCACAGCACGATCTATCACACCTGAACTTATCACTGTCGTCTCAACCTGTGACTCCAGCGTCGTGAAATTAGGACGTTTAGCACGGACAACTTTTTCCATCACCGCTGCTTGCTCAACAACGACTGTCTCTGTTTTCTGACCAGAGGTAGTCGCCCCACCCGTCGTCGTCACCTTCGCCTCAGCAGATGAAGATACTACGGATGAGACCTGCTCTACAGCTACTTTTACAGACACAGGCTCCACAGCCGCTTTCACCTCAACCATAGCTTCAGTACGCTGTGTTGTCACCGCTTTTTTACTCGCATCTTTATCCACATCACTAGCAGATTTTACTGACTTACGCTGCTGCGAAACTGATGATGACTTACCGCCTGTCGACTTTCTCCGTGCATCTGTCGTCTTATTTGAATTTGAGCGGTTACTACTACGCTCATGTGACTCTCCTGAAGAAGCTAAGTTGCCTTTTACCACTGTACCACCTTCATTGCGACGGTGGCGACCACCGCCACTTTGGCCTTTGCTCGGTGCTGCAGCAAGCTGTCCACCACCTTGACTGCGACGCCCCGAACCACCGCCGGTGCTTCCTTGACGCTTATTGCGATCTCGCCCTTCTGAACTAGAAGAAGAAGATGATGATGATGCAGAATGCACCTTCACCGGCCGAATGGGTTCTACTGTTGCAGCCGTGTCTTCACTGGCCTGAGCACTATGACTATGGCTTGCTCCTGAGAGATATTGCCACAGCTTATTTAATAGGCCACGCTTAGGTGACGCGCCATAACTTAAATCTTTTACTACAGGTTCTTCGTACTTAACCGCAGCTTTCGTTAAATCCTCAACAGATTGCACTTGGCTCACCAAACTATAACTTGCCGCATCTTCACGTGCATGATCAGAAACACTCATCACCTGATAGTGTGGAGTTTGCAAGTTAATATTTGGAATTAGCAATAGGCTCACACGATGGCGTCTTTCGATCTGTGCCAAAATACCACGCTTTTCATTCAATAAGAAAGTCGCAACTTCCACGGGCAACTGCGCCTGAATTTGACCCTGCTGACCCTTCATCGCTTCTTCTTCAAGCAATCTCATCACCGCAAGTGCAAGCGATTCAATGCCGCGAATATAACCATGGCCACTACAGCGCGGACAAACATGCTGACTTGACTCACCTAAAGCTGGACGCAAGCGTTGTCTTGACATCTCCAATAAACCAAAGCGTGAAATACGCCCGGTCTGCACACGCGCTCTGTCCATTTTCAAAGCATCACGCAAGCAATTTTCTACATCACGTTGATGACGAGGCTGCACCATGTCAATAAAGTCAATGACGACCAAACCACCTAAGTCACGCAAGCGCAACTGGCGAGCAACTTCCTCTGCAGCTTCAATATTGGTATTAAAAGCAGTCTCTTCGATATCGCCGCCTTTGGTCGCTCGCGCCGAGTTAATATCAATAGAGATCATCGCCTCAGTATGATCAATGACAATCGCGCCTCCCGAAGGTAAACGCACTTCACGCTCAAACGCACTTTCTATCTGGCCCTCGATATTGAATCGACTAAATAATGGCACTGGATCTTGATAGTGCTTTAAGCAATTTAGATAATCAGGGCGTAATTGCTTTAAATGGTGCGCAATGCGATCGTACACATCACGATCATCAACAACAATTTCATTCACTCCTGGACGCAAATAATCACGAATCGCCCGCAGAACGACATCGCTTTCACGATAAATAAGCGAGGGGGCTGCAATGCGTGCAAACCCTGCGCGAATTGCCTGCCATTGCTTTTGCAAAATGCTTAAGTCCCATTGAATTTCTTCAAGGTTTTTGCCTATGCCTGCCGTACGAATGATTAAGCCCATATCATTTGGTAAGTTAAGCTGTTCTAAAATCTGCTTAAGCTCCTCACGCTCTTCGCCATCGATACGACGTGAAATGCCACCAGCACGCGGATTATTTGGCATCAATACTAAATAACAGCCGGCCAAAGTAATATAAGTGCTTAACGCCGCACCCTTCGTACCACGCTCTTCTTTATCAATTTGCACAAGAACTTCTTGGCCTTCGCGCACTGCATCACGAATATGAACACGGCCACGCTTATCAGTATTGGCTGTCGCGTCATAGTATTCAGGAGCAATCTCTTTTAAGGGCAAAAAACCATGGCGGTCTGCACCATACTCTACAAATGCAGCTTCTAGACTTGGCTCGATACGGGTCACTCGTCCTTTGTATACGCTCGCTTTTTTTTGCTCGTATCCTGCTGTTTCGATATCTAAGTCATACAGATGCTGCCCATCGACCATTGCCACCCGCAACTCTTCTGGCTGCGAAGCATTAATGAGCATTCTTTTCATAATCTAATTTTATATCCTCTAAATAAAACTCTTTTTTAACTCTGAACTACAATCTACAATTATCAGCTGTCAAATAGCCACTAGCAAAGTTCATTCCTCTTAATTATTAATTAAGACTGATAGGGCCTTTGCAGCTTCACTCTACCTAATTCGCACTCCAGATAAATAAGCATGACATTATAAACGTTGCTTATTTGTGCTTCATCTCTTGCCATCAACCCTGTTCACTACTAACGACCAATCTTAAGTGCTATCTATAAAGTAAACACTTTAATTAAGTGCCATGTTGCTGAAGTGTATTCGCTTAACAAAAAATTCCTCAGCTATATTAAACACATATTGTGAAATACCCAAAAACTTTTAAGGCTCACGATAAGCAGTGATCCGTGAACAGGCCCAAATACATAACGCCTTGAGCACCAAGCTGGTATACTAGCATAAATTATGAGCAAATTATATGATTAACTTTGAGCACAAAAAGCATGAATACCGCTGTTTTTATTAAAATAGAGACCGATCAAGTCGGCCGCCGTATCGACAACTTTCTTCTTCTTCAACTTAAAGGCGTCCCCAAAACCCATGTTTACCGTATTTTGAGAAAAGGCGAAGTGCGTGTTAACAAAAAACGCATCAAAGCTCACTACCGTTTGGAAGAAGGAGACATCATTCGCATCCCCCCTATCCGCATCGCCGAGCGCTCGCCTACACGACCACTGAACATAAACTCAATTAACCATTTAGAAAGCGCTATTCTTTTTGAGGATGATGATCTACTAATCATTAATAAGCCAAGTAAAATGCCTGTTCATGGTGGCAGCGGTCTAAGCTATGGTATTATTGAGGCCTTAAGGCAATTACGCCCTAACGCTCATTTTCTAGAGCTCGTACACCGTCTTGACCGCGAAACTTCAGGCTGTCTAATAATTGCTAAAAAACGCCGCAGCCTTAAAGCGCTACATGAGCAATTTCAAAATAATCAAGTGTCAAAACACTACCATGCCTTAGTCAGTGGACACTGGCCTAAACGTTGCCAACAGATTGCTTTGCCTTTAAAAAAGTATACACGTCACTCCGGCGAGCGCATCGTCCGTGTCCACCAAGAAGAAGGCAAAGCCTCTCAGACTTATTTCAAATGCCTAGAATACTTTAAGCAAGCCAGCCTTATCGAAGCACGTCCAAGAACTGGCCGCACCCACCAAATTCGCGTACACACACAATCTCAAGGCCACGCAATTTTAGGTGATGACAAATATACCAGACATGAAGAAAATAACTGGGCAAAACAACAGTTAAACCTTAACAGACTATTCTTACATGCAATCTCTTTACAGTTCACCCACCCCACCAGCCAAAAAAACTTTATGGTTACAGCCCCTTACCCCAAAGAACTAAATAACTGCCTAAAACGCCTAAAACACTTAGAGCAGTTACAATCATAAATAACAAGATAATAAAATTCAGAGCCCATCGACTTTGTAGCATTCAACTATAATGAAATAAGAACTTGGAACTTCGCCAGACCTCGCAGGGGGAAGAGAAGTGGACAAAGCGTACACTGTACTTACAGTCGACGACTCAAAAACCATTCATGGGATCGCCAAAAATCTACTGAGTGGTTCGGAGTTCGACATTATCGATGTCGCCCATAATGGCAATGATGGTGTTGAAAAATATAAAAAATTAAAACCTAATTTTGTCCTGATGGATATCGTCATGCCAGAGCTAGACGGCATGTCTGCACTGAAAAAGATCATAGACTTTGACCCTCATGCCCAAGTTGTCATGGCCACGTCCATGGGACAAGAAGACACTGTTGAACAAGCAATTACCATCGGTGCGAAAGGCTATTTACTCAAGCCTTACGATAAAGAAAGCGTCCTCGTTGTTCTTAGAACTTTGACGAAATTATAAAAGTTATAGCATCAGGGGAAGATATCATGGCGGCAAACTTCTTTGGACAATGGTTATTGGAAAGGGGGCTGATCACACCAGAAGCTCTCATTGATGCAGTCGAATATCAGAAAAAGCATAATATTTCTCTTGGTGAAGTCGCCATAGAAAAAAGCTGGCTTACAGAGAACCAAGTCGCTTCAATTAATGCAGAACAACAGCGTTCTGACCGTAAGTTTGGAGAAATTGCAACTGATTTAAAGCTCATTAATGATGAGCAAGTTCAAGAGCTCCTCAACACACAAAAAGCACGCCGTATTTTTTTTGGTGAAGCCTTGCTCGCCCTTGGGCACATTCAACAGGACGTTTTAGATAAAGAAATTCAAGCACACAAAAAAGCACAAGAAGAGCATGAAGAACTATTAAAAGCTAACCTAGATAACATTCCTGAAGCCATTACCGTCAAAGCCATGCTCGATCATACTCTTAAAATGTTTTTACGCATTGCGCGCGAAATGGTTAAAATCACTGAAGTGAGCACCGAGGCTAACGCAATTTCTACAGACCAAAATCACTATACATTTGCTCAAGAAATCACCGGAGAGAAAAACTTTTATTATGCGCTTACCATGCCCGAGGCACTGGTAATCAATGTCGCAGGTAAACTACTAATGGATGATAACCATAACGAAATCACTCCACTTAGTCTCGATGCTGCATCTGAGTATGTCAATATAATTATCGGCCATGGCTGTGGCAAACTTGGCACTTTAGACTGTATGGTGCATGCAAATCCACCATTTGCATACAAAAAGTCAGAAGAAAAGAATCCTGATTGCAAACATCAAGTCACCGTCGAACTTGCGTCAGCACACGGTGATCTAATGGTTGAATTTTTATTTAAGAAGTAGTCGTCACCTGACGTCGAGGCCCTCGATTTGTCATCACAGGCTTACTTTGCGATGAGTTGCGGCCTATTTCTTTTTGTACTCGCATCAATTCCTCACGATAAAACTTTAGTTCACGCTCAGATTCTTGCTTTGCTTCACGTGCATGCGCCTTAAGTTGATTAATCGTCTGATCAGAGGCCATACGTAAATCTAAAATCCGCTGCCCTATCTGCTCTTTAATCACATTAACGTACTCTTTTGCTTCTCTGGCCAACATTTCAAAAGCTTGACGTCGAATACGCTCCTTATTTACTGCAGAATTCAAGCGACGAAACTGAATTTTAAGTGCCTCATGCTCCCGTTTTAATACTTCTAACTCAGAGCCGCCCTCTACAGACCTAAATTGCTCATGCGTAATCGCAGGTAATTCATACTCTTCATCAGCAAAACATAGCTGCAACTCTTCATCAACAGCAATAGAAGCTGCAGTCGCAGACGTCTCAGCACTCTCAACATCAATGTCACTATCTACTTTTAACTTTTCTAAAGGTGCATTAGATGCATCTGCCGCCTCTTCTTCTATCTGAGGCACATCCACATTATCATCTAACTCAACAACGCCTCCAGCTTCTTGCACTTGGCGCTTCCAATCCTTCAAATAACGACTAATCGTTGTGCTACTTCCTCGCCCCCCCAAAGCTTCACGAACGCGATTAATTGTTGGCTTTTCACCCGCCGCTAAAACACGATTAGCAGCTTCTGTTATTTCATCATATGTTAAACCCGGACGAGGCATAAAATACCTAACTCCCTTAAACAAAAAAAGAAGAATATTGCACTATTTTAAAATATCGTATCAAAGATCTATAATTTAGTGTAATAAAGAAACGTGCGCTTCTACTCTCAATAGCATTATCTTACGCATAAAAATACCGTTCCATTATACTAAGAAGGCTCCATATGTCAAAGCAAAACTCACAAAGAAAAGCAAATTCGCCTTCGTTCTAGATAAAAAGAAACAAGTGCATAAATAAATGAATAATCATATATAAATTAATAGGGTATAAAATCAACCAAAAAATAATTAATCTTGCTGATGGCTTTTATATCGCTTAATTGCAGGGTGATTTAAGTGCTGCTGAGATTGAGCTTTTTGAACTGTTTTTTTAGGCTGTGCCATTTTTTTTGATGCCATTGGTGAATTTAATGACTGGGTCGACATAAGCTCAAGTAATTCTGCCTCTGTATCTGTTAAGTCAAACCCTTCAGCAAGCTCTTTTTTCCCCATCCCCAGAGCCGCAAGCTTAGCTGCTTGTCGATACAAATTTTCTTCTTTTTCTGGAAAAGCATCATGACCGAGCTCTTTATACAAGTCTCTCCCTAAGTAACGCTCCAACAAGGCTAAACGTTGACCTATGCCAATACTACTACTCATAAACACATGGCAATGCCCTTGTAGCTCACACAACTGCTGTCGATAATGTTTTATACTGCGCCATAAATAGCATAAAACACCCAGCAACAGCAGTAATACAGCCAAAAAACTTCCTTGAATCATCAAGCCCATCATTCGTTCGTACACTACTCAATAAAGACACATCTTCGCATTAGCTACCAAACTCAGCTTGTACTACATCACCAAGCTTAAGCATTTGCCCCTGTGCTACCACTATTCATCTCTTCCCACTCTTCATCACTTAGCAACTTGTTCAAATCCACTAAGATCAGTAATTCATCTTCGCGATTTGATACCCCTTGAATAAACCTTGCACTTTCTTCATTACCAACACTCGGTGCTGTTTCAATCTCAGAGGCACGTAGGTACACCACCTCAGCAACGCTGTCAACAAGAATACCAATCACTTGCTTTTCTGCTTCAATAATCACAATACGGGTGTTATCCGTTGTTTCTTGTGACTCCAAACCAAAACGCTTGCGTGTATCAATCACTGTCACCACATTACCACGTAGATTAATAATGCCAATTACATAGCCAGGTGCTCCCGGTACAGGTGCAATTTCTGTATAACGCAAAACCTCTTGAACCTGCATTACATTAATACCGTAAGTCTCTTCCGCTAATCGAAAAGTAACCCACTGTAATACTGGATCTTTATCTTCTTTTGCCCCATCAAATGGGTCTTTTTCTGAAGCGCTATCACTCATATCTCGCTCTCTTTTCTAACCGCTCCCTATCCCTTAGATTGTAGTCTACTTTATCGATAAACCTCGGGACTCGGCATTTAAAAATTTTACTAACTGCTCTGGATCAATTAACCCACACATTTTATCAACCACCACACCCGCCAACCATGGCCGTTTAGGATCTTTATTATGCCAATTTACATCATCACTTTTTAAAAACTCAGAAAACCCCAAACCATTACACACAACCCCCCATGAACTTCCCTCAAGCGCTAATACAAACTCATGCTGCAAATCTGTGTCTGTCTGATTTACCCTGCCCAAAGGCTGAGCGTCTTCAGGCAACAACCAATGCATCACATCAAGAACATGAATGTTTTTCTCCATAACTTTCATCATGCCAATGAACCAATCCGCTTGACCAAAAATAGCCTTAACTCGATGTTCTTGTAGAGCATAAATCTGATTTAAACCAGATAATGGCATAATCAACTGCAAACCTTGCACCATAAACGATACACACTGAAACTCCTGCCTTGCCCATGTAGGGACCACTGAATCAAACTCAATAGAAGCCGCATCAAGTTCACTTTCGGTCGTAATAACCGCTACTTCAATCTCTTCAAGAACTTCGGATAAAGTACCAGGCAAAACATCAAGATCAGCCTCAATAACAGTTGAGGCAACCACATCATCAACGTCAATTTCTTTAATCGAGGCATCAAGCTCTTGCACCTTAGGTAAAGGCATTACAATTGCAGGCTCAACTACAGCAAGATCAGCAACCTTATTATCATCCTGAAAAACAAAAGACTGATTATCAGTCACAACTTCAAAAGATTTAGCCTTCTCCAGCTCCAATTCTTCTTTTTGCGCTGAGTTAACACCCAGTAATGCATCAAAATAATCACTAAGAGCTTGGCCTTCTTCTAGAATTCCTGCAGAATCATCATCTATCATACAAATACTCCAGGATCACTCATTAAAGGCTGGGCCATCTCAGATCCAGCTCCACTCTCTAATAAATAATCTAAAAACTGCTGGTAAACATACAGGCCACGACTTTGTGGATAAAGCTGAGAGATCGGAACCCCCAGTTGACTTGCCTCACGCAATTTTGTATCAACAGGCACAGGAAGCCGCCACAACCACTTTTTATACTGCTCTTCAAGAATTTTTAAGCTCCCCAAGGCTGCTGAGGTTCTTCGATCAAACATTGTTGGTAATATAACAGTAGAAAAATTAAAGCTTTTTGTTTTTTTCACCATTGCCAATGTATCAATCATGCGCTCTAATCCCTTAAGAGCAAGAAACTCAGTTTGAGCCGGAATAATCACTTTCTCACACGCTGCCAACGCATTAACCATTAATACGCCCAAAATAGGCGGGCAATCAATAATGACATAATCATAACGCACTCGAAGTTTTTTTAAGGCCTTTGTTATTAATAAGCCCATTCCCTCTTGAGTACCTAACTGACGGTCAAGCGTTGCTAAGGTAATCGACGCAGGAATAAGCCATAAATCGGCAAAATTTGTCCTTTTGATAATTTGATCGCCAAGCACTGCGGACATCCGCCCTTTCTGCAAAAAAAGCTCATAAGCGCCTTTTTCCACTTTATCCGGACTGTATCCCAAATAACTTGTTAATGAACCATGTGGGTCTAAATCCAGCAATAATACCCGTTTGCCTTGGCTAGCTAAAATACCCCCCAAAGTCACCGCGGTTGTCGTTTTACCTACCCCTCCTTTTTGATTTGCAACCGTCCAAATTTTCATAGATCCCTCATCGAGTGCATGCTCAATATGCTCACTAACATTAAGCTAAATGCTAAATACTAATAAGTCTTAGGCAACTTGCATGCCAAAAACTTAAGATATAGAACTAAAACCTAAGCTTAAAATTTAAATCTAAATTTAGAACAGCACTATTTTCATCTCACCTATAAATTGCATCAAAATTACTATCTAGTTTGTTTTTTTATAAATTTAACGCATTAATTAAAGTATCAAGTGTATTAAAAAAATACACAATACGTTGCAGCATTGGCATCAATTTTGCAACAAGGTTCTTAAGCAAAAGGAGGTGCACCATGAAGCAACATAGCCCAACAATGGATGAACTCTATCGCCATTGCTGTACTTTACTAAAGCAAATTGAAAAAAAACAGCAACAAGAAGATTACACGGAGGTCAGGCTACTCGGACTTGCTCTTGATGCCATAGCTGAAGAAATGGATGAAAAAAGTAGCGAGTATCATTAAATTTTTGTAGGCACACTCACCGGCGGGCTCTCCCGCCATTTTTTCGTCAACACCAAAAAAGTGTCAATCCTTTGACTCACTTAGACTTAAGACAACATTATAGTGTTACACAATCACTCAATATAACAGCCTTATATAACAGCTTTAAAAAAATCATTTACCATATTTCTTTTTAACAATTTTCATATAACGACGCTTACGATTAACTTGACGTTCAGTTAATTCGTTTTTTTTGCCAGCAAAAGGGTTTTCTCCAGTTTTAAACTCCAAACGAATCGGAGTCCCCATTAATTTAATTTCTTTTCTAAACTGGTGAACTAAATAACGGCGATACGCCTCCGGCAAACTTGTGGTTTGGTTACCATGAATCACAATTACAGGTGGATTATGACCACCACAATGAGCAAAACGCAGCTTAATACGACGCCCTTTGACTAAAGGTGGCGCATGCATCTGGGTCGATTTTTGCAAAATCTGTGTGAGTTGATTCGCTGATAAAATCCGTGTTGCCGAATCATATGCCTCATCAACAGAAGCAAATAAATCACCCACAGCCGTCCCATGTAATGCTGAAATAAAATGAATACGCACATAATCAGTAAAAGTCAGCTTACGCGAAAGCTCAGTTTTAATATACTCTCGTACCTGTGATTCTAAACCATCCCACTTATTAACTGCAATAACAATGGACTTTCCCGCATCCACAGCAAACCCCAATAAGCTTAAATCCTGATCCACAATACCGGCTTGTGCATCAAACATCATCACCACCACATGAGCGGCTTCTATGGCCTGTAATGTTTTAATAATTGAAAATTTTTCAACAACATCTTTTACATTTTTACGACGCCGCACGCCCGCAGTATCAATGAGTGTATACTCTTTGCCATTTTTTTGCATTGGAATAAAAATACTATCCCGCGTTGTACCCGGCTCATCAAAAGCCACAACACGCTCTTCACCTAGCAATCGATTAGTCAATGTCGACTTGCCTACATTGGGCCGGCCTACCAATGCTACTTTCACCCCTAATGCTTTTTCTTCTTCTATTTCTTTAAAAAAATCAAGATCAAAACTTTCTAATGTTGATTCAATTAAACTTAAAACACCACGACCATGAGAGGCAGCAATTGTATAAACATCAGGATAACCTAAGGCATAAAACTCAGCACTGGCCGCCATCGCATCAATGCCATCAGTTTTATTAACAACCAAATATACTTTTTTATGAATCTCACGCAAGTTTTGTGCAATCTCCTCATCAACACTCGTCATGCCAGCACGACCGTCAACTAGCAGCAAGACCACATCCGCTTCCAGTGCCGCCTGCCAAGACTGCGCAAGCATTTTTTGATCAATCTGGCCGTCATGTTCACCAACCCCACCAGTGTCGATAACAATAAAAGGCTTTTCTCCTAAACAACCTTCGCCATATTGACGATCACGCGTCACCCCCGGCTGGTCATGAACTAAAGCATCGCGACTTTTAGTCAGACGATTAAATAATGTTGATTTCCCCACATTTGGGCGACCGACAAGGGCCACAACAGGCAGCATAATAAAACCTCTTCCAAAAAACAAAAACGACTGACAAGAATCAGTCGTCTCCTCTATATTTCACACACTTTATAGCTAGCTATACTTATACAGCTACAGCTCTTCAACTTTTGAGCCTCGCACAGCGACTAAGCGCCCAGAAGCATCCATCACATACACTATACTTCCATCAACAACAGGTTGACCGACAATTGCCCGAGCCCCCACGCTCATTCGACCAACTAATTGACCTGTTTTCAGTGAGAACCAGTGCACAAACCCCTTATAATCACCAACAACAACATAATGACCGACAATGGCAGGTGCTGTTGGCCCACGCCCTAATAGGTTAGAATCAACCCAAACGGCTTTACCTGTTTGACGATCTAAGGCCCAAAGCGCCCCATTGTTCGCTGTTACAATCACTTTATTTTGACTGACCGCTAAGCCACTAAAAGAGCCAACTTTATGCTTCCACAGCATTCTACCCGACTGCAAACTCACTGCTATAGTACGGTTTTTAACACTAGACACATAAACGGTACCGTCTTTAACAACCGGAGTCACATCCACATCAACGATTTGAGCAACTTCAGAAGCACCACTCGGTACAGCCACCTGATATTGCCAGAGCAAATCTCCGGTTTGACGATCCAGTGCAACCACTTGACCATTATCACTACCAATAACTACTTGTTGGCCGGCAATGACAGGAACACTTGAACGCTCCATCGTCATCGATGGATTAAGCAGCAGGTCATAACGCCACAACTGGCGACCATCCACAGCACGTAAAGCAATCACTGCACCGGGTTTAGTATGAATAACAACCACTCCTTTTGCAGCTGCAGGTGCTGCAATCACCAATGAGCCTAGTGGTTTTTGCCATTGAATTTGCCCGGTTTTTTTATTTAAAGCAAAGACCGTCCCTTCTGCAGTCACCACATAGACATATTCAGGACCTGCAACTGGCGATGCGGTAAGCAATTGTTTTAAATTCACGTGCCAGTTTGTTTGACCCGCTAAATTAAAAGACTTAACCAGACCGTTATAATCCACAGCATATAAACTTTGACCTGCTTGCGTGACATTAAGGTGCCAATTCTCTGCAGCCTGGTATTGCCAATAACCTTCATCACCAAAACTTAAAACAGCCTTTGCGGCAGTACCACTCCCTTCACCCACCTGAGCTTGCCAATGTTCTAATACCGCAACCTTGGGTTTAAATATTTTTAACGGTGCAGGCGCTATTGTATTGTCTTTATAGCTGCTACAGCCTGCCAAAACAACAGCAAGCAATCCAAACCCAGTAACTACTACTTTTTTCCAGTGCTTCACCGATATCTCCCAATTATTTTTTCGCATGTGCTGCAGACTCAATCCGAGTGCCGGCCTTAATTTCAGTTTGCATAGGCAAATTATTAACTTTCATTTGGACAACCGATTGTAAGGCTGAAGCATCATTGGCTAATAGTTTTTCTGCCTTTTGAAAGTCACTTTTAGCTTGTTGACTATTGCCAGTCGCTTGATAAGCCTCTGCAAGGACATAGTGATACATTCCTTGATAAGCATTTGCACCAGCCAAATATTTAGCACCTTCACCTTCTTTTTGGTCTTTTGCTAATAGTGGTGTTAACAAATCAATAGCAGATTGGTATTGTTGCTGGGCAATCAAAACACGCGCTAAGCGTATCGTGATCAACCCTGAGAGAGCCGTTGTTCTATTTTCTTTTAAAGCCCACTCCAGTGCCGCTTGCGCTTTTGGTAGTTCCTTTTGCGCTATATAGGCCTTAGACATAAATAACGACGCCAAAATCGCATAAGGTGTTTTTGCATACTGATCACGCAAAGCAGTCGCCGCAGCTAAAGCCTCAGTCGGCTTATTCTCAGCAATCTGTTTTAATAACCGCTCATATTGTGCAGAGGCCTCAGCCTTATAATTATTTTCCCGATATACTGAATATTGCCAACCACCAGCAACGGCTAAAGCAATAATCACAATAACAGCAACAACACCAACAATTTGCTTGGTTATTTTTTGGGTGCGATCAGACTGCTGAGTATCTAGTTGTGCATCCACTATTTACACCTCTTTTATTTTAATAGCGTTTCTATTGTTGTCATAAGCTCACCTTGTGCACAGGACACTTGCTCACGCGGCTCACGTAAAAATTTAATCGTAACACACTCTTTTGCTAGCTCATCTTCACCAATAATTAAAGCTAACTGCGCCATCGACTTATCCGCTTTTTTAAACTGGCTTTTCAAGCTCCCTTGATCACCATGACTTAAAATACGCAAATCTGGCAACTGGCTACGTAGCCTTTCTGCTAATATTACCACTTGCGCCATCTCTCTTTTCCCTGTTGCAATACAATAAATATGTGGCGATGCCAACACTTCCGGCTTTTTCCCTAACGTCTCAATAAGTAGTAACAAGCGCTCTATGCCTAAACCAAACCCCACTGCAGGCGTTGCTTTACCGCCAAACTGTTCAACCAAACCATCATAACGCCCACCCGCACAGATCGTCGCTTGCGCTCCCAGATGATCGGTCATCCACTCAAAGACAGTGCGTGAATAGTAATCTAAACCACGCACCAAACATGGATTGACTTGATAAGATAACCCTGCAACGGTCAATAATTCTTTTAAGCGCTCAAAGTGTGCAAGAGATTCTTCACCAAGATAATCTAATAAGCGCGGCGCTGCCGCAATCATCTCCTGCATGAGCGGATTTTTACTATCTAAAATCCTCAATGGGTTTTTCGCTAAACGCTGCTGGCTATCTTCATCAAGAACGGCTTGGTTTTCTTTTAAATAGTTCACTAATGCCACTCGATGAGCCAAGCGCTCTGCAGGCGTACCCAGAGAATTAATATGCAAGGTCAGCTGATCAAAAACCCCAACACGCTTAAATAAATGCGCACTTAACAAAATCACCTCAGCATCGAGTTCTGCCTGACAATAACCAAACACTTCAACACCAAACTGATGAAACTGGCGATAACGCCCCTTTTGCGGGCGCTCATAACGAAACATCGGTCCTAAATACCATAGTTTTTGCTGCTGATTATACAGTAGGCCATGCTGCAGTGCTGCCCGTACACAACTGGCTGTTCCCTCAGGCCTTAAGGTAATACTTTCACCACCTTTATCCTCAAACATGTACATTTCTTTTTCAACAACATCCGTCGCCTCGCCAATACTGCGCACAAAAAGTTCAGTTTTTTCAACGATAGGGAAACGAATCTCTTGATACCCATAAGCATTCACCGTATCGCGCACAGCCACTTCTAGCCACTGCCAATACGCTGATTCTGTCGGTAGGATATCATTCATCCCACGAATTGCCTGGATACCTTTAGCCATTTTTCACCTCAAACACTTTTACTGCCCGCTATCATAACAAATAAAGCAAGTTAAAACCTAATACTATCAATTCACACTACTTCAATTTCTCAAACTCGATCAGCCTGTAGATTCAGTCTCATAATGCGCCTGTTGCCATGCTTTAAAGCCACCGATCATTGACTCTACATGCAGATAGCCCATGCGTTGTAAATTCTCAGCTGCCAATGCAGAGCGATAGCCACCGCCACAATATAAAACAATATGGGTGTTCACATCAGGAATCAGCCTTTCGATATCACGCTCAATAATCCCTTTACTCAATACACGTGCCCCTTTAATTTTGCCAACACTCACTTCATCTGACTCGCGCACATCAATCAGCTGAAAATCAACGTGCTCATTGATATAATCACACACGTTCTCAATAGAAATCTCAGACACAGAACTACGCGCCTGCTCAACCAACGTTAAAAATGCAGAAGAATGTTTCATCGCGCTATCTCCTCTCAATTAATTAATCTACTTATTCATTTATTTTTAATAAAATTTAATATAAAAAATACAGCTGTAATATAATTATGACTGCTCTTGCTCTTGAGCTTGGGGCGGCACTTTTAATATTTTATATTGTGCAGCCATGGCCTCATTACTGTGAAGACGTTGCTCTAATTGCGCTTCTTCAGCCGCTTGCTGTTCAGCCAGGCTAGGCTTTGCAAAGGGTGCTAATTGGTTTGCCGCTTGATTAATTTTTTTCGAACTTACTGCCGCCGCCGGGCTTAATTGGCTAATTTGGTTTTTATACCAAAGAAAAGCCACGGTGATAACAATAATCAAAATCAACAGATTCATCCCCCAACTCAATGCACTACGACCTTTTCTCGCCGAATCTGTTTTACGCACTTCACTC
Source organism: Piscirickettsia salmonis LF-89 = ATCC VR-1361 (assembly GCF_000297215.2). Taxonomy (GTDB): domain Bacteria; phylum Pseudomonadota; class Gammaproteobacteria; order Piscirickettsiales; family Piscirickettsiaceae; genus Piscirickettsia; species Piscirickettsia salmonis. Next base: position 55,456 of record NZ_AMFF02000069.1, read on the forward strand.
TGCATAGCCAACCCCTCAAACGACTGCTCTTGACAATGTGCAGATATTTTTTCATGCGGTGACAATAAACGCTCTGTATGCTGGCTTTTGTGTGCAGATAACTTAGGCCGTTCTGATTGCTTAAGGTTTTTTTTATTGGCAATACTAAGTGCTGACTCGGATGGTGTCCTCGTAGGGGATTTAACATCACTTTTCTCATTAATAGTATTATTACGCTGATGATTAACTGCACTTTTAACGCCTACACTTAAATCTGTCACTGGCTTTTTATCAACAGGGGCAGCGGCTAGATCAACAACACCTCCCTGACGATAAATAGCAGCCACTGCTTTAGCATCTAAATCAAGCAAACTCGCATAATTCGTCAGATACTCAATAATAAAGTGTTCTGGTAAGTTAAATTGCTTAAAGTCGTTATGCTCAAATAACATCAATATTTGCGGCTGGATATGAAGCTGCCGTGCCGCCTGCTCACGTGTTAAGTTTTTATTGCAACGAGCCCGCTGTAACAGCTCACCTAAATTAAGCTCTGTCTTTCTCTTCACTTCATCAGACATAATTCAACCACCTTGAACGACCTAGCCATCTTTAATAATAAAACTAAAGATATAGTATTAACGTTTATCTGGCTGATCAGACCCAGACTTCACCTGCAGCTGCTGCAATAAACGTTGCGCATTGCTATCATCAGGCTGCGCTAATAAATAGCGTTTTAATAATACCAAGGTCTGTTGGTCCTGTCCTTGTTGATTTGAAATTTTAATCAATGCCCAGCGCACCCTATCATTATGCGGAGCCAACTGTAACGCCTGCATCAAATAATGCTGTGCAGACTTTAATTCATCGATTTTTAACGCACACAGACCTGCATTTTCATAACTGCCAGCACGATCTAAATACTCTACGTGCTCGGCCGCTGCCAATAAATAACGCAACGACTTATCCACCTGCCCCTGTCGGCATAAAAATGCACCATAATTATTTAATACTTTAGGATCATCAGGCGCAATATTCAGTGCAGTTAAATACTCTTGCTGCGCCTTCTCAAATTCACCAACAGTTTCTAAATAATACGCAAAAGCATAGTGCACTTCAGCATGATGAGGATCCAGCTTAATCGCCTTACTCAGCTTATACTGCGCTCGCCTAAAATCCCCTGCTTTTAAATAAGCAAGTCCCAATTGCACATTATAGTGCGCTGCTTGCGATTTATCTGGCTTTACAGTGCTTACTCCATACAATGATTCTGACTGATGCAACACCGTCGTCTGCTGAGTGCAGCTCATTAAGCTTAATAAATTAGTAAAAATAAAAATTAAAGCAAGACAACGGCGCGCCGTCACACCGCCTCCTGCTGTTTAACCTGTAAGCGTTCACGACGACGTGTTTTATCAGTAAAATCACCCGCCAGTTGCCCACACGCTGCATCAATGTCATCACCACGTGTTTTTCTGACCGTGACAATAAATTCTTTTTCTAGCAGGTAGTTTTGAAAACGTACAATCCGATTACGGCTAGAGCGCTGATAACACGTCCCTGGAAACGGGTTAAATGGAATCAAATTAATCTTACAAGGCAGTGTTTTTAACACCTCAGCAAGCTCTTTAGCATGCTCTAAACTATCATTAACTTCCTGTAACATCACATATTCTATTGTCACTTTGGCATGAGGGCGTCCATGAATATAATTCTCACACGCCTTTAATAGCTCAGCAATAGGATATTTTTTATTAATCGGTACAATTTGATTACGCAATTCATCATTCGGCGCATGTAAAGACACGGCTAATGCCGCATCACTATGCTTTTTCATTTCATACAACGCAGGAACAACTCCTGAGGTACTTAAAGTGACACGACGTTTTGATAAACCATAGGCATAATCATCCATCATTAAGCTCATCGCGCTCATCACCGCATCAAAATTTAATAAGGGCTCACCCATCCCCATCATCACCACATTCGTTAATACACGCTGATCTGGTGACTTTTGTACATCAATATCTTTTTCTAACGCATGTTTGGCCACCCAGACCTGACCAATAATTTCATTCACACTCAAATTACGGTTAAAACCCTGAGTTGCCGTCGAACAAAACGTACAATTTAACGCACAGCCCACCTGAGACGACACACACAAGGTCCCCCGCTTACCTTCTGGAATAAAAACAGTCTCAATACAGTTACCCTCTGGCAATTGAATTAACCATTTACGCGTGCCATCGACTGAGACTTTATCAAACACCACCTTAGGCGCGACTATTTCAGCACTCTCATGCAAACGCCCACGCAGGGCCTTACTTAAATCAGTCATTTCATCAAAATTAACCACACCACGCTGATGAATCCACTGCAATACTTGACGAGCGCGAAATGGCTTCTCACCGATGCTCTGAAAGAACTGTTGTAGACCAACTCGATCTAAATTTAATAAATTCACTTTTTGCATTGTTACAGCAGTCGCTTGCATGATCTCACTCTAAAAATCTATCTATTACGTTACAAATGAAAAATAAGGCCAAATAAAATAAATAAAGCCCAGAAGCATTATACATCCCTCTGGGCTGAGTTTATTAAAACTCAAAAACTATATTACTCACTTATCGAGTACGCGCACAGACTTTTCCATCAAAGAAAAAGTTAATCTCTTGTGCTGCAGTCTCAATTGCATCAGAACCATGCACCGCATTCTCATCGATACTCTCGGCAAAATCAGCGCGAATGGTGCCCGCTACTGCCTCAGCTGGATTCGTCGCGCCCATAATATCACGATGAACCAGAACTGCATTTTCACCTTCAAGCACTTGCACCATGACAGGGCCTGAAGTCATAAACTCAACCAAAGCACCAAAAAATGGCCGCGCTTTATGAACAGCATAAAACTCACCCGCTTCTTCTTCAGTTAAATGCGTCATCTTCACCGCAACCACTTTCAAGCCTGCTTTTTCAAAACGTGCGTAAATCTCACCAATCACATTTTTGGCAACGGCATCAGGCTTAATGATTGAAAGTGTACGTTCTATTGCCATGCTTAGGCTCCTTACTTTATTTAAATTAAAACGATATTACGGCGCTATTGTCGCAAATAACACCTTATTAGTGAAGGTATTCATAAAGATAATTCTATAAAGCTAATTGTCGATACAGCTGTTTTAACGCATTTTCAACCAACACCGCCTTAGAAATATCTTTATTATCAAGAGAAAAATATGCTACAAGCTGCTTAGAATCTAGCGTATTTAACAACTCCAAAGCCCCCTCATGCAATTGCTCACTCACATAAGCACAGCTAGCAATCAGCACAGGACTCCCTTGTGCCAAAAAACGTATTGCTGTCACATGATTACTATCATGTTGAAGACTCAACACGAAACAATCTGCTTCAGGCCGCCCTAAATAAACTTTTACAGTATGACTGCTCTCAGCAAGCTCACCAACAAACTGATCTTGCTGTAAATAATATAAAATGGCCTTATTCAACATAACGCCCCCAAGGCAACAAAGCCGGGTCAGCCCCTGCCTGTTGCACCTGCCAGGTCGGCGATAGTTTACGTAAATGAGTTAACGCACGGCCCACTTGCTCAATCACCTGGTCAACTTCAGCAAGTGTACTATAGCGCCCAAGCGAAAAGCGTAGCGTACTATGAGCTCGCTCAGCCGGCATGCCGATCGCCGCTAACACATGAGAGATCTCAACAGTGGTCGAATTACACGCAGAACCTTGACTTACTGCCAGTTCAGGCAGGCAAGCCAATAAAGACTCGCCATCCACGCCAGCAAAACTTACACTGAGTATACCAGGAGCCTGTGTCAATGCACCTTGACCATTCCAATACACCTGATCATATTGGCTTAAGCCTTGCCATAACCGGTCACGCAGTGCCATTACTCTTTGCGGCTCTTCATTCAGCTTTTCTTCTGCCAACTCGCAGGCCCGACCAAAACCAACAATCTGATGAGTGGCCAGCGTTCCTGAGCGTAAACCCAATTCATGACCACCACCGTGTTGCTGTGCATGCAGACGTACTTTAGGGCGGCGACGCACAAATAAGGTGCCCACACCTTTTGGACCGTAGCATTTATGAGCTGAAAATGACATTAAATCAACAGGCAACTCTGCCAAGTCTATCGGCAATTTTCCGAGCGCCTGCACAGCATCAACATGAAAGATTGCCCCGTGTGCTTTTACGATGGTGCCCAATGCCACTAAGTCATGAGCGACACCGAGCTCATTATTGACATGCATTAATGACACAAGAATAGTCTGTTCATGCATAGCCGTCTGTAAAATCTCAGGATCAATTAAACCCTGCTTATTCGGTGTTAAATAAGTCACCTCAAAACCTTGCTTTTCTAATACGGCAAACACATCTAAAACAGATTTATGCTCAGCTTTCGAGGTAATAATATGGCGACCGCGTTTTTGATAAGCCTCGCATACACCTTTAATCGCCAAATTATTCGCTTCTGTAGCACCTGAGGTAAAAATAATTGCTTTACTATCAGCACCGACCAAACGGGCAATTTGTCCACGGGCATGCTTGATCTTCTCAGCCGCCAGCCACCCTAAACGATGCAATGAGGATGGATTAGCAAAGTCACCCTCTAATCCTAAGCATTCTTGCATCGCTTGAATAACCTCAGGGTCTACCGGTGTCGTTGCCGCATAATCAAGATAAATCATTTACTTTTACCCTTTTCATCAAGCCGTCGCTCCATTTTCGATAAAATGCCACGTAAAATATGCATTTCTGCTTCTTCCACTCGACTACGCTGATACAAACGTCGCAGCTTAAGCATTAACATGCCTTCCTGTGCTTCATCAAGAAAGTGAATCTTTCGCAGTAACTTCTCTAAATGCAGGTAAAAACCCTCCATTTGTGCGCTGCTCGCCAGCAGTTTTTCTGGCTGCTCAATAGTTTTTAACCCTATATTATTATCATTATTCAAAGCGTTATTATTTACATTCTGATTATGATCTAATGCCGCTAAGCGCAACTCATAGGCAATCACCTGTACCGCTTGAGCTAAATTCAATGAACTATATTCTTCATTTGTCGGTATATGCACATGATAATGACAACATTGTAATTCCTGGTTGGTTAAACCCGTACGCTCACGACCAAAAACAACCGCAATTTCATGCTGGCTATGTTCTGACATCACGCGCTGCGCCATTTGTCGCGGCGCCTCTAAAGGCCAAGGCACTTTACGCTCGCGTGCACTGGTACCAAACACCAACTGACAATCGGCAATCGCCTCTGCCAAACTCGCGCTAATCACTGCGTGATCCAAAACATCTTCTGCATGAGAAGACAGCGCATAGGCCTGATCAGAAGGAAAGTCATTCGGAGCCACTAAATACAAACGACCTAACCCCATGTTTTTCATCGCCCGGGCAACCGCACCAATATTACCAGAGTGAGAAGTTTCAACTAAAACAATACGAATCTTTGGTAAAATACTCATGAACTCAAACCAAACCTAAATCTAACTCTAAATCTATTTTTCTAAATCAATACTAACTTATCTTGCAACCCTGTTAGGCCGACTATACTATACCGGTTTTAGCGAAAAGCTGTTAGACTATTGGCTTTTAATTCGATCTTTAACATAACTGGGTAAGTTTTTATGCAACCGATTATTAATATCGCCACGCGTGCTGCACGCCGTGCGGGTGCTTTAATGCTACAACGTATTGACCGTTTAGACACTTTGAAAGTCGCCGAAAAAGGCATCGGCAACTACGTATCTGATGTCGACAAAAGTGCAGAAAGTACTATTATCGAAACCATTCAAAAAGCTTACCCAGAGCATACTATTCTTAGCGAAGAAAGCGGTCAAACGCCACAAGAATCTGATTATTTATGGATCATCGACCCTTTAGATGGTACCAACAACTTTATCCATGGCAATCCAAATTTCTGTATTTCTATTGCTATTCAATACCGTGGCCGCACTGAGCATGCTGTCATCTATGATGCCATCCGCGATGAGCTGTTTTCAGCAACACGTGGTCAAGGTGCAAAGCTCAATGATCACCGCATTCGTGTCAGTCAACGCAACAAGCTTGAAGGTGCCACTATCAGCACCTCTCTCACCCACGCCACGGATCAGTATGCTGCAGCCTTTTTTGCCTCTCAACATAGTCTTTATGAACAACATGTCGCACTACGCCGCTCAGGGTCTATAGCGCTAGATCTAGCCTACGTTGCCGCAGGGCGCCTCGATGCCAGCTATACCCTCGGTGCACAACGCTGGGATATCGAAGCTGGCTTATTACTGGTTCGCGAAGCCGGTGGCCTGGCTAGTGATTTAAATGGCGGCGAGTCTAATATCAGTGAAGGCGAACTTTTGGCAGGCAATCCAAAATCATTAAAGCACTTATTACAAACGCTGCGCCCTCATTACACTAAGAAATCATAAAATATCAGGCGCTTAATTTAGCGCCTAAATTACCAGCCAGCTCTGAAGCTTCACCCTCACAAATCAACACCGTTAAATTTTCTAAAAATTTACTTTAATCTAAAAATAAATTACGCCCTCCGTCATCTGAAGTGCAACACTCAGTAGAGAGTTCATATTCATACAGATAAACTCTCTAGTTCGCCTTTTGACTTAGAGGGTAGAGATGGTTTATCGGCACTTAAATGAAAAAGATCGTTTTTATATCGAACAACGGTTATCAG
>NZ_AMFF02000069.1:64608-70268 GCF_000297215.2 Piscirickettsia salmonis LF-89 = ATCC VR-1361
TCGAATTCTTAAGTCATAACTGTAAGAGAAGGCATCGTTTTTCCTTATTGTATTTTTTAACCTACTGATAGTAGGTCAGAAACTGTTGATCGAGCGCTATACCTAAACGGATATTTGAGATCATGCAGATTGTTAAAAGAGGCGACCTACCTTTAAGTGAAAAGCTAAATCAAATCAAGGAGATAAGGTCTTCTGCCATGACAGGGTATCAATCAAGCTTTCTCTTTTTTATAAAAACTCAACATTCAACCAATCAGTTTATTAGCAAATTTGTATGTGATTAATTAAAGAGTATAAGAACACTGGCTAGACTATGTAGTTATTTTTTAGTGCAACACATAGTCTTACCATTACAACTACGCTCTTCACTCCCCCTATCCCTGCTTAATTACATCAATGCCCTTAGGCAACTTAAGCTCAAATAATGAACTGGGCAGTATTTGATTAGTTTTAATATTAAAAAACTGCAATTTTGTACTCTGCCCTAACGGCGTTAAGACTGTCATTTGCTGGAGTTCTTTATTTTTAAAAGCAATTTCAATTTTAGAAACCAGGCTTTGCTTATTTTTTGGCGATAAAATAAATAATTGAGATTGATCATCCGACTTGCTTTGCTCTCTCACATCAAAGCCTGCAAGTGCTTGTAGCGAAGCCCCGGTCAGCAATTTCACTGGAACCGCATCATCTAAACTTCCTAATGAACGCTCAATCACTTGCTCAAGTAAAGGCTGATAAATTTTAACCGACTGCTGTTTTGTTAAAATGACCTGATCCCATTGCTGATCAGTAGGAGCTTTGAGCGCTTGAACTTGCTGACAATCAATATTCTTAACTTGCCATAGTAACTGCCCAGGTTGCTTTAATAATAAACGGCCATAAGCACATTCTAGGCGACCAGCAGACGCTTCACCAATTTGCCAAAAATCGGCCTGATAGGTCTTGGCCGCTTTTAAAAACTCTACTAAGTAGGAACTCCCAGCCGTTGACAAATCACTGTTATGATCTGCATTGCCATGATTACTTGTGTTATTTGCTGCAATAGAAACGGTTATCGCCATAGCGTAGCATAGCAAAAACAACACACTTCGAATTAATAACTGCTTAATTTTAAACACTGTTTAAACACCCTCCTGCGATGAAACTAAGACTTCTCGTGGGCCATGTTGGCCATCAGAAACTAAACCTGCAGCCTCCATCGTTTCAACTAAACGCGAAGCACGATTATAGCCGATGCGAAAACGCCGCTGTATCAGCGATGCAGACACTTTTTGCTGGTCAATAATAAACTCAACGGCCTGATCATAAAGCTCATCTTGTTCCTCTGCATTTTCCTCACCGGCTTGTTGGCCGTAATCATCCAAACCACTCCCGTGATCAATCAAGTCAGCAATATAATCAGGCACCCCTTGCGTCTTTAACTGACGCACTACCGCATGTACCTCATGATCATCAATAAAGGCGCCATGCACGCGTGTCGGTACTCCACTGCCTGGCGGCAAATAGAGCATATCGCCATGACCTAATAGCTGCTCCGCACCTGCTTGATCAATAATCGTCCGTGAGTCGATTTTAGAAGACACCTGGAAGGCCATCCGCGTTGGAATATTTGCTTTAATCAGTCCAGTCACCACATCCACCGATGGGCGCTGAGTCGCTAACACCAGATGAATCCCAGCTGCACGCGCCTTTTGTGCAATCCGCGCGATCAGCTCTTCAACTTTTTTACCAACAATCATCATCATGTCAGCAAATTCATCAATAAAAACAACAATAAAGGGCAATTTAGCCAATAACTCAGGCTCTGCACCCTCTGCTTTAATCTTTAACGGATTCACTAACGGTGTGCCTGCCTTTTGCGCGGCGATCACCTTATCATTATAACCTTTGATATTACGTACACCTAAAGCCGCTAATAGCCGATAGCGTCGCTCCATCTCTCCCACACACCAGCGTAAAGCACTGGCAGCTTCTTTCATATCCGTCACCACCGGTGTAAGTAAATGAGGAATTCCCTCATAGACAGACAACTCAAGCATTTTTGGGTCTATCATGACCATCCGCACATCTGCAGGCGTTGCTCGGTATAACAAGCTTAAGACCATCGCATTCATGCCTACCGACTTCCCAGAGCCAGTAGTTCCAGCAACGAGTAAATGTGGCATACGCGCAAGGTCAGCCACCACCACCTCACCCGCAATATCTCGTCCCAGCGCCAGCACCAAACTCGAGCTCGCCTGTTGAAAAACATCTGCCTCCAGCACTTCACGAAAGCGCACTAATTCACGCTTTGCATTGGGTATTTCTACGCCAATGGTTGATTTGCCTGGGATTACTTCAACCACACGCACACTGCGTGCTAATAAAGAGCGTGCCAAATCCTGTGCCAAATTACTCACTCGGCTCGCTTTTATGCCGGGAGAGAGCTCTAATTCATAACGGGTAACCACCGGCCCGGGGCAGACGTCAACCACCTCCGCCTGAACACCAAAATCAGCCAAACGCCCTTCAACCAAACGCGACATCTCCTCCAATGCGGCGGCTGAATACAAATCTTTTTTATCTTGGTTGCCCTCATCAAGCAAAGCTAAATCAGGCAAGTCTAATGGTCCACGCTCTATTATTTCAGCTTTAACTTTAGTTTTAGCTTTAGACTGCGATAAAGTAACCGGTTGCTCTGCACTACTCACCTTACCCTGTAGCTCACTCCTTACAGCAAAATCAAAGTGCGCCTGCTCCAGTTCATCTTTTTCGTTCTTATCACCTTGATCACTTTCAGTGTACACATTCTCAATTGAACAATTATCAATCATAGGTGAATTAATAGCTTTTTCTTTTCTAAGTACAGGGAGTAACGGTGTTTTTCTAGAGCCTTGCTGGTTCTTATCACCGCCACTTATTTTAGCTGTATTTTTTTTCTCTTTCGCGGCGGCTTTTAGTGCCATTTTCTCTTGCTTAGCCTGCTGGCGCTTTAATAAACGCTCAGCACGAAAACTCTCCAGACGTGCCATCTGCAGCTGCAAATTGTCTCGTAATGCGCTTACTCCATAGGCAATCATGGCCTTAAGCCCTAAAACAAGCCGTATCCAAGAGATACCCGAGTATAACGTCATTGCAATAAGAAATGCCGTAATCAGTAATACTGTGGCACCGGTGAGATTAAACGCACTCATCACCCCTTTACCAACCAACATGCCAAGAATACCTCCTGCACCTTGTGGTAAAACACTATGTGCAGGAGCAACAAACAACGCTAACAATGCACTACCAGATAATAAGGCAATCAAGCCGCCAGCGACACGCAAGATGAACAATGGGGGGTCAAAAGTAGCCCGTAAGTCACGATATAGTCGATATACAGCATAAAATATAAATAAAGGGATGGTATAAGCAAAATAACCTAACAAACCAAACAGTACATCAGCACACCATGCGCCCACTCGTCCACCGGCATTTGCTATCGTCGTCGCATTCATGCCAGAAGAGAGCCAACCAGGATCAGCCACATCGAAGGTTACCAATGCAATACACAAAAACACACCAATGGCGACCAGCAAAATCAGCCCACCTTCACGCAAGCGCTGCCATAAAAATGAATGCTGAATGCTTTGATAATCGTACTCCAATGTAGGCCCCTCACTTTTGCTTGAATATACTTAACTTTAAACACCCCGATTAATTTAAGCTAGATTAAGTTAAGCTAGGCTAAAATAGCCTGATTGACTATGGCGATGAGTCTAATATAAAAAAACAATTTAACAAACTGTTATTAATCTAGGATAATACCGTCGAAAAGAGTCACAACCAAAGACATCGGACAAGGCTAGCCAGAGTCTGGGCTTTTCACGTATGATGGGTGAAATATTTCATTAAGGAGCACAACAACAAATGAGCGAAAGAAAGCACTTTAACTTACTAATCTTAGGCTCTGGCCCAGCAGGCTACACTGCCGCTGTTTATGCAGCACGCGCAAACTTAAAGCCAGTGATTATCACGGGTATGCAACAAGGTGGGCAATTGACAACGACCACTGATGTCGATAATTGGCCAGGCGATGATCAAGGTGTACAAGGCCCAGAATTAATGGAGCGCATGCAAAAACATGCTGAGCGTTTTGGCACAGACGTTATATTCGATCATATTCAGTCAGTTGATTTAAAACAGCGTCCCCTATTGTTAAATGGCGACTTTGGTCAATACAGTTGTGATGCCCTGATCATTTGCACAGGGGCTTCTGCTAAATATTTAGGCTTAGCTTCAGAAGAAGCATATAAGGGACGTGGTGTTTCTGCCTGCGCCACCTGTGATGGCTTTTTCTATCGTGACCAAGATGTTGTCGTGATTGGTGGTGGTAATACAGCGGTAGAAGAAGCGCTTTATCTATCAAACATTGCCAAGACTGTCACGCTCGTTCATCGCCGTGACAGTCTACGTGCTGAAAAAATCTTAATCGACAAGCTTATGGCCAAAACAGAAGGTGGTAACGTCACTATAGAGTGGAATGCAACTTTAGACGAAGTACTGGGTAACGAGCAGGGTGTAACCGGCGTGCGTTTAAAACACATGCAGGATCAATCAACGAAAGAACTTGCAACTAATGGCGTTTTTATTGCCATTGGCCATACACCCAATACCGCTATTTTTCAAGATCAGCTTGATATGGAAAGTGGCTATATCACCATTAAAGGTGGACTGTCAGGCAATGCAACAGCGACCAGCACACCGGGTGTCTTTGCCGCAGGGGACGTTGCCGATTCTATCTATCGCCAAGCAGTCACTTCCGCAGGTACTGGCTGTATGGCAGCACTTGATGCTGAGCGCTACCTTGATGAATTTAAACACTAGACTACCCTTTTTGCTTGATCTTAACCGCGATGATTTTCCAAGCCCCGAGCAAGCATTAACTCACCCTGATGGCTTGCTTGCCATCGGGGGGGATTTAAGCCCCACACGTTTAATCAAGGCCTATTATCACGGTATCTTCCCTTGGTTTACTGAAGAAGACCCCATCTTGTGGTGGAGTCCAAGCCTAAGAGCTGTATTAGCACCAAGTGACTTCCATCTCTCACGTAGCCTTAAAAAATTAATCAAAAAGCAAGCATTTCAAGTCACTGTTAACCAATGCTTTAATAAAGTCATTGATCGCTGTGCCAAAGCGCATGCACATCAAGGCACATGGATCACTGCCACAATGATCCATGCATATACTCAGCTTCATCGTGCAGGCCATGCCCACTCTATTGAAGTCTGGCAAGACCAGCAGCTTGTCGGCGGCTTATATGGTGTCAGCACTGGCGGCATTTTTAGCGGTGAATCGATGTTTCAATGCACCAGCAATGCCTCTAAAGTTGCCTTTGCAGCATTAATAGCCCTATTAAAAAGTGAACATAACGATAACGGTGTGCTCATTGACTGTCAATTACTCAACCCCCACCTTGCAACACTGGGCGTCCATAACATTGCCCGCACTCACTATCTCCACTTGCTTGAGCAATATCGAGACAAATTCCATCTAAAACCGACCTGGGCACAGGCGAACAAACTCATTACAAACGCCCTGACTAGCCTAACTAACGTGAGTTCGATATAAGGTCCTATTGAAAAAGCAGCCCGTTTGCAATTAATATTTAGGTTCTCAAAGTCTAAATCCATTGCAAGGAGCT
>NZ_AMFF02000069.1:70292-78008 GCF_000297215.2 Piscirickettsia salmonis LF-89 = ATCC VR-1361
TCGACAAGAATATAGAAAAATAAGCTCATGCCTATCATCGATAAAATTTTACTCAGAAAACGTGGAATTATTGAAAGTGTATTTGATCAACTTAAAAACATCTCACAAATCGAGCACTCTAGGCATCGTAGTGTCAACAACTTTATGGTCAATATTCTTGCTGGATTAGCAGCCTACTGTCTTCAGGAGAAGAAGCCATCGCTTAATATCCAGCGTAACCTATTGACCAGCTGAGTTATATCGAACTCACGTTAACTAGTTACTTTTAATTGAAAATCATGTATGATAGGCCCCATTCTGGCAAAAATCCCTAAATATTGGGGTGAATTTGCATAAAATTTAATAGTGAAGATGAGCAATGGCAAAAGAAGAAAACATTGAAATGGAAGGCACTGTCCTTGAAACATTACCAAATACGATGTTCCGTGTCGAACTTGAAAATGGTCATGTGATCACTGCCCACATTTCAGGACGCATGCGTAAGAACTACATTCGTATTCTAACGGGTGATAAAGTTAAAGTCGAAATGACTCCTTATGATTTGAGCAAAGGTCGCATTATCTTCCGTGGTAATGACCGTAAAAGTCAAAGCAGTCCAAGATAAAAATTAAAAAAGCCATCAAATCGATGGCTTTTTCTTAACTCAATAGCAAACCCACTTGCTTACACTTTTTCTTCTTGAAAATCTAAGCATAACTCACCCTCTTTTTGAGTAATATGCACCGCACCGCCATGAGAGAGCTTACCAAATAATAACTCCTCAGCTAATGGCCGCTTTAATACATTCTGAATCAATCGGCTCATCGGCCGCGCTCCCATTTTATGATCATAACCATGCTCAGCTAACCAGCCCCGTGCTTCTTCATCAATATCAAGCAGAATCCCCTTGTCATCTAACTGCGCTTGTAACTCACAAATCAGTTTATCAACCACATGCTTAATCACATCAAACGATAATGGCTTAAAGCGAATAATAGAATCTAAACGATTACGAAACTCCGGTGAAAATGCTCTTTTTACACTCTCAATACCGTCTGCTGCATGATCTTGCTCAAAAAAGCCATAAGAAGCACGAGATTCTTCAAATGCACCAGCATTGGTCGTTAAAATAACAATGGCATGACGAAAATCAGCCTGACGACCATTATTATCAGTCAACGTGCCATGATCCATCACCTGCAATAAAATATTAAAAATATCTGGATGCGCTTTTTCTATTTCATCCAGTAATAATACACAGTGTGGCTGTTTAGTGACTGCATCTGTTAATAGCCCACCTTGATCATAGCCGACATAGCCAGGAGGCGCACCGATCAGGCGAGCCACACTATGGCTTTCCATATACTCTGACATATCAAAACGAATCAGCTCAACACCCAATAGCTTGGACAATTGGCGCGACACTTCAGTTTTACCCACTCCCGTAGGACCTGCAAATAAGAACGAACCAATCGGTTTCGCTTCATCTCGTAAACCTGCCCGTGACATTTTAATCGTTGAGACTAAAGCTTCTATCGCCTCATCTTGACCAAAAATCAGTATTTTTAAATCTCGCTCAAGATTTTCTAACGATTTACGATCAGACGCTGAAACACGCTTTTCAGGAATCCGCGCCATTTTAGCAATGATTTTCTCAATATCTGTCACAGTAATTACTTTTTTGCGCTTATCCTGCTCACGCAGTCGTTGATACGCACCGGCCTCATCCATCACATCAATGGCTTTATCAGGTAAAAATCGATCCGGTATATAACGCGCAGACAGCTCAGCAGCAACTTTCAAGGCTGAGTTTGAATAACGAATATTATGATGCGCTTCAAAACGGCTTTTCAAACCTTTTAAAATACGGTACGTCTCATCCTCAGTGGGCTCAGTAATATCTATTTTTTGAAAACGTCGTGCTAAAGCACGGTCTTTTTCAAAAATCCCACGATATTCTTGATACGTCGTTGACCCCATACATCTTAGCTCACCGCTACTTAATAATGGCTTAATTAAATTAGACGCATCCATCACACCACCTGATGCAGCACCTGCACCGATAATCGTATGAATTTCATCGATAAATAAAATCGCATCTTTGACTTTTTGCAACTGACGTAAAACGGACTTAAAACGTTTTTCAAAGTCCCCTCGATATTTTGTCCCTGCTAATAGCGCCCCCAGATCGAGCGAGTAAACAACGCTTTCATTAATCACATCAGGCACATCATTTTCAATAATTCGCCATGCCAGTCCTTCAGCAATGGCCGTTTTTCCTACTCCAGCTTCACCCACTAAGAGTGGATTATTTTTGCGCCGGCGACAGAGTACTTGGACAACACGTTCTAATTCTTGATTGCGGCCAATTAAAGGATCAATAGCACCCTGACGCGCTTTCTCATTAAGATTCACAGCAAAACTCTCTAATGGCCCAACCATCGCCTCTTCAGCTTCTTCACCACGCTCACCACCACCTTGCGGAGATGGTTGATCATAATCAACGCTTGGATCATCATCATGAATTTTAGAGATGCCATGAGAAATATAATTAACTACGTCTAAACGGGTAATATTTTGCTGTCTTAAAAAGTAAACCGCTTGGCTATCTTGTTCACCAAAAATAGCAACCAGCACATTAGCACCCGTGACTTCAGTTTTCCCTGCAGATTGAACATGAAAAACAGCACGCTGCAATACACGCTGAAACCCCAACGTCGGCTGAGTATCACAATCATAATCATTACTTGGAATCAGCGGTGTTGTTTCATCAAGAAACTGTGATAATGAGTGACGTAAGCGCTCTAAGTCCGCCCCACAGACCTGTAAAACACTTGCCGCAGCTGTATTATCTAATAGTGATAACAATAAATGCTCAACTGTCATAAACTCATGACGCTTCTCACGAGCCACCTTAAAAGCCAAGTTAAGCGTCATTTCTAGGTCTTTACTTAACATAATACTTCTACCCCACCAAACCCAGCATGCAATACACGTTCTACACTCTCAACCCTACTGCCGATCAACTTCCATGATGCATAACAGAGGATAACCTGACTCTTTTGAATAATCATTAACTTGAGCAACTTTAGTTTCAGCCACATCACGAGAATAAAGACCACAAGTTGCACGACCTTTCGTATGTATCTCTAGCATGATTACCGTTGCCCTGTCCTCATCCATAGTGAAATATCGTTTAAGCACATCCACGACAAAGTCCATTGGTGTATAATCATCATTCAGTAGAACCACCTTATACATTGGAGGTACTTGCAATTTTGGCCGTGCGACCTCTGTTGCAATATCGCCCTCCATATCCTCTTTTTCGAGCGTTACATCTAAAAGTTTAGTCAATCTTTTGCTCATTCATTTCCTCCAGACGATCATCACCGCTAATCAGCAACAGCTCATTATATACTAACAAAGCATTTAAACAGAATTTAAGCCCTTGACGACACAGCTAAATATAGATCATTATAAAAGCTCAAATCAAGGGAAGAGCATCACACTTGTGAATGCTTGGTTTTAGTAGTTATCAACCCAAGGGACGTTGATATGGCAACAGGGTTCGTTAAATGGTTTAATAATGCAAAGGGATATGGGTTTATTCGCCCCGCAGAGGGAGGAGCCGACCTCTTTGCTCACTTTTCATCAATTGATATGGATGGTTACAGAACATTAAAAACAGGTCAGCCTGTCAGCTATGAAACCAACCAAGGCACAAAAGGCTTATATGCAACGAATATTTATGTTGATAGGGGCCTTGATGATCAGATGTTCAGTCATAATTTTTCAACTGAAACATCAATTCGCCCAAGTGCAAACACACCTAAGGGCTCGTCCAGCTAATCATCCAACTTAACTAAAAATAAAAAGCGTTGAGGAAAGCTTATCCGCTTTTCTTCGCGCTTTCTAATCAATTACTTTCTAAAATGCTGAAGTTACTTGATTCCTAATTTCAAAGCATTTAGAAGATCTAAACCCACTTTAATCAATATAACAGCAAGATTAAAACAATCGGTTACTTACCCTTACCTAAGGTTGCAGCAGCACTACCTTTTTGTAAAGATTGCACACTATGGCCTTTATCTACTGACGAAGTAGATTGTGTTGACTGCTGATCATGATGAGTCAGGCTACTACAGCCAACTAAAACAACAGATGCAGCAGCCAACAAAGCCCTCAAACAAGTCCTTTTCATCACCCTCTCCTAACGATATATAGCAAAAACTACCATTATCCATTACCCTGAGTGTAGTACAAGTCACCTTAGATTTCAGACTTCAGATCGCTTAGACCTACGCCCTCGCCAAATAATAACAAAAACCAAAATGACTAAGATAACAAACACAATCAAAGCCACACCTTTGTAATGACCAAGGTGCTTTAATAATGCTTTTAACGCCATACCAAAATAATACCCACCAAGTATAAACGTCGATGACCATAATACCCCACCAATCACATCAAAGATAAAAAAACGCCGCCAAGACATTTTTGTTGTCCCCAGTACAATAGGGATCGCAGTTCGTAAACCATAAGCGTAACGCAGTGCTAAAATTAACCAAATATCATATTTTTCTAATAAATTTTGTACATAAACTGCTTTTTTCTCAATTTTCGGCCAACGAGCAAGCAGTGGCCCTCCCCAAAATCGGCCTAAGGCAAACAGTAATTGATCATGAATCGTACTACCAATAACGGAAATAAAAATAAGCAAAGGCAAATGAAAAGAACCATATTTACCAAAAGAATGTGCAGCTTCTATTCCTGCTAATAATAAAAAAGTTTCCCCTTCTATAAAAGCCGCAAAAAACATCATGGCATAAATATGCTGCTCTAACCACAGCAAAGTCGGGGTAATATATAGGCATATCCAGTCTAGCACTCAATTAGCTCCAAAAATTCAGCGTTAAGTCTAACATAAAGTGAACATCAGTGGGACTGAAGAAACAATAATCTCTATCGCCAACATACAAAATAAATGATAATCTAACATTGTTAGAGACAGATGAATATAAAACAGTGCCAGTTCAGGGAAATCACTTTGTCTTAAGCCTCAGAAAAACTTGATTTAAAGCATAACTATCTCAATATTTATTTATAATTTAGAGTGATATAATTTAGGAGCTCTATGGTGTCTAAGTCCTCATGGCAAACTTATTTATATGCGTTAACCAAGCGCCGTATTCTCACTGTTTTTTTGCTGGGCTTCTCCTCAGGATTGCCTTTTGCGCTTATCGCCGGAACATTACAGGCTTGGTTTACTACCGCAGGCTTAGACCTTAAAACCATTGGAGCTGCGAGCCTCATTGGCTTGCCTTACACACTAAAGCCGTTTATCGCCCCTATCATTGATCGTTATCGCCTACCCTTACTCGGCCGCCGTCGTGGCTGGCTGCTGCTGTTTCAGTTTGCACTTCTTATTGCCATTTTATTCATGAGCACGCTAAAGCCAACCCATAGCGTATTGGTTTTAGGACAGACAGTTCCTTTACTCATGATCATCGGTGTATGCGTTGCCTTCTTCTCTACCTGTCAAGATATCGTTATTAATGCCTATCAAACTGAAGTTTTGTATGAAAACGAACGCGGCCTAGGTGCCTCACTTGGCGTTACCGGTTGGCGTATTAGCTTTATTCTCTCAGGATCAATTGCCCTGATTCTTGCCTCACACCTGGGTTGGCACCTAACATATATCGTGATGAGTTTATGCATGCTGATTGGTGTTTTTGCCACTCTTTTTGGACCTAACCCCGACAATGAAGGTCAACCCCCAATGACTTTTGTCAAAGCTATTTATGAGCCTTTTGTTGACTTTTTCTCCAGGCAAAAACTACCTACCGCCCTGCTCGTTATTTTACTGATTTTAACCTATAAAATCGGTGATGCATTGGCACTGGCACTCAATACCACCTTTTTAATTAAAGGGGTTGGCTTTTCACTGGATGCGATTGGCGTTATTAATAAAAATATTGGCATTATCGGCTCAATTGCCGGCGGCATTATCGGTGGTTTATTGATGCTAAGGCTCTCTTTATTTCGCTCATTAATGCTATTTGGACTTGTTCAAGCCATCGCTAACTTAGGTTATATGTGGCTAGCTATTGTTGGCAAAAATTATAGTGTTTTCGTGATCACAGCCTTTTCTGAGCACTTTTTTAGTGGCATGGGAACTGCTGCCTTTGTCGCTTTATTAATGTCACAATGCAATTTAAACTATACCGCAACCCAATATGCCTTATTTACCTCACTCTCATTATTTGGCCGCACCTGGCTCGGCCCTATTGCCGCCAGCATGGTTGATCACTTTGGCTGGGCGCAATTTTTCTTCTGGAGCTTTATTGTTTCGCTGCCGTGCTTGTTTTTTGTCTGGCTGTTACGTCATAAACTAGAAAAAGATCATCAAGATAGAATCAATAAACAAGGACAGGAAGTCGCCTGTTCCTAAAATTAATCAATTAACTTAAAAATTGCTTCGCCATATGCTGGTGAATATCACTCATATCTAAAGATTTTGCCTGCTTGATTAAGTCATTGACAACATCAAAGGGCAACTCACCCGTCTGATCGGCGACCACAACATTTTTCTTAAAAATCATCAACCGTGGAATAGATCGCACATGAAATTCACGTGCAAGTTCAACCTCTTTCTCTGTATCAATCTTAGCAAAAACAACATCCGCATGCTCTTTTGCCACCTCGACAAACACCTTATCAAAAGAGCGACAAGGCTCACACCAATCAGCATGGAACTCAACCACTGTTAACTCATTATCTTCAACGGTTTGATCAAAATTCTCATTGGTTAAACACAGCAAGGTTTCCATCAGCACACCGCTCCTATCTCCATAATATTGTTATGATTGATGATTTATCCCATCACAAATACGCTGTTCAATCTCAGCAACATCACCAATGCCTTTCACTTTAACATAATGAGGCGCAAATGCACCGCCTTCTTTTAGCCATTGCTGATAATAATCGATCAACGGCGAGGTATGCTTATAATAAATATTGAGCCGATTACGAACAGTTTCCTCTGTATCATCATCGCGCTGAACCAAAGCTTCACCAGTCATATCATCGACCCCCTCACGTTTAGGCGGCTGATACTCAATATGATACGTACGCCCTGAAGGCAAATGAACCCGTCGCCCACTTAAGCGTTTAATAATTTCTTCGTCAGCCACATCAATTTCGATCACAGCATCAATTCGCACAGCAGCAGCTTTTAAGGCCTCCGCTTGAGCAAGGGTCCTTGGTACCCCGTCGAGTAAAAAACCCTTTTCACAATCTTTTGCTAAAATACGTTCTTTGACTAAACCAATAATGACTTCATCCGAAACTAAACCACCCTCATCCATAATCTTTTTAGCTTCCAGGCCGAGAGGCGTGCCTTCGCGTATTGCACCTCGCAGCATATCCCCGGTAGAAATTTGTGGAATTCCATAGCGTGTAGCTAATCGTTGTGCTTGGGTTCCTTTACCCACCCCTGGAGCCCCCAGTAAAATAATGCGCATCTCTCTTATTACCTTTCAGTCACTAAAAACATAAACACTGATTCTAACATAAATCAATTCACACTTGGATCAAATAAAAATCACATTAATTTTCTGCATCAAGCCAGCTATAGCGCTGGATTAACAGTTTCTGACATAATATCAGTAGGTTAAAAAATACAATAAGGAAAAACGATGCCTTCTCCTTACAGTTATGACTTAAGAATTCGAGCAC
>NZ_AMFF02000069.1:79061-85320 GCF_000297215.2 Piscirickettsia salmonis LF-89 = ATCC VR-1361
ATATGCTCTCCTGTTTGAAAATGTTAACAGAAGATTCCAGTTATGAGTTGTCTCATTTTAAGGGAGGGTTACCGAAGGTTATGAGCGTCTTTCGCATATTAGTCCCTCTGTGAGTATTTTTGGTTCAGCACGCACCCCCTCATCCGATCCTCAATTTAAGCTTGCTCAACAAATCTCTGGTCGCCTTTCTGACGAAGGCTTTTCTATTGTCACCGGTGGCGGTCCTGGTATGATGGAAGCAGGTAACCTGGGTGCTTCAGAGGGAAAATCCCTCAGTATTGGCCTTAATATCCAGTTGCCTTTTGAAGAATGTAATAATCCTTATCAAGATATCAGCTTAAAATTCCGTCATTTTTTCTCACGTAAAACCATGTTTATTAAATACGCTTCAGCTTATGTCTGCATGCCTGGTGGTTATGGCACCCTGGACGAACTCAGCGAAATTCTTGTCCTAATCCAAACCGCCAAAGTACGTGCAATTCCCATTATCCTTGTCTGTTCTGAATTTTGGCAAGGACTCGTCAGCTGGTTCGATGACGTCTTAGTGAAACAAAAAATGATTTCCCCTGAAGATATGAACTTATTTGAAATGGCAGATACGCCTGATGAAGTCATAAAAATTATCAAAACGCACCATGCTGAAAATGACCTCGCTTCAGATCAACACTCACTGTCCGTCAGGCTTTAATGTCAGTTTGGCTTCACACCATAACTCATCCATTTTTTCAAGGCTAGCCTCATTGAGGCTAAGCTTTGCCTTTTTCAACTCATTTTCAATATAATTAAAACGCTGACGGAACTTACAACACGCTTGCTGCAGTGCCACCTCAGGATCAATATTCAGCACTCTGGCAACATTAACACTCGAAAACAGCACATCTGCCATCTCATCATGGACTAATACTTGATCACCTACTTTAACCGCATTGACCAACTCATCAATTTCTTCGTATAACTTATCAACAACCCCACTGACATCAGGCCAATCAAAACCCACTTTTGCAGCAATACGTTGCATTTTTAATGCTTTTTGCAACCCAGGCAAACAATCAGCCACATGATCTAATAATTGCATAGGCGCTTGCTGCTTTTCTTGATTTTTTATCTCTAGCCACGACTGCTCTGGATGATTGAGTCTGAACTGGGTTTTAACCTGCCCAGCCTGTCCATCGATATTATTAAATACATGAGCATGACGCTGTTTTAATTTTTTCTCTAGATGCCGTATCACCTCACCTAAACTGATAGCTTGATGATGAGCTTGCAATAACACTTGATACAATACATCAGCTAATTCATCCTTAATAAATAAAGAGTTTTTTGTACTAACGGCCGTGACCAACTCATAGGCTTCTTCAATAATGTAAGCCGTTAGTTGGTCAACAGACTGCTCGCTCAACCATGAATCTCCATGTACTTGATCCAGTAGTTGCTCAATAATAACTTCTATATTTAGCTTTGCACTTTTTTCTTCTGTACTCATAAATTCATCATGACGCTCATCGCTTACGCGTCACCTCCATGACCGAAGTAAGTTGTTGAATTTTATCTAATAACCGGCCAAGTATCGTCAAGCTTTCTACCTTAAGCGTGACTAAAACCACCGCGGGCTGACCTTTTTTCTCACGCTGGACATTTAAAGACTGTACTGATATTTTCTCACCGGATAATAACATCATCAACGCTTTGGTGGTATGATCAAGCTCAGTGCTCCAAATACAAATATCCACGGGATAAGACTGACATTCAACGTCTCCCCATTGCACTTCCACCAAACGTGATTTCTCTACATGCTCGAAGGCAACATTTGAGCAATTTTGTCGATGCACAGAAATACCGCGCCCCATCGTAATATAACCGACCACTTGATCTCCTGGAACCGGCTTACAGCAACGCGCCATATGTGTCATTAAATTATCAACACCGGCAACCACCACCTCACCGAGCTGAGCCTCTTTTTGCAATAAAGATACAGCGTGAGCAACAGGCATAAGCTCTTCTTTTTTATCGATACTCGGCTGTAAATAATTAAGCAATTGCAAAGGTCTCAGCTCGCCACAGGCCACACCAATGAAAATATCATCCACAGAGTGCATCTTATAACGCTCAGTCAACCGACCATAATCAATGTTTTCAATACCTAAACGCTCCGCCTCTCGCTCTAACAAGGCACGGCCTTCAATAATATTATCCTCACGGCGTAACTGCTTAAACCAAGAAGCAGCCTTATTACGTGCCCGTGTGGTTTTTAAATAACCTAAATGCGAGCTTAACCAATCACGGCTCGGCTGGCCATTTTTTGCGGTTAACACCTCAACACGATCGCCTGTTTTAAGCTCATAAGTTAATGGGACAATCACACCACCGACTTTAGCACCTTTACAGCGATGACCCACTTCGGTATGTACATGGTAAGCAAAATCTAATGGTGTTGCTCCACGTGGTAAATCCATTACATCCCCTTTGGGAGTAAAGATATATACCCGATCATCAACCACCTGTGCTTTTAAGTCTTCAATCGCATCATTGGCATCTGCAACCTCTTCTTGCCAATCAAGTAGCTGCCTTAACCAGTTAATTTTCGATTCATAACTCGCATCGTGCTTGACTCCTTCTTTGTAACGCCAATGCGCAGCAACACCCAACTCTGCTTCTTCATGCATATTGAAAGTCCGGATTTGCACTTCAACGGTTTTTCCTTCAGGCCCAACAACTGCGGTATGAATTGAGCGATAACCATTTTCTTTTGGCGTTGCAATATAGTCATCAAATTCTCGTGGAATATGCTTCCATAATGAATGCACAATTCCCAAGGCGGCATAACAATCTTTGACTTCACCGACCATAATACGCAAAGCACGAACATCATAAATTTCATCATACGCTAAGCTTTTTTTATGCATTTTGCGCCAAATGCTATAAATATGCTTAACGCGACCACTCACTTCGCCCTCAATATGTGCATTTGCTAAAGCACTTTCTAACTCATTGATAACATCACGAATATAGCGTTCACGATCCAAACGACGCTCATCAAGCAGTTTTGCTATGCGTTTATACGTCTCTTTTTCTAAATAGCGAAAAGCAAGGTCTTCCATTTCCCATTTTAGCTGCCCCACCCCCAAGCGATTGGCCAAAGGTGCATAAATCTCTTGCACATCTAAAGCGATTTGCTTGCGAACCGGCTCTGCTTCTTCTTTAATCACCCGTAATGCAAACGCACGTTCAGCCAGTTTCACTAGTACAATACGCACATCTTCAACCATAGAGAGCAGCATTTTACGCAAGCGATCCATCGAGGCCATATCTTGACCACGACGGATAGTCTGCATCGCTTCCATGCGCTTAACGCCCGTAACAATACGCACCAAAGCTGCAGAAGATAGCTCAGTTTCAATTACTTCACAGCTTACTGCACCGTAATAATACAGTGGGTAGATGATGGCAGCAGCAAAAGTTTCATGATCAACGTGCAGCTCAATCAAAATATCGGCCATCATCACGCCCTGATAATAAGCACTATGCCCACATAATGCAGCAGTTTCCCGTCCATATTGCTGTGCTAATTCACAGGCTTTCGCAATTAAGGTCATCTGCTCATCTTGATACCCTAAGGTCTCATGAACGCTGCTTAGCCAACTTTCAATCCGAGTCACATCCTCATCGAGTGAAGGACGCACATTCTCCCGCACTTGTACCATGAATATTACGCTCCACTATGATTCACTTGCAGATTTCTAGCCTAACATACTCTTACCCAACATACTCGCTCTAGACGTTGAATTATTTTTCAAATAATGCAATCGACTCAACATGAACGGTATGCGGAAACATATCCATCACCCCAGCCTTTTTTAGCTGATAACCTTTTTGAGCCAAAATGCCCGCATCACGTGATAATGTTGCGGGATTACAAGACACATAAACAATGCGCCTAGCACTAAAACGCTCTATATGATTCAGCAGCACATCCGCACCACTACGGGCAGGATCGAGTAAAATCAAATCATATTGCTCATCATACCAAGAGGCCTTATGCTCTGGCTGTGATAAGTCTGCCGCATAAAAGCGCACATTGTTTAAATTATTATGCTTGGCATTTTCATAGCCACGTTCAACCATGCGCTCACTACCTTCAACACCAACAACTTCTTTAGCACGTGTTGCAATCGGCAAGGTAAAATTGCCTAAACCACAGAATAAGTCCAATACTTTATCATCGTCACCAGGCGCCAGTAAATTCACTGCCAAAGGCACCATCTGACGATTGATCTCAGAATTAACCTGAGTAAAGTCACTGACATGAAATTTAAATTCAAGATTAAAGTCAGGCAAACAGTAAGATAAACGCTCTTGCCCAGGCAAGCGACCTGACACAGGCTCAGGGTAAATACGATGAATCGTCAGCGGACCTTTAGGTTGCAAGTACAGTTCAAAATTTAAACGCTGGCAGAACTCGATTAATGCTTTTAAATCATGATCGCTTAATGGCTCTAAATGACGAATAATCAGTGCGGTTTGATCATCCCCCACCACCACTTCAACTTGAGGAATCGTTTCTTTAGCATCAAGGCTTGAAAACATCACCTTAAATGCTTCTAAATGCTCACCAACATTTGCTGTTAATACCTGACAACTTGATAGGTCAGCTAAAAAACTGCTGTGTTTTTCCCGAAAACCGACTAAAACTTGCTCTTTTTTATGAACATAACGAACCCCTAAGCGTGCTCGACGACGATACGCCCAAGGCATTGTATTCACTAATGGCGCTAACACCTGCTCTGGCTGTATCTGACCAAAATGCTTAAGTTGCTCTAAAAGCGTATGTTGCTTAAAATCAATCTGCGCCTCTGGAGACATGTGCTGCAACGAGCATCCACCGCATAAATAAAAATGAGCACATTTTGCATCAACCCGTTCTCTTGAAGCTTGTATGACATCAAGCGTACGTGCTTCAGCAACTTTAGCACGACGCGATACATACTGAAAAACCACCTCTTCCTTAGGTAAAGCACCATCAACAAAGACAGTTCGTCCATCATGGTAAGCAATCCCTCTCCCCTCATGATCTATTTTATCAATGACTACTTGCACAGGCTCTTTAGGAACAGGTTTGTGTCGCCGTCTTGCCATTATGACCCTTCTTTACGCTCAACTATTCAATCAAAGGGGCCATTCTAGACTAAAAAAGCCGGTACTCCTAGAATTTAGCTCGCTTTAACATGGTCTAACACAGGCCCCAACTCCGCAACATGAAATTTAAACCCAGCAAGTTGCCCTCTTAAACCATGGTCTGTATAATTGATCTTCAATCCAGCAGTTTTTCGCCCTAATGACCAGTTATTTAACGCTTTAAACAAAGACTCTTCGACCGGCAAAACAGCAAAAAATTCACCGATAAGAGTCTCTTGCTTGTAGACATTCAATGCTAAGTTTTTCTTTTTATTCTGAGAGTCTTGATAATAGCGAACACCTAACGACCAGCGATTAACACCATCACCTAGCCATTGATGACCTGTTATAACAAATGAGTCCACCTGAATACCTTTGACCTTGCTCAACTTAAATCCAGTCACGGCAACTTTAGGGGACATCAATAACACCTCGGGAAAGCGCTTTAACTTCACTGTTACGTCATCCAATTGAAAACTACCATTTAAAAAAAAGGTAAACCCTGCATCTATTTTTTTATAACTTAAATTAAAAATTTCTGAGTTTATCTTTAAAGACAACACTTTTTGTAATTCATAACTGACAAGTACAGGCACTTCAAGACGGGCAACCCAATAAGTGATAACAATAGCCAAAAAACCTATCAGTAATAAAATACCAATCAATCCTTTCATCATTAAATATTCTCCTTCAAAATTTAGCCTAACATACCGTAAGCGTCGCTACCTCGGTAGGTATTTTGCACATCCAATGATGCAAAATCGCCGAGCAAAACGCGACGACTATAAACCCTCGGCTGTCCGCGTCACACAGCGTTACGTGCCTTGAATCGGCACACTCCACTACTGTGCTCTCACATGACTCTACGGTTCGTATAGATTTTTAGACACTCGTTACGCTTGCTACAGACCTAACGGCCTTTCGCAACTCCGCTCTGCTAAAAACCCGAACCTACCTCGGCCTACTCACCCCGTGCTTAGCACTCCATGGCTCGCAGCGACAGATGAGAATGATGTGGTTTGTTGGCATTATTCACACAGCAAAAGCGCTCATGTAAAGGGAATTAATATTTTGACAAGTATGGTGA
>NZ_AMFF02000070.1 GCF_000297215.2 Piscirickettsia salmonis LF-89 = ATCC VR-1361
TATCTGGAGTTTTACAGCTAATCTTAATATTTTAAGTTGTTCACAAGATGCTTCGATTAATCTATCTAAAATATCGGGAAAACATAGCAACATAGAAAGCGGCTGTCCTGCCTGATACTGCGTATTCATACATCTAACCCTATAACTAAGATGAAAAGCCTCGCCTTCGGAGCTTACAAGGCTCTTCAAATGAGAGGTGAGGATTTACTCTCATAAATTAATAATGGCAAAATGCTCTATTATGCCATTTCTTTCAACGCTTTTAACGCTGTTGCTTTCACCACTGTGCGCGCTGGCTTTGCTTTGATCATAATTTCTTCACCTGTGGCTGGGTTTCTGCCCTTACGCTTCTTGGTCGCAGGCTTTTTCACCCTTTTCAATTTGACTCCTAAATCTGGGATCGAAAACTCACCTGAACCACCTTTTTTAACATGGCGTTCCACTTGATTTTTTAAGGCGGTAAAAAATTCCTTTACATCCTTACGCTCAAGATTCAGTGCTTCTGCAATATCAACAATAATTTCACTTTTAGTCTGCTTTTCTTTCACTGCCTTTAATGCCGGAGTTTTTTTCTTCGCTGTAGTTGTTTTTTTAGCAGCGATAGCCTTTTTGGGTGTCGCTTTTTTAATAGGTTTCTTTTTTGCTGCACTTGCACGTTTTGTAGCGGCCATATCTATCTCCATTAAGTTTGGCTTATCTTACGATTAGCACACAAACATAGCAATATCCATGATTTAACAAGTAATTTCACAACAATATCGTCTAAAACATGAAATTTATCAATCAAACTTTACTTGATGGCTCTATTCCTATACTTTTGAGGCTAAGAAAACTAATAAATAAAGGGCAATACACATGAGTGAAAGTAAAAAACCTGTAGGAAAAATTGATCTTGCAAAGTGCTTAGTTGAAAAAGAGCATTACAGTAGCGTCAAAGACGCAACAAAAGCGATTGATGCAGTGCTTGATGGCCTAGAAACCTCACTCAAAGATGGTGGAAAAGTATCATTAGTTGGTTTTGGTAATTTTGAAGTGAAACATCGTCCAGAGCGACAAGGCCGTAATCCTTCAAATGGCGCGCCAATGGTTATTAAAGCCTCAAACTCTGTGAATTTTAAGGTCAGCAAGGGTTTAAAAGAAGCTGTTAATCAATAAGTGCTCTCAATCGGCGACATAAATCATTTAAATCGAAATATGAAGTACCTGCCCAGGCTAGTAATGGCAAGCGTTTAAGGTCTCCACATTTATTGCGGGAGAGCCGAAAGACATTGCTAAGAAGTTTGATGTTGATAGAAAAGCGATTAACCATGCCTTGTATTCTGTATTAGGTGACAAGGTAAAACAAAATGAAGATTACTTGTGGTGTTTAACTGAAACGCCCTCCGTCATCTGAAGTGCAACACTCAGTAGAGAGTTCATATTCATACAGATAAACTCTCTAGTTCGCCTTTTGACTTAGAGGGTAGAGATGGTTTATCGGCACTTAAATGAAAAAGATCGTTTTTATATCGAACAACGGTTATCAGAGGGAGACTCGCTCAGATCAATTGCTAGAGCACTTGGCTTTTCTCCTAGCACGATTAGCCGTGAGATTAAACCGGAATACCCCAATTCGATTTAAAAGGTCTTTATTG
>NZ_AMFF02000071.1:0-59708 GCF_000297215.2 Piscirickettsia salmonis LF-89 = ATCC VR-1361
TTTAGAGGCTTCTAGTAGGGTAACTCCGCCCGAAATTAGAGAATTCGCCTATTTTCACTTAAAAAACCGCCTGCAGACATTATATTCGGTAATGGCCACAGCAATACTGACCAGAATTTAACATCCTCCTAAACATTGCCGCCAGGATCATTTTTTTGAAATTCCTGAATCTCAAGGTATGAGCATAAACTTCTTGATGATACGCATCACCAATAAAGCCTTTATCTGCAATCAATAGATTTTTAGCATGACCTAAAATGTCCCAAAGAGAAACCCGTTCATCAATCTGCGCTGCCGTTGCAGTCATACCAACAATAAGCCCCGTAGAATTAATCACTAAATTGCCTTTGAATCCATAATAACGTTCTGATTTTGAAGCACAATAACCATAAGAAACCGAATCTGAAAACAATTCGCAATTCTTCGCCCGACTTAAATGACATACCGCAATAGGGAAGCCATCTGCCATATACAATTGATCGTGATTTCCTTGAAGATCCTTAACTAACGCATTCTGGATATATTGTTTTACATGCCAAAGATTTGCTGCATGTTTAGCAAAGTTAGATCGGGAACCTAATTGAGGAAACCAATCCAGCCAATGTTCACGAAAGTAACGCCAAATACCACTGTCTGTATCTTGCCCTAAAAATTCACCTATCACTTCCATTGTTTGGTCTACCAAGCAGTATGTTGTAATGATAAAATCTTCGAGTGGCACTTTGCTATCCTTAGTCTGTTTTATTTTGGTCGGTCGGGACCAGCTTGAAACTAAAAGTGCCACTTTATCCCTTGTAAGTCAAACCGCTCTAAAAGTTGAGCATCGCGTAGTTAATTATAAAATTACTCCACCGTCACACTCTTAGCTAAATTCCTCGGCTGATCTATATTCTCACCTTTCTCAAGTGCGACATAATACGATAATAATTGCAATGGAATATTATAGGTTAATGGCGCTAAATGCTCATGCTGAATAGCTGGAACAATAATTTTTTCAGCAGGCAATTTAAATTTAGGCACAAGGGCTTCATCAATTATCACATATAACTTACCACCACGAGTAATCACTTCATTGAGGTTAGAAATTAATTTTTCCATCAGTAATTCATCATGATTGATAATAGCAATCACCGGCATATTTTCATCAACTAATGCTAATGGTCCATGCTTTAGCTCACCCGCAGGATAGGCTTCAGCATGAATATAGGAAATTTCCTTTAATTTTAATGCTCCTTCCATAGCAATAGGATACAACTCACCACGGCCTAAAAATAATGCATGGTGTTTATCCTTAAAATCAGCGGCAATGGCTTTAATTTGCTCAACCGTTGTTAAGGCTAAATCGATATGATGGCTTAAGTTTTGAAATAATAATTCCGTATCAACACCCTTAAGCTCAGCTGCACCGCGATGCGTTGCGAGTGCTAATACCAACTGCAATAAAGTAACTAACTGGGTAGTAAATGCCTTGGTTGAAGCGACACTCACCTCAGCACCTGCCGCGGTTAAAAACGATACATCCGACTCACGTACTAATGAACTATGCGCAACATTACATACTGCCATGGTTGCTACATAGCCTAAGGTTTGTGCTTTACGTAGGGCAGCCAACGTATCAGCAGTTTCACCGGATTGAGAAATCGTTAAAAACAACGTATCACTATCAATCATTTGACGACGATAACGATATTCACTGGCAATATCCACTTTTGTCGCAATACCAGCAATTTGTTCAAACCATTCAGCAGCCACTAAACCCACATGATAGCTTGAGCCACAGGCAACAATCTGCAGCCGTTTGGTTTTAGAGAAAATCGCTGCATGCTGGCGACTGACTGATTGGGCTAAGGTTGAGCCTTGCGGCATTAAGCGCTCTATTGTTGCCTGTACTACATGTGGCTGCTCGTAAATTTCTTTGAGCATATAATGCTCAAAACCATCTTTATCTGCATGGTCGACCTGTAAATTTTCATGCTTAACCTCTCGCTTCACTAAATCACCCTGACTATTATAAACAGTAATATTTTGCGTGGTAATTTCAGCAATATCCCCTTCTTCTAAATAAATAAATTCTTCAGTGAGGTGCCCCAATGATAAACTATCGGATGAAATATAATTTTCATTATCACCCAAGCCAATAACTAATGGTGAGCCTGAGCGAATCACATAGATTTTATCGGGGATTTCACTATCAATCAGCGCCATTGCATAGGCACCAGTAAGCGTTTGATTCGCTTTAACTAAAGCATCTATGATTGATGAGCTAGTTTTTAAGGTATGATGAATAAAGTGAGCGGCAACTTCGGTATCCGTGCCTGATTCAAATATATAACCTGCGGTTTCTAAGTTTTTTTTCAGCTCTAAATAATTTTCGATAATGCCATTATGAACAAGTGCGATATTGCCTGATTGATGCGGGTGGGCATTTTCAACGCTAGGTTCGCCATGAGTGGCCCAACGGGTATGCGCAATCCCTACGCTGGCTTTTTCCAAATCAAATAAAGACACTTCTGCCTCTAAATTAGCAACTTTACCTAAACTACGAATACGCGTTATTTGATTATTTTCAATCACAGCGACCCCCGCTGAATCATAACCACGATACTCTAAACGTTTTAGCCCATTAATTAAAAATTCAGAACAGGGTGTTGTTGAAACTTTACCGACAATGCCACACATAATTTTTCCTCTATAATGCTATAGTCCTGCTTTTATTTTATTCTTTACTTGTTTCTTATTTTTTCTTATCCGGACGCTGCCAGTTCAATGATTTTTGCTTAACGCGGGCAACGGTTAATTTCTCTTTTGGTACGCTACGACTCACCGTTGAGCCTGCACCCACTACAGCACTGGCCCCCACTTCGATAGGAGCGACCAGCGCACAGTTTGAACCAATAAATGCCTGATCATGGATAATCGTCTGATGTTTATTAACGCCATCATAATTACAGGTAATCACGCCCGCACCAATATTAACTCCTGCACCTACCGTACTATCACCGATATAACTTAAGTGATTGACTTTGCTACTTTGACCTATAGTCGATTTTTTCACTTCAACAAAGTTGCCAATCCGTGCTTTTTCTTTTAACTCCGTTTGTGGGCGTAAACGGGCAAATGGACCTACTTCAGCATTACTATTAATAACAGCTTCTTCGATAACACTATAGGCTTTAATATGGACATTATCAGCAATTTCAGAGTTTTTAATAATCACCCCAGATTCGATAATACAGTTTTTACCAATAGAAACTTGACCTTCTAATATCACATTAATATCAATACTTGTATCTTGGCCAATCGTCACATCACCACGAATATCCAAGCGTTTTGAGTCAGCAATAGACACGCCCGCTAGCATCAACTCTTGAGCTATTTTCTCCTGGTAATAACGCTCCAGCTTAAGTAATTGCACACGAGTATTAACCCCTTCGATTTCGTAAGGGTCTTTTGCTTTAACCACGCTGACATTCAAGTCTTGCTGTAATGCCCTGGACACCAAGTCAGTTAAATAATATTCGTTTTGTTTATTTTTATTTTCTAGTTTTTTAATGTTTTCTTTTAAAAAGTTTACTGGGAAAATAAAAACACCACTATTAACTTCAATTATTTTTTTCTGAATATCAGTCGCATCTTTTTCTTCAACAATATGTTTCACTCGTTTTGTCGTATCACGAATAATTCGACCATAGCCGTAAGGGTTAGCAACATCTGCAGTTAAGACCCCAACATCGCTAACTTCAACACGATTCATTAAGCGCTGCACCGTATCTTCAGATAATAACGGTACATCTGCATTAAGAACTAAACAGCGCTGAGTTTCTATATCACTCATTGCCGCACGTACTGCATCACCCGTGCCAAGCTGCTGCTTTTGCTCTGCCCAAGTTAAATCCTGCTCATCTTTTAATGCATATTGCAACTGCTCACCACCATGACCATAGACGATGACTATTTTTTCAGGCAAGAGTGAACGTGCTAAATCAATGACATGCTTAATTAATGGCTTGCCTGCCAAACGGTGTAAAATCTTAGGTAAATTAGAACACATCCGTGTTCCTTGGCCGGCTGCTAAAATAACCACAGTGAGCGATGACATTTGTTACCTCCAATAATAACAAAAGGCGGGATTAACCCGCCTTATTATTTTAACAGCTACTCATATTCGTTATTAATACTTATATAATAACCATTAATGCTGTTTCAACTGATTTAAATATTGCAACATCCGCAGTTGTGCCGCAGCTTCTGCTAAACGTTTTTGTGCTTTGGTATGATCAAATTGGCTGGCACCTTTATCCGCCAGCAAAGCCTCAGCACGCTCTTTGGCTTCACGTGCAGCACCCTCATTAAGATCACGGGCACGAATTACCGTATCAGCAAGAACAATTACTTCTTCAGGTTGCACCTCAAGAAAGCCGCCGGAAACATACAGCGCTTCTTCTTCACCATTGTCCTTTTTGATTCTTAAGGTCCCTGGTTCTATCGTCGTCAATAATTGAGCATGTCCTGGAGTAATTCCAACCTCACCCAAGCCACCCCGAGCAACCACCATTGTTGCCTGACCAGAGAAGATTTCACCTTCGACGCTAGCGACTTGAACTTTTAATAATGCAGCCATGATAATCTCCCGACTTAAGCCTGATTACAGCGATTTCGCTTTTTCAGCAGCTTCATCCATAGAGCCGACCATATAGAACGCCTGCTCAGGCAGATCATCATACTCACCTTCAACAATTGCTTTAAAGTCACGAATCGTCTCTTTAACAGGCACATATTTGCCTGGTGCGCCAGTGAAAATTTCAGCAACGAAAAATGGCTGCGATAAGAATTTTTCAATCTTACGCGCACGCATGACCGTACTCTTATCTTCTTCGGATAATTCGTCCATCCCCAAGATCGCAATAATATCTTTAAGCTCTTTATGACGCTGTAAAATCCCTTGCACTTTACGCGCGACATCATAGTGCTCTTGACCGACAACCAATGGGTCAAGCTGACGCGAAGTAGAGTCTAATGGGTCAACCGCAGGGTAAATACCAAGCTCTGCAATCTGACGCGACAAGACCACCGTTGCATCTAAGTGTGAGAAGGTTGTCGCCGGTGATGGATCGGTTAAGTCATCGGCAGGAACATACACCGCCTGAACTGAAGTAATCGAGCCCGTCTTCGTCGAGGTAATGCGCTCTTGTAGAACGCCCATCTCTTCTGCCAATGTTGGCTGATAACCCACAGCCGATGGCATACGGCCTAATAATGCCGATACTTCCGTACCCGCTAAAGTATACCGGTAAATATTATCAATAAATAATAAAACATCACGACCTTCATCACGGAATTTCTCAGCCATCGTCAGGCCAGTTAATGCCACGCGCAAACGGTTGCCCGGTGGCTCATTCATCTGGCCATAGACCAGCGAGACTTTATCTAATACATTTGATTCTTGCATCTCATGATAAAAGTCATTACCTTCACGGGTTCTTTCACCAACACCCGCAAAGACAGAATAACCACTATGCTCTGCGGCAATATTACGGATTAACTCCATCATATTAACGGTTTTACCAACACCGGCACCACCGAATAAACCGACTTTACCGCCTTTAGCAAATGGACACAGCAAGTCAATAACTTTAATTCCTGTTTCTAAGACTTCTGCACTATGCGCTTGGTCACGAAACGTCGGTGCAGCACGGTGAATCGGCATGCGCTCTTCTTCACCAATTGGGCCTGCCTCATCAATCGGATCACCCAAAACATTCATGATCCGGCCCAAGGTTTTCTTACCAACCGGCACATGAATCGGTCGATCAGTATTAGTAACAACCGCACCACGGCGCAAACCATCGGTACTCGACTCGCCCATAGCAATCGCTCGCACGACACCATCGCCGAGCTGTTGCTGCACTTCTAAGGTAATATCACTAGGGTTACGCCCTTCAATCGTCATGGCGTCATAGATTTTTGGCACAGCATTGCGCGGAAACTCTACATCTACTACGGCGCCGATAACTTCAACAATTTTACCGGTAGTCATTTTCAAAACCTCTTTTAAATTATTTACTCGTTAAACTGCCGCAGCACCAGAAACAATCTCAGATAGCTCCTGAGTAATTGCCGCTTGTCGTGCTTTGTTATATTTCAGTTTGAGCTTGTGGATCATATCGGTCGCATTATCTGTGGCATTTTTCATCGCCACCATACGGGCAGCTTGCTCACAGGCATTATTCTCAACCACACCCTGATATACTTGTGATTCGATATAACGAACCATGAGTTGATCAAGCAGCTCTTTTGCTTCAGGCTCATAAATATAGTCCCAAAAGTGCTTTAGCTTATCATCTTCACCTGGCACTAAGGGCAATAACTGGGTGACCTCTGGGGTTTGAGTAATAGAATTAACAAAATCATTCGATGCTAAATAAAGGCGATCAATCTTACCTTCAGCATAGGCATCCAACATTACTTTTACCGAACCAATCAAATCCTGAATTTTAGGTTGATCACCTAAATGATTCGCGGTGGCAACCACATTCGCATGGCAATACTGAAAAAAGTGTTCAGCTTTTACCCCGATAGCACAAATATCAAGTTCGATTCCTTGATCATCCCACTCTTTTAAGGATGTCAGTAGCTTGCGAAATAGATTTAGATTTAATCCACCACACAAGCCACGATCGGTTGAAATAACAATATAACCAACACGTTTCACTTCATGTTGTCTCATATAAGCGTTCATATACTCAGGGTGAGATAAGCTTATATGCCCAACAACTTCACGCATACGTTGAGCATACGGTTTTGTAGCAGCCATGCGATCACGCGCTTTGCGCATCTTACTTGCTGCCATCAATTCCATCGCTTTTGTAATTTTTTTTGTATTCTGTACGCTTGAAATTTTTGTCTTAATTTCTTTGCCGACGGCCATTAGAATACCTTAATTAAATTAAAATTTACCAAGTTTGCGTTGCTTTAAATTGTGTCACGACACGCTTGAGCTCAGCTTCTATATCATCACCATAAGCACCCGTATCATTGATTTTTGCAATTAAATCTTTTTCTTGGTCATTAAAGTAAGCTAATAGAGCC
Organism: Piscirickettsia salmonis LF-89 = ATCC VR-1361; assembly: GCF_000297215.2. Lineage (GTDB taxonomy): Bacteria > Pseudomonadota > Gammaproteobacteria > Piscirickettsiales > Piscirickettsiaceae > Piscirickettsia > Piscirickettsia salmonis. The sequence continues at coordinate 7,090 of NZ_AMFF02000071.1, forward strand.
GCTTCAAAATCAACCACTTTATTTACAGCCACATCATCTAAATGACCTTTCTCAGCCGCATACAGTGCAAGGCCCATTTCAGCAATCGATAATGGCGAATATTGCTTTTGCTTCATCAACTCCATCATCCGTTGACCACGCTCAAGCTGTTTACGCGTCACATCATCTAAATCAGAAGCAAACTGTGAAAAAGCTTCTAGCTCACGATATTGTGCAAGCGCCAAACGCACGCCGCCACCAAGTTTTTTAATGATCTTCGTCTGAGCAGCACCACCAACACGCGATACCGAAATACCCGCATTAATTGCTGGGCGAATCCCAGAGGCAAACAAACCAGTTTCTAAGAAAATCTGACCATCAGTAATCGAAATCACATTCGTCGGTACAAAGGCTGACACGTCACCGGCTTGCGTTTCAATAATCGGCAATGCCGTCAATGAACCCGTTTTACCTTTGACTTTGCCATTTGTCATTTTTTCAACATACTCAGCATTTACTCGTGCCGCACGCTCAAGTAGGCGTGAGTGCAAGTAAAATACATCACCTGGATAGGCTTCACGCCCTGGTGGACGACGGAGCAATAACGAGACTTGACGATACGCCCAGGCTTGCTTGGTTAAATCATCATAAATAATTAAGGCATCTTCACCTTTATCACGATAATACTCACCCATCGCGCAACCCGCATAAGGTGCTAAGAATTGCAACGCAGCGGAGTCAGAAGCAGAAGCGGCAACAACCGTGGTATATTCCATCGCGCCGTGCTCTTCAAGCTTACGGACGATATTGGCAATTGATGATGCTTTTTGACCAATCGCCACATAAATACACTTAACGTTTTTGCCTTTTTGATTGATGATTGTATCAATGGCAATTGCTGTTTTCCCTGTCTGGCGGTCACCAATGATTAACTCACGCTGACCACGGCCGACTGGCACCATCGCATCAATACATTTCAAGCCAGTTTGTAACGGCTCATCAACACTTTTACGGGTAATTACCCCAGGAGCTACTTTTTCAACTGGAGAAAATGCTTTCGCCTCGTGCGGGCCTTTACCATCAATGGCAGTCCCTAAAGTATCGACTACACGACCCAATAAAGCCTCACCCACCGGCACTTCTAAAATATGGCCAGTACATTGAACTTTATCCCCTTCAGTTAAGTCTTCATATGGACCTAACACCACCGCACCCACAGAATCACGCTCAAGGTTTAATGCCAATGCAAAACGAGAATTAGAGAGCTTAATCATCTCTCCCATCGTTACATCTTCTAAACCATGAATACGTAAAATGCCATCTTTAATACTAACAATTGTACCTTCAGTATGTGATTCTGAAGTCGCGTCAAAATCTTTAATGCGCTCTTTAATAAGATCACTGATTTCTGTTGAATCTAAACGCATAATTCACCCTCAACTATTATAACGTCAACGCGCCTACTAAACGCTCAAGCTTACCTTTTACTGAACCATCGATCACTTCATCACCGACCTGAATCACTACACCACCGATTAACGCCTGATTAACCATGCAATTGAGCTTAACTTGGCGAGCATATTTTTTCTCTAATGCCAAGATAATCTTCTCTTGCTCTGCTGATGCCAATGCAAATGCACTCGTCACCGTGGCATTTAACATACGCTCAGCATCCGCCCGATGTTTCTCATACAGCACTTTAAGAACAGGTAAACACACTAAACGATCTTTTTCTGCAAGTAATTTAACTAAATTAATTGCCTCTACATCGAGCACTTTTTTCGCGATCTCTAAAAACCATGCTGATTTTTTTTCTTTGGGAAAAACAGGATTGGTTAAGATCACCTGTGTTGCAGGTGCAGCAGCAATATCACTTAAGGTTGATAAAACATCAGACCAAAATGGGCAGCGCTGACTTTCTTCAGCAAGCTCAAATATAGCTTTAGCGTAAGGCCTAGCGACAATTTCCATAATAAAACCGCCTAAAATTCTTTAACAAGCTTATCTAAAAGCTCTTTATTGGCTGCTTGATCAATGCTACGTTCAAGAATTTTTTCTGCCCCTGTCATAGCAATATCAACCAATTGCAAACGCAAAGCTTCCTTTGCTTGAGCTATTTCTTGCTCAATTTCAGCTTTGGCTGCAACAATAATACGCGCACCCTCTTGACGTGCATCCTCTTTAGCATCCTCAACAATGCGATGTGCACGCTGATTGGCTTTATCTAAGATTGATGCGGTCTGTGCTTTGGCATCTCTTAAAATACTTGCAGCCTGGTGATTAGCAAGCTCTAGTGCTTTATTACCAGCATCTGCAGCCTCTAAGCCCTTAGCAATGGTTTCACGGCGCTCATTCAGCGCCTTCATAATTGGCGGTAAAACCCATCGCCAAGTCGCTAAAACAAATAGGAGAAATGCAATCATTTGTCCTATCAGGGTCGCGTTTAAGTTCATAAATGTGGCCCTTCTTATTTATCAGATAAAGATTCGACGTAACTTTAAATACTCTTATTTGCTTTCTGTCGCTTCACTCATTACCGCAACAAGAGGTTTAATTACGTTAGAATCACCTTTGATCCCTAACTTTTTCGCTTGAGCAACCAGTTGCATCGTTTGCATCGTTGTTTCAGCATTCGCTTGCGCTGTTAAATTGGTCGTAAATGGATTTGCAAAGATAAAGACCAAAGCAATCGCTACACCGATCATTGCAATCGCATCAATCAAGCCAGCAACCACAAACATCCACATTCTAAGTGTTGGCATCATTTCAGGCTGGCGCGCCACCCCTTCTAAGAACTTTCCACCTAAAACACCAAAACCAATCGCAGTTCCAAGTGCACCTAAACCAATCAAAAGACCTGCGGCTACCGCCGACATACCATTGACCTGAGCTAAAATTGCAATAAAGTTCATCACTTCTCCTCAAAATTACACCTAAGTGCGTACAGTTACAGTTAGTTAAAATTAATGCTTTTCATCAGCCATGTTTAAATACACAACTGTTAAAATCATAAAGATAAAGGCTTGCAAGGTAATTACCAATAAATGAAACATCGCCCAAATCCAGTTCACCACCCAACCCACTGGCTGTAAGCTCCAGTGTGACAACAATAAACCGGCAATTAAAATAAAGACGAGTTCACCTGCATATAAATTACCGAACAAACGAAGAGATAATGACAAAGGTCGTGCAAACAATGTCACTAATTCCAATACAAGGTTTACTGGAATTAACCACTTACCAAATGGATTAAGTGCTAACTCTTTAATAAAGCCCAAAACACCTTTTGAGCGCACAGCAAAACCAATACTTAATAAAAAGACACTAATTGATAACGCAAATGTTAAGTTCACATCTGCTGTCGGCACCGCACGAAAGTGACTCGCCCCTAACAAACTAGCCAGCCCTGGAATAATATCAACAGGAATCAAGTCCATTAAATTCATCAAGAAAACCCAGACAAAAATCGTCAAGGCTAAAGGTGCAACAATCTCACTTTTCCCCGAGTATGTTGTCTTTACCTGATTATCAATAAATTCAATAATGACTTCAACAAAATTTTGTATTCGCCCAGGCACACCGGCAACCATGCGCATTGCCACCCAACGAAAAGCCAATAAAAAAAGCAACCCCAACACCACTGACATAAGCAATGTATCAAGGTGAACCACCCAAAAGCCTGAGCCTTCACCAAAGCTCATGGTTTTCAAATCAAAGGAAAGATAGTTCAAATGATGAGAAATATACTCTGTACTTGTTATCGCCGACGCTGTAGCCACTTAATTATGCCCCACCAACACTTTCTGTTTTATATACAAGCGGTAGTAAACTCGACACCACCTGATTAATTGCGTAACCTACTATAAATGGAATGACTGGTAATTGGAATATATGAACGCAAATCATCAACAATGCAATTAACACAACAATGCTCATAACCATTTTCGAAAAAACAGTCAAATAAAAGTCAGTTAAAACCGACTTAGCTGAGCTTACTGTGTCTTTAGATTGTCGTCGCAGATACCGCCAAATAAAATACAAACTAGGCAGTATTACGCTGATTCCTCCCAAAAATACAGACAATCCCCATTGCTGTGAAATACACCAAGCGATTATAGAAAATAACACACTTAGCGCGAGTTGTATCAAAGGAATTTTATACATCCGTTGCTTTGGCTGCATAGATCTCCCCTAACACAATACACAACAACTAATTCAGCGAGCAAATTATAATCGCTAATATGATTAGGTTCAACTCTCTATGCTAAAATAGCAAAGAATCATTAACAATTGCAATCACTGAATATGACTTAAAATACCATCTAATTCATCTAAATTAGTATATTCAATCACCAGCTTGCCACGTCCGCGTGCGCCGTGCTTAATAGTAACCGACGCACCGAGCTTATCTGCTAAATCATTTTGCAATTTACGGATATCAGGATCGACTGTTTTTTTCTTTTCATTATTTTCTGTGTTTTTGCCTTCTAATAATTTTTTAACCAAGCGTTCAGTATCACGCACAGATAACTCACGTGCAACAACCTGGCGTGCAGATTGGATTTGCTGGTTTTTCGCCAAAGATAATAATGCCCGTGCATGCCCCATCTCTAAATCACCACGCTCTAGCATCGTTTTTACACTACTTTCCAGCGCCATCAAGCGTAGTAAGTTACTAACCGCTGCACGAGAGCGTCCAACTACTTCTGCTACTTGCTGGTGGGTCATATCAAATTCGTCAATTAAACGCTGCAATGCAGCCGCTTCTTCTATCGGATTTAAATCCTCACGCTGAATATTTTCAATTAAGGCCAAAGCGAGGGCGATATCATCAGGAATATCACGAATCACCGCCGGAATCGTCTCTTTACCCGCCAATTGTGATGCGCGCCAACGGCGCTCCCCAGCAATGATTTCAAACTTTTCACCACCCACCACCGGACGCACAACAATCGGCTGTACCACACCTTGCTTACGAATAGACGCAGATAAGCTTTCTAAGGCGTCAGGGTCCATATCACGGCGTGGTTGATATTGACCACGTTGCAATACATCTATCGGCAAATACTTTAATGTTTCACGATTGCGGTCGGCTTTTTTGCCAATCAAGGTCGTATCTAAGCTTGCTCCGGACAATAGAGCATCCAAACCTTTACCCAAACCTCGGCGCTTTGCTGTTTTCACTGTCATCACCTTACCACCCTTACCTTAGATACTGTAGATTACGCCATTTTCACTTTAGATTTATTGGACCTGGATTTCGCTGATTTAGATTTAGCTTGCGTTTTTACTGCACTGAGTTTTGGTTTTGATTTTGACGTAAGTTGAGCTACTTTCTGAACCGCTTTATTTTTACGAATAAACTCTTTTGCCAAAGCAAGATAGGCCAACGATCCTTTTGAATATTTATCATATTTAATAATCGGCAATCCATGGCTAGGCGCTTCCGCCAAACGCACATTACGTGGAATAATTGCCTTATATACTTGCTTACCAAAGTGTTTTACCAACTGCTCTGAAACATCCATCGTTAAGCGATTGCGCGCATCATACATAGTTCTAAGCACGCCTTCTATCTGTAACTCGCTATTTAAAGACTCTCTAATTTTCTCGACCGTTTCAAGCAGTGAAGATAAGCCCTCTAGAGCAAAATACTCACATTGAATCGGAATAAATACCGAGTTTGCTGCAGTTAACGCATTTAAAGTCAGCATATTTAAAGAAGGAGGACAATCAATTAAAATAAAATCATAGTCTTCTTTAATAGGCGCAAGAGCCTGTGCTAACCGTTGTTCACGTTGTTCAAATTGAAACAATTGAATTTCAGCTTCTGTCGTATTGGCATTGCCAGCAATCAAATCATAACCCGCTAAACTAGCATCAATCCGTGCTTGTTGTATGGATATTTCAGTAATGAGTACATCATTAATACTAAACTCAACCTCATGTTTATTCACCCCACTACCCATAGTGGCATTGCCTTGAGGGTCAATATCAATAAGTAAGACTTTCTTTTTCAATGAAGCTAAAGAAGCTGCCAGGTTGATGCAACTGGTGGTTTTTCCCACACCTCCCTTTTGATTTGCTAGCGCAATCACTTTCCCCACAATAACTCCCCCAACATGCTTACTTATTTTTTAAACGTATACGCACTAAGTGGCGATCACCATCAATAAAAGGTACAGATAATTTGATGGTCTCAAGCAGATGATAATCTGCGGCGACCGCTTGCCACTCTTTTTCTGGATCTATTCCCTTCATTGCTAAAAATTCTCCCTGATGCCGACACAAATGAGCAGCCCCTTTTAGCATATCATCGATTGCAGCAAAGGCACGACTGATGATGGTCGTAAACTTATCTTGGCTCACAAAGTGCTCTATCCGGCTTTGTACCACGTTAATATTTTTCAAGCCTAAAGTTAAAACCGCTTGTTGCACAAAACGTGTTTTTTTACCGTTACTATCCAATAACGTAAAGTTATACTCTGGAAAGCAAATTGCCAAGGGAATTCCCGGCAGTCCGGCTCCCGTACCCACATCAAGAATATCATACCCCTGTAAATAAGGCGCCACAGCTAAACTATCTAAGAGATGCACACTGATCATCTCGTTAATATCTCGAATTGCAGTTAAATTATAGGTTTTATTCCATTTATTTAATAACTGCACATAATCAATCAACAAATTAACTTGATCATCACCGAGTGATAAATTTAATTGATTAATACCTTGGATTAACTTTTCTTTTAACATTTTATCGCTAACAACTTCAACTTATTTTAATTTATGCCTAAATTAAATCAGGCCAGATTTTCATCATTAATATAACGCTGTTTTTTAAGATAAACTAAGAGCAATGATATAGCCGCCGGGGTTACTCCGGATATGCGCGAGGCTTGGCCGACCGTCTCAGGGCGTGCTAATTTTAACTTTGCTGTTACCTCATTAGATAAACCACTGACTGCATCATAATCAAATTCAGGCGGTACTTTTGTTTCTTCATGACGACGTTGTTTAGCAATTTCATCACGCTGGCGCTCAATATAGCCTGCATATTTAATCTGCACTTCAACTTGCTCGGCAACATCATCTGTACAACTTAATTCTGCTGGTGCAACTATTGCTAGATCTTGATACTTAACTTCAGGACGACGCAATAAGCTCTCTAAGCTATGCTCACGCCCCAGTGTCACTCCAAACTGCTCTTTTAACAGTAGGGCCTGGGCTGATTCAGGTTGCAACCATGTTGATTTTAATCGCTGTTTTTCCAACTCAATGGCTTCACATTTTTCTTCAAATGCTCGCCAACGCTTATCGTCAATCAAACCTAATTCACGCCCTTTTGCTGTTAAGCGTAAATCAGCATTATCTTCACGCAATAATAAACGATATTCAGCACGTGAAGTAAACATTCGATAAGGTTCTTGTGTTCCTAAAGTAATTAAATCATCGACTAGCACACCAAGATAAGACTCATCACGACGAAAATGAACACTCTCTTTTTCTTGTGCGCCTAATGCCGCGTTTATTCCTGCTAATAGCCCCTGCGCTCCGGCTTCCTCATAACCAGTGGTACCATTAATTTGTCCAGCAAAAAATAGACCGCTGATATATTTCGTCTCTAAACTCGGCTTTAAACCACGCGGATCAAAATAATCATATTCAATTGCATAACCAGGTCTTAGAATATGAGCCTGTTCAAACCCTTTCATTGAGCGTACCAGTTGTACCTGTACATCAAAGGGTAAGCTTGTCGAGATGCCATTAGGGTAAATCTCATGAGTCGTTAATCCTTCCGGCTCAATAAAGATTTGATGCGATGATTTATCAGCAAAACGGGTGATTTTATCTTCAATCGATGGACAATAACGCGGGCCAACCCCTTCAATCACACCTGAATACATCGGTGAGCGATCAAGACCTGCGCGGATAATATCATGTGTTTTTTCATTGGTATGCGTGATATAGCATGAGATTTGCTGCGGATGCAAGTCAAGCGAGCCCATAAATGAAAACACTGGACACGGTGTATCACCGGGTTGCTCTTGCAAATCAGAAAAATCAATCGTTCTCGCATCAATACGCGGTGGTGTACCTGTTTTCAGGCGCCCTACCGTAAACGGCAACTCCCTTAATCGTCGTGCTAGCGCATTCGCCGCAGGGTCACCGGCCCGGCCACCTGAGTGATTCTCCAAGCCAATATGAATCACTCCGCCTAAAAAAGTTCCTACTGTCAAAACCACCGCTTTTGCTCGAAACTTTAAGCCCATTTGTGTCACAACACCGCTGACACGATCACCCTCAACAATTAGATCATCAACAGATTGCTGAAAAATTTTCAGATTCAGCTGATTTTCAACAATCTCACGAATTGCCGCCTTATAAAGCATACGATCTGCTTGTGCACGTGTTGCTCGTACCGCAGGACCTTTGCGCGCATTTAAAGTCCGAAACTGAATACCACCACAATCAGCAGCTAAAGCCATTACACCACCTAAGGCATCAATCTCTTTAACTAAATGGCCTTTGCCCACCCCACCGATGGCCGGATTACACGACATTTGACCAATCGTTTCAATATTATGAGTGAGCAATAAGGTACTTACACCACTGCGTGCAGCAGCCAGCGCGGCCTCGACACCTGCATGGCCACCACCAACAACAATGACATCAAAGTGCTCATCAAAAAACATCATATCAACCTAACTTTAAAATACTTAACAAAACAGAGTTAACACTAATTAACTTGTGGATAAATCGTTAATTACAGGGCATATCCTGTGTATAACCCACGAAGTTATGCACACCTATTTACCTATACAGAAACTTGTAAAGATCTGCCCAAGCAAATCATCCGAACTAAACTCACCGGTGATCTCTGACAAATAACCCTGAACATGGCGCAAATCTTCGGCTAATAATTCGCCAGCATTTAAAACTAAAAATTGTTCATAGCCTTCATTTAAACTGCGCTCTGCCCGCTCCAAGGCGTCTAAGTGACGTCGACGTGCTGAAAAACGTCCCTCAGCCTGGCTATTAAAGCCCATAACCGACTTGAGGTGCTGGGTTAATAATGAGACTCCTTCACCGGTTTTCGCCGATAAACTAATCCAAGTAACACCCTCTCTTTCAAACTGCTCCGCCTGTAAGCGATCACGATCATGGCCATGCATATCGATCTTGTTGCGAACAACCGTCACATCTAATTCACCCATTAAATCATCTAGCTGGCTGGGCCACACTTCAGTTAACCCTGTCGCAGGAGTTTCATGACTATCCACTAATAATAATAATTGATCAGCCTGACGAATTTCATTCAGAGCACGTTCAACACCTTGACGCTCAACCACGTCATCTGTGTGCCTTAAACCTGCAGTATCAATGATATGTAAAGGCATGCCATCAATATGAATATACTCTCGTAATAAGTCGCGTGTCGTCCCTGCAACATCAGTCACTATCGCCGACTCTTTACCCGTCAATGCATTCAATAAACTTGATTTTCCTGCATTTGGCCGACCTGCTAAAACAACCGTCATCCCCTCACGTAATAAGGCACCTTGTCGTGCCTGTGAGCGAATGCGCTCTAAGTGTCCGCGAATATTATTTAACTTAGTCTCAACAATTCCATCAGAAAGAAAGTCCACTTCCTCCTCAGGGAAGTCTATTGCCGCTTCAACATAAGTACGCAAATAGATTACCTGATCAACAAGGGCATGAACCTCTTTAGAAAACTCACCCTGCAAAGAACGCAAAGCAGAGCGTGCGGCCTGTGTTGATGAGGCATCAATCAGATCAGCGACAGCTTCTGCCTGAGCTAAATCCAGTTTATCGTTTAAAAATGCCCGTTCGGAAAACTCACCAGGACGCGCCATTCTGACGCCATCCTGCACCAAAATGTACTGTAGCAAGTTATCCGTAACAACAGGACCGCCATGTCCTTGCAATTCGAGTATATCTTCTCCAGTAAATGAGTGTGGGCCTTTAAAATATAAGCTAATGCCAAAATCTAGGATCTCACCTTGTTCACCTAAAAATGGTCCATAGTGTGCATAACGTGCTTTAGGGACTCGTCCGAGTAGTAGCGTGGCAAGGGCTACTACTTTCGGCCCGGAAATACGCACAATGCCGACGCCGCCACGGCCACTAGGCGTCGCTTGCGCGGCAATTGTCTCTACGGCAGACATCGCTGCATTAGGCCTTTTTACTGCTTTTAGATTTAGATTTGGCTTTCATTGAAACAGCACGGTCTTCTTTATCAACATCGCGCATCATCCACCATTGCTGCACTATCGTCAGCGTATTATTAATGATCCAGTAAAGCACGAGCCCTGCCGGAAAATGTGCAAATAAGAAAGTAAATACTACCGGCAAAAACATCATGATTTTCGCTTGTGTTGGATCCGGTGGCGCGGGCGTTAAGCGCTGCTGCACAAACATCGAGATTCCCATTAAAATGGGTAGGATATAAAATGGGTCTTTGACAGATAAATCATGAATCCACAAAATAAAAGGGGCATGACGCAACTCAACACTTTCCATGATCATCCAGTACAATGCAATAAACACCGGAATCTGAATTAACATTGGTAAACAGCCGCCTAACGGGTTTACCTTTTTATCACGGTATAAGGTCATCACCGCCTGACCCGCTTTTTGACGGTCGTCTTTATGGCGTTCTTGAATTTTCTTAATTTCTGGCTGTAGCTTGCGCATCTTTGCCATAGAGCGATAACTTTTTGCTGTGAGCGGGAAAAAGATCAATTTCACAACTACGGTAGTAAAAATAATCGCTAATCCCCAGTTACCAAACAACATAAAGAAATGGTCCATCACCCAAAAAAGTGCTTCTGAGAAGAACCAGAACCAACCATAATCCAATGTGCGTTGCAGATTCGGTGCAACCGCTTCCAAACGCTTAGCTACAATGGGTCCAACATATAACTTGGCACTTTCCTCAGTGACCTGACCAGGTTTTAATGTCAGCAACGGCCCTTTAAAGCCGATGATGTACCGATTATCCGCCCCTACAGCACTGTAGAGCGTATTTTGGTCTTTTGTTGATGGAATCCATGCACTTACAAAGTAATGCTGTAGCATCGCCACCCAACCGCCTTCTGTGGGCAAGTTAAGGTTCTGCTCACGCATATTCGCAAAAGATACCTTTTTGTAATTCGAGTGCTGGCTTGAAATAGCAGCACCCGTATAAGTTGTATAGCTATCGAGTAAACTTTTAGATTGAGCTTGTTCTTTACGCACTAATTGAGAGTAAAGCTGCCCTGACCAAACGCCAAGGCTTTGATTACTTAAACGTGTAGTTACATGAACCTGGTAACTACCACGATTAAATTGATAGATCTTCTCAACTTTAATGCCATTCGTTAGTTGACCTGTTAAAACAACACGTAATGTTTGTTGATCTGGTGCTAATGTGTATTTTTCGGCACTGGCTTGATAAGTCACATGCTGGTGAGACTGTTGCCCTGACAAGGTTTCTATGCCGGTTTGAGCTACATAATATTGATTTGTATCATCATTAAACAATAAGATTTTATCTTTGGAATCTAACTCGTTGGCATAATTTTCTAAATTTGCCTGAACAATACTGCCTCCTGCAGTATCAAGAGTTAAATGTAATAAATCCGTATAGATTTGAATAGGCTTGCCTGTTGTTAAGGCCGTAGTTATCGTCCCTTGGGCAGCTTTGGCTGTTTTACTTGAATTAAAGTCAGCGGATCGCGTGTTAGTCTTAGAGTTTTGGTTTACTACTTGTTGAGATTGAGTGGGTGTCGGCTTAGGCCCATACTGCAATTGCCACTGACTCCATAGTAAAATCAGTATTAGCGCAAGTACGCCTAATAATGTCCAACGTATACGTTGTGCATTCATTGATAAATATCTCTCTTAAGTTTTAACAAATCGTGTGTTATATCGAACCTTATTGCGAACAACAAGCACTAAAAACGACTTATAATACCATAATTCCGTTTGAGGTATAGCACCTAAACGGTAACTGTGAATATAGTTTTCGATTTAAAATAAGATTTAGATTATGGTAAATTTATATTTAAATAAAACTGCTACTTATTATTATTTAAGTAAGCTGTAAAGACCGCAGACGTTCAAAAAGTAGTTTAATGGCCTGATGAAGTTCACAACGTGATAAATTAATAACACCAGGTCGAGTAACAACAACACAATCAATATTAGGAAGCTGGTCGCTTTGCTGACGAAATGATTCTCGAATCAAGCGTTTTATCAGATTGCGTGAAACGGCACGTTTTGCATGCTTTTTCGAAACAGCCAACCCTAACCGTGAAGTTACTACAAGATTATTAGTCGAAGCTGCATGGTAAAGAGAAAAGCCACGGACGGAAATACGGCGCTGATTTTTAAATACCAAACCAAAGTCCCTCGCATCAAGAAGTCGTAATGAGCGAGAAAACTTTGCTGGCATTTTTGTAGTCACCAAAAATTAGGCGCTAAGGCGTGCACGACCTTTCGCGCGACGTCTTTTAATAACAAGGCGTCCATTTTTAGTCGCCATGCGAGCACGAAAGCCGTGCGTACGCTTGCGTTTTAGAACGCTAGGCTGAAATGTTCTTTTCATTTGATTACCTCTATTGATCAATAGTGCTTAGTTAAAAGCAAGCGAGGATGGTAATCAATTTTTGTTTTAATGTCAATGGATCTGTGTATAACCTTATTACTTATACACAGACTCTGGCTTTTTTACTCACCTTTAAAATTTGGTTTTCTTTAAATTTAAGTCATTTCTCTTTCGATTTTTATAAAATTTGTTTTAAAAATTCTAGAATTCTAGTTCTTAAGATTAGATATTTAAGTAAGTAAGTTATTCACTGTTTTGGTTGGGTTAAAAATCTAAGGTTACTTGATTAATTAATAACTAAATAAGAGAGAGATATTATATGTCTAGACTTATAGTTATTTATTATTATATGGCTAGATTCTGTGGATTAACTTAAATAATCTATATTTTACAACATGTTAGGATAATATATGATCTGTGGATAAGGTGTTTGGTTGATGTTTGAATGCTTAGGGAAACTGTGTTTATTTTGTGGATAAAAAACACAGTCAAACTTACCCACAAAAAAATATAGGGCTTTGTACAGTTTATCCACAGCTTTAGCTATTTCCTCGATTCTATCTATTGTGTATGATAGGTCGCACGGTCGTGAATGTGGATAACTGGGTGTGTATAATTTTGTTTTGCAAGCACAATATAAATAAGATAACTATATGAATAGTGTTGTAGATACGTCTTTATGGGCTCAATGTGCAGCTCGATTGGCTGAAGAGCTTTCTTCTTCAGATTATAATATGTGGGTAAGGCCATTGAAGGCTGATGTTAAATCAGGACAGACATTGGTATTAGCAGCGCCTAACCGCTTTGTTATGGACTGGGTGAAGCAGCGCTTTCTTTCTTTAATTCAAGATGTTGTGTATGAAGTTTCCAGTGATCCTGGTTTTAATGTCATTGTTGAAACTGTAGCAAAACCAGTTGCAGTAAATGCTCTAAATACCTTGAATACGGGTCCAGCAGCGGGCCAAGTTGCTCAAAACCACCATAGTCAATATAGTCGTTCACCGGCAGAAAATAGTCAGAATTACTCGCGGTCTGTGGATAAGTTGCCTAGTAATGCACAGGTTAATCTAAGTTATGCACATAATTTTAATAAAAATAAAGAAAAGCCTGGAAACCTGAGATCTGGCAATTTAAATAAAAAAACAATTGTTGAACATCCTGTTAATAACTTAAATACTAGCTTTACTTTTGAGAGTTTTGTTGAAGGTAAGTCAAATCAGTTAGCACGGGCGGCTGCAACACAGGTGGCTGAAAATCCTGGCAGTGCTTATAATCCATTGTTTTTATATGGTGGTGTTGGCTTGGGGAAAACCCATCTAATGCATGCGGTAGGTAACTTAATTCAGCAGCATAATCGCAATGCCAATGTCGTTTATTTGCATTCAGAGCGCTTTGTCGGTGATATGGTAAAAGCGTTACAAAATAATGCAATTGATGAATTTAAAAATTATTATCGCTCTGTTGATGCCTTGTTAATTGATGACATCCAGTTTTTTGCAGGTAAAGAACGTTCACAAGAAGAGTTTTTTTATACATTTAATTCACTGTTAGAAGGCCAACAGCAAATTATTTTAACTTGTGATCGTTATCCGAAGGAGTTAAATGGTCTTGAAGAGCGCTTAAAGTCACGCTTTGGTTGGGGCTTAACGGTGGCGATCGAGCCGCCTGAATTAGAAACTCGGGTGGCAATTTTGATGACTAAAGCAGAGCAAGTCAATATTCATTTACCTGCTGAGGTTGCATTTTTTATTGCTAAGCGGGTGAATTCAAATGTACGTGAGTTAGAAGGTGCTTTAAAAAGAGTGATTGCTCATTCTCGTTTTACTGGTCACGATATTACCCTAGAATTTGTCCAAGAAGCATTAAAAGATCTATTAGCCTTGCAAGAAAAGCTCGTGACGATTGAAAACATTCAAAAAACAGTGGCAGATTATTATAAAATTAAGATTAATGATTTATTATCAAAACGTCGTAGCCGTTCTGTTGCAAGACCACGCCAGATTGCTATGGCTCTGGCCAAAGAGTTAACCAATCATAGCTTGCCTGAAATTGGTGATCATTTTGGTGGGCGAGACCATACTACAGTATTGCACGCCTGTCGAAAAATTGCAGAATTAAAAGAAGATCAGGCCGATATTCGCGAAGATTATGTCAGTTTATTACGAATATTATCGTCATAGAAAATAAAATAATCGGGGAAAATTATGAAATTTACGGTACAGCGGGATGCCTTATTAAAGCCTTTACAAATGTTAGCAGGTGTTGTCGAGCGACGTCATACTTTGCCTATATTAAGCCATATTTTATTTGATATTCAGGCGGATCGTTTACAGTTAACTGCGAGTGATTTAGAGATAGAGTTAATTGCTTGTGTGCAGGCTGGCTTTCGTGGTGGTGATGAGCTGGGCCAATTTACGTTGCCGGCAAAAAAAGTAGTCGATATTGTCAAAAATATTGCTGAGGATATATTAATTGAATTTCATGTTGAAGGTGAACGAGTGACATTAAGCGCAGAACGTAGTCGTTTTAGCTTATCATCATTGGCCGCTCATGAGTTCCCTGTGCTTGACTCAGTCAGTCATGGGACGGGTTTGGCTTTGAGTCAGGAAAACTTAAAGTATTTATTTGAGCGTGTCGCTTTTTCTATGGCTCAGCAGGATGTTCGTCATTATCTAAATGGTATGTTGCTTGAGGCAGACAATAATATTTTGCGAGCTGTGGCGACGGATGGGCACCGAATTGCCTTAGCATCTGTGCCTATGAGTGTTCAAGTATCTGATAAAAAACAAGTTATTTTGCCACGCAAGGGGGTGCAGGAACTTGCTCGTTTATTAAACTTGCAGAGCGAGATTGAGTTGACTCTGACAGAAAATCATTTACGCGTATTTACAGACGAATTTACTTTCTCATCTAAATTAATTGAAGGAAAATTTCCAGACTATCGTCGAGTGATTCCTGAAAGTAATGATCAACTCGTATTGGTTGATCGAGATGCATTAAAGCAAGCTCTTGTTCGGGTGGTGATTTTATCTAATGAAAAATACCGCGGTGTACGCATGGAATTAAGTACGAATACACTAAAAATGGGTGCGAATAACCCAGAGCAAGAAGAGGCTGAAGATTATCTTGAAGTTAGTTACGAGGGGAGACCTTTAGAAATTGGCTTTAATGCATCGTATTTGCAAGATATTCTCAGCGTGTTAAGTCCAGGGCCAGTGCGCTTGTTACTCAAGGATGCGACTGCAAGTGTACTTATTCAAGAATCAGCTGATGCTGATGCCTGCTATGTTGTTATGCCAATGCGTCTTTAGTTAAACTATATTTTAACAAGATGAGTATTAGCGGGTGATTATTAAAGGGCTGCAAGTTGATAATTTTAGAAATTTAAGCCCTGTTAATATTAGTTTATCTTCTTCATTTAATTATTTATTTGGTCAAAATGGCAGTGGTAAGTCAAATTTTTTAGAAGCGATTGGTTTGTTTGGCTTAGGCCGTTCCTTTCGTTCTTCAGGTTGGCGCCAGATGTTGCAAAGCGAACAGAGGTTTTATCGTCTTCAAGCCAATTGTGGTGATCAGGAAATAAGTCATCAGAGTTTGATTTATCGTGAACAGGGCATGAAACGCCAGCAGTTTTATTGGCAAGGTGAAAAGCTTGCTTCAAGTGCTGACTTTGTTTGTTATTTTCCTGTGCAGGTGATACACCCTGAAAGTGGTGGCTTAATTACAGATGGGCCATCGATACGGCGTCGCTATTTAGATTGGGGAGTGTTTCACGTGAAACGTGAACCTTTTTCTGAGGCTTGGCAGCGTTATAACCAAGCTTTACAACAGAGAAATAGCTTAATTAAATCTGGAAAAAAAAGGAAAGAATTATTTTTTTTTGATGAATTTGTCTGCCAATATGCTGAGATTGTTAATAAAGAAAGAAAACATTATTTTTTAGCTCTCAAAACATCCTGTTTAGCAATATTAGCGTTGTTTTTTGAAAATTGGGCGTTTGATTTAGAATATTATGCTGGTTGGGATGAAAATAAGAGTTTAAAGGAACAGTTAGCGGCGAGTTTGGACAGTGACTTGCGGCGGGGTTATACCTATGTAGGATTACAGCGTGCTGATATTCGTTTGCGTACCCAAGGGCAAGATGTTGCGAAAATATTATCGCGCGGGCAGCAAAAGCTACTGGTCTATGCATTGAGATTAGCACAAGGGCAGACCTTACTGAATCTTACCGGGCGACAAGTGATTTATTTGTTTGATGACCTGGTGGCAGAATTAGATCAAGATAATTTATTGCGCGTATTAAGTTTATTATGTGATTTAGGTGGGCAAGTGTTTATTACTGGGATTGAAAAAAAATCGCCGATTGCAGCGTATATTCAGGATAAACATCTCGACTTAAAACAGTTTCACGTGGAACACGGATCTATTAAAGAAGTGGTATAATGACCCAATGCTTAGATTGAGGGGATACAAATGACTGAGAATACATACGACTCGTCAAATATTAAAGTGCTAAGAGGGTTGGATGCGGTGCGTAAGCGTCCAGGAATGTATATTGGCGATACGGATGATGGAACTGGCTTGCACCATATGGTCTTTGAGGTGGTGGATAACTCCATTGATGAGGCGTTGGCAGGGTATTGCTCTACCGTTGAGGTGGTTATCCATTCGGACGAGTCGATCACTGTACGTGATGATGGTCGAGGTATTCCTGTTGATATTCATCCAGAAGAGGGGCGCTCAGCTGCAGAAGTGATTATGACCGTGTTACACGCGGGTGGTAAATTTGATAGTAGTTCATATAAAGTCTCTGGTGGCTTGCATGGTGTTGGGATCTCTGTTGTTAATGCCTTATCTGATCAGTTAAAGCTAACGATTTATAAAAATGGCAAGGTTTATCAACAAAACTATGTGGTTGGCGAGCCACAAGAACCACTTAGTGTCATTGGTGAGAGTAAACGCCAAGGGACGGAGATTCGCTTTCATCCAAGCCCTGCGACCTTTACTAATATTGAGTTTCACTATGAGATTTTGGCAAAGCGTTTAAGAGAGTTATCTTTTTTAAATTCAGGAGTGAAAATTACATTATTTGATGAGAGGTCGGATAAAAAAGATGCGTTTTTCTATGAAGGTGGGATTAAAGCCTTTGTTGAGCACTTAAGTCGTAATAAAACGCCAATTCATAATGAAGTCATTTGTTTTGATGGTGAAAAAAATGAGGTTCAGGTCTCTGCGGCTTTACAGTGGAATGAGTCCTATCAAGAGAATATTTTTTGTTTTACTAATAATATTCCTCAACGTGATGGTGGCTCGCATTTAGCTGGGTTACGTGCGGCATTAACGAGAACATTAAATCAATATATCGAAGCGGAAGGGTTTGCTAAGAAAGCTAAAATCAATGCAACCGGTGATGATGCACGTGAGGGACTAGTTGTGGTGTTATCGGTGAAGATTCCAGATCCAAAGTTCTCATCACAAACTAAAGAGAAGTTAGTCTCTTCTGAAGTAAAACCCATTGTTGAAAGCTTGATAACAGAAAAGCTTAAAGAGTTTTTATCTGAACAGCCGCAAGAGGCGAAAGCGATTGTCGGCAAAATTATTGATGCGGCGCGCGCGCGTGAGGCAGCGCGTAAAGCTCGGGAGATGACACGCCGGAAGGGGGCGCTGGATATTGCCGGACTGCCGGGTAAGTTAGCTGACTGTCAGGAAAAAGATCCCGCACAGTCTGAATTGTATCTTGTTGAGGGAGATTCTGCTGGTGGCTCGGCGAAACAGGGACGAGATCGTCGCACGCAAGCTATTTTGCCATTAAAGGGTAAAATTTTAAATGTTGAAAAAGCACGTTTTGACAAGATGATTTCTTCTGCAGAAGTTGGCACGCTGATTACAGCCTTAGGTTGTGGTATTCGCAATGATGATTATAATCCGGATAAAACGCGTTATCATCGCATTATTATTATGACCGATGCGGATGTTGACGGTTCTCATATTAGAACATTGCTGTTAACTTTTTTCTATCGACAAATGCCAGAATTGATTGACCGTGGTTATTTATATATCGCTCAACCTCCTCTTTATAAAGTAAAAAAAGGCAAGCAAGAATACTATGTAAAAGATGATGCAGCTCTATCTGATTATTTAACTCAGATTGCCTTGGAAAATGCACAGTTATTTGTGCATAAAGATGCGTCAGCGATCACTGGGGGACAACTGGCAAACTTAGTTCAACAATATAAAAAAGGTGCAGAGATTATTCAGCGTTTGTCTAAGCGTTATCCTGCGATCTTCTTGCAAGCTCTGGTTGATTTGCCTGCGCTTACAGACGTTTTATTTGCCGATCAGGCATATA
This sequence comes from Piscirickettsia salmonis LF-89 = ATCC VR-1361, assembly GCF_000297215.2. Classification (GTDB taxonomy): domain Bacteria; phylum Pseudomonadota; class Gammaproteobacteria; order Piscirickettsiales; family Piscirickettsiaceae; genus Piscirickettsia; species Piscirickettsia salmonis. The sequence goes on from NZ_AMFF02000071.1 coordinate 26,028, forward strand.
TTGCTACGTGGACTCAGCAATTGCAAGACTGGTTACAATCACATGAAAGTCAGGTGGAGTTTAAAGTCGGCTATCGTCAAAGCGTCGATGATGCGGCAGCGGTACTTGATATTTGTCAGACGTTGCATGGTGTTGATACCCATTATTTGATTCGTGCCGATTTCTTTACTTCGAAAGAGTATGGTGTGCTGACGCAGCTCGGCGGTGCTTTACAGGGACTATTAGAGACTGGTGCATTTATTCAGCGTGGTGAGCGTGTGCACTTTGTCAGTCGCTTTAATCAAGTGATTGATTGGTTGATGAGTGAGGCTAAACGTGGTCAAAATATTCAGCGTTATAAGGGCCTGGGTGAAATGAATCCAGATCAGTTATGGGAAACGACAATGAACAGCGAAACACGGCGTATGCTTCAGGTGATCATTGAAGATGCTGTGGCTGCTGATGAGCTGTTTACAACCTTGATGGGCGACCATGTCGAGCCACGCCGTGAGTTTATTGAGACAAATGCACTGCAAGTGTCTAATATCGATGTTTAATTAATACCGTTAAATTAAAAAAACTATATAACTATAAAATCGTTTCAATGGCTAAGGCAGTGATTGAAGCGATTTTTTTTAACTCGGCTTTTGTGATGGTTAAGGGGGGCAGCCAATACAAGCTATTGCCTAATGGTCTTAATAGGGCTCCGTGTTGAATTGCCTGTTGATAAATCAAATAACCCCAGCGTGTTTTATCATTATTGGGCACGACTAGATCTGCGGCTGCAATCATGCCGATATTGCGCAGATTTTTCAGCTTACCGGTTTGCTCGGCAATATTTTTAAGTAATTGATACATATATTGGCCTTTTTCTTGGATCTCTTGATAAAAGCCAGGGGCATTTAAAAGTTCTTGAGTAGCAAGCGCAACCGCTGCGGCTAAGGCATTGCCTGAGTGGGTATGTGAATGCATAAAGGCTTTGCCAGTTTCATAATCATCATAGAACAGCTGATAGATGTTATTGCTGGTCAGTACAGCACTCATCGGCAAATAACCACCAGTTAAACCTTTAGATAAACAAATAAAATCAGGAGTAATACCTGCATGCTGGCAGGCGAGAGGGTGGCCAGTGCGGCCTAAGCCGGTCATGATCTCATCGGCAATCAGATGAATGTCATGCGTTTTGCACCAATGGGCTAGGCGTTTTAGAAAGTCGGCACTGTAAACTAGCATCCCGCCTGCCCCTTGGGCGATCGGCTCTACGAGGATAGCGGTTAATTGGTGCTTGATATGATCTAACTGAGCTTGAGTAGACGGCCAATGCATAGCGCTATCATGCCATAACGGATCATTCGGACCACTGACATAAGGGACGTCAATAAAGGTGATGTTATTTAGACAGGCAGATTGATAAGGGGCTTTATAAAGGCCTAGATCACTGACAGACAAGGTTGCGAGGGTTTCACCATGGTAGCCATTTTTCAGCGCTGCAAAGTATTTTTGTTCGGTTTGGCCAGTAATTACGCGACTGTGTAAGCTCATTTTCATAGCAATTTCAACAGCACAGGAACCGTCGCTGGCATACATGACCTTGTCGAGGCCAGGTTGTAGTTTTGCCAAAGTTTCTGAAAGCGCTACGATAGTATGGTTGGTGGTATTGGCAAGAATCACATGCTCGAATTTCTCAAGTTGTTGCTTGAGCGCCTGTGTTAAGTAAGGATGGTTGTGGCCAAAAGATTTGCACCACCAGCTTGAAATAACGTCTATTATTTTTCTACCATCAGCCAGGGTTAAATAGCAGCCTTGCGCCTTGATGACTTCAAGAGGGGAGAAGGTTTCATAGTCCTTCATTTGTGAGCAGGGATGCCAGATATGTTTTAAATCACGTGTGACTAAAGACATAATACAGTAACTCGTTTTTATCTATCTTTATTATACTTTCATAAAGCTAGACTGTAGAGTGGTGCATCATGCCTGTCAAACTTTGCTGGGTTTAGAGGTTGACAGCAGTTAATTATCAATTGTTGCTCAAGATAAAGCCATTGTCTATTACTAAGCCTTCGAGGTGTAATATTTTTTTGCAACTGATTGAATAATCAGTGTGTTGCTTATTTTTATTAAAGTGGCTGTAGTTATTCGCTTGAACTTGAACTTGAGCTTGAGCTGTTGCTTGAGAGGTTGTATGAAGTTTCGAGTGTTTGCTGGCAGCATTCATGCCGGTATCCTTGTTGATGTATCACATAGGAATTAAAATATAACTTACTTTAAAGGCGATGTGAATCTTTTTATAATGCTGCAAAGCATGAGCAAATTATCTTGTTAATCTGTTATTAATGTTGATAGTTGATTTAATAAAATTAATTTTAGTTTTAAATTAATTATTAACTTTATTATTAGCCTTATAATGGGCTGCTAGGCCCTGCTGTTTCGCCTTATAGGAGTAGCTATCACTGTGTTATTAAAGTTCAGTGCAGTGATCAGCAATTGATGATATTATGGCTCGTTTGTGAAAAGTGAGTGGGCGGTATGGAAATTAAGTGTTCAATTTTTAAAAGTTTGCGTCATCATGAGATGTATTTGTATATCAAAGAGGGTGAATGCTTTGATAATTTACCTCAAGAGTTGATTCGTCGCTTTGGCCAGAGTGAACATGTGATGAATTTATTGCTTAATGAACAACGTCAGTTGGCGCGTGAGAACATATTGGATGTGATGGAAACTATTGAAAAGCATGGATTTTACCTGCAAATACCACCCACATTAAGCGATTGCGTTGCCAGAACAATTGAACGCATTGAGCTCGCTGAGACGACCTTAAATAAAAGTGAAGATTAAGTTCAGTGAATATAAAGAAAAAGAATAAGTTTTGGCAAGAAAAAAGCCTTGCAGAGATGAGCCCGCAAGAATGGGAAGCTTTATGTGATCGCTGTGGTCGCTGCTGTTTAAATAAGTTAGAAGATATCGATGATGGCCAATTTTATTATACAGATGTGGCTTGTGCTTTATTTGATAAGAGTACACATGGATGCAAAGACTATCAAAATCGCCAAGTGAAAGTGCCGGGTTGTGTGAAATTAAGTCGAGATAATATTTATAAAATTAAATGGTTACCTAGTACTTGTGCCTATCGATTGTTATTGGAGAAAAAGCCATTACCTGCTTGGCATCCGTTACTTTCTGGAACATATCAAAGTGTTATCCGTGCAGGCATTGCTGTAGGAGATCGAGTTTATTGTGAGCGTGATATTTTAGAGCAGGACTTAGAAGAGCATGTTATTGATTGGGTAACGACTTAAAATATAACTAATTATAAAATAATCCAGAGATTAATTAGGCAAATAGAGAGAAGATAAAGGGTAAATCATGTCGACTATGCATCAGTCTGTTTTGTTGCAAGAATCTATCGCTGCATTGGCGATCAATCAAAATGGAATTTATATCGATGGTACCTTTGGTCGCGGGGGACATGCAAGTGGAATTTTGTGTAGTTTAGGACCTGGAGGGACGGTTTTAGCTTTTGATAAAGATCCAGAGGCAATTGCTGTTGCGGGAGAGCGTTTTGGTGATGACGCACGCTTTTCTATTGTGCATGACTCTTTTGCCATGATGGCGGATGAGGTGGCAAAACGTCATTGGCGTGGTCAAGTTGACGGGGTGTTATTGGATTTAGGTGTTTCTTCACCTCAGCTTGATGATGATGCGCGCGGCTTTAGTTTTATGCGCGAGGGGCCGTTGGATATGCGTATGAACCCGGCGGTTGGTGTGTCGGCCAGTGAGTGGTTGATGGCGGTTGATGAAAGTGAGTTGGTTCAGGTGTTGTTTGATTATGGTGAAGAGCGTTATGCGCGAAGAATTGCAAAAGCGATTTGCCAAGCGTGTCGTTATGGGCCAATCCAGACAACTAAGCAATTGGCTGAACTTGTTGCTAAAGCACACCCACGCTGGGAAAAAAATAAGCATCCGGCAACGCGGACGTTTCAGGCGATTCGTATTAAAATTAACAATGAATTAGGTGACTTGCATGCTGTGTTAAAGGCAAGTTTAACCGTGTTAAAGCCAGGTGGGCGCTTGGTGGTGATTAGCTTCCACTCATTAGAGGATCGTATTGTGAAGAAGTTTATGCGTAAAGAAGCGCGTGGTGATGATTTTCCTCCTGGAGTACCGGTGACCACAGATATGTTAAACCCCCACTTAAAAATAGTGACGAAGGCAATTAAGCCGTCTAAGCTAGAAGTAGAGACTAATGTTCGCGCACGTAGTGCTGTGCTAAGAGTTGCGGAGTGTTTGGGGTAGGGAAAATGAACCGATTGATTGATTGGAATGTGCTCGGCATTATTCGTGAAACATTTTGTCGGCGTACCGCCTGGATTATAGTGTTGCTTGCACTCCTGAATTTTTTTAGTGCTTTGATGGTTGTGTATGTGCGTGATGAGGGACGTGTTTTATTTGTCCATTTACAAACATTAATGAAAGAGCAAAACTCACTCTATACTGAGTGGACACAATTATTACTTGAAGAAAGTACGTGGCGATCGTATGGGAGAATAGAAACAGAAGCGAAGGACAAGTTGGGTATGATTCAACCGGATTCTCCTCAGTTACTTACTTTGCCCTCTTGATGGTTAACTTAAAGGCGCGTTGGCAGAAAAAATATTTTAATTGGCGTTTATATGGACTTTTTTGTGTCTTAGCTATTTTAATCATTATTTTTTGTGTGCGTGCTTTTTATTTGCAGGTGATGCAGCATGATTTTTTGCATGCGCAAAGTCAAGTACGCTCAACAAAAAACATCGTGTTGCCTGCTGTTAGAGGAAGTATTTTTGATCGTTATGGTGAGCCGTTAGCAATTTCTGCCCCAGTTTATTCTATTTTTATTAATCCACAAAAATTTATTTTATCTGATGATGTAGAAAAAAAAATAATTAATTTATTAAATTTAGATATTAAAAAAATAAGAAATCGTTTAAAAAAATATAAAAATAGACAGTTTATGTATTTAAAGCGATCTGTGTTGCCATTAATGGCGATGAAGGTGAAATCGTTAGCAATTCCGGGTATGTATGTTGGTAAATATTATCAGCGTTTTTATCCTGATGGTTCGATGCTAGGTCCACTGGTTGGGTTAACTGATATAGATGAGCAAGGACAAGAAGGCGTGGAGCTGGCTTATAATGATTGGTTGGTTGGAGTGAGTCAGAAAAGAAATATTCGTCATGATCGTCGCGGTGGTATTATTGATATATTAGCTGAAGAGCTAGGTAGCCCTTATGGTAAGGGTTTATCTCTTAGCATAGATCGACGTATTCAGCATATTTCTCACATGGCGCTGATTGAAGCAATTTATAATTATAAAGCACGCTCAGGTTCGATAGTTGTTTTAGATGCAAAAAATAGTGAAATATTGGCAATTGCAAATTACCCTTCTTTTAATCCAAATAATCGCAGTGACTTAATCCCTGAGTTAATACGTAATCGAGCCGTGACGGATGTATTTGAGCCTGGATCAGTGATCAAGCCATTTACGCTCGCCTATGCATTATCATCTGGACAATACCATAAAGATGACATTATTAATACGTCACCTGGTTGGTTGCGTATTGATGGGCGTAAAATACATGATGTTAGAAATTATGGTCAATTGACGGTGCGAGATATTTTAAAAAAATCGAGTAATGTGGGTATTGCAAAAATGATGATGCAGCTTCCGGCAGTAGAATTTAAGTACTTTCTTGCTCGATTTGGCTTTGGTGAAGTTAGTTTTAGTGGGTTACCTGGTGAGCGTTCGGGTGCAATTAGTACAGAAGGAAGACTGACAGCAGCGAAAGCGGCCTCTTTAGGATTTGGTTACGGCTTGGCGGTAACAACGTTACAGCTTGCACAGGCGTATGCTGTCTTAGCTGCAGAAGGGGTGCGCTATCCTTTGAGTGTGGTTGCAGGCGGAGTAAAAGCACATGGGCAGCGCGTATTGGATGCGCAAACAGCGGCTGAAGTTATGAATATGCTAGAAACGGTGGTGAGCCCAGCAGGGACTGGACATCGTGCTATGGTTCAGGGCTTTCGTGTTGCAGGCAAAACGGGGACGGTGCGTATGGTGACCGATGGTGATTATGATCTTGATCGCTATACTGCACTTTTTGCTGGAATTGTTCCCGCCGATCAGCCAGAATTAGTGGTTGTTGTTGTTATCCATGATCCGCGAGGGGAGCAATATTATGGTGGAGAAGTTGCCGCTCCAGTATTTGCAAAAATCGCTAAGCGGTCATTACATGTATTAAATGTGGAGCCAAATAATAAAACTCATGGACATTCTAGCAATAAAAAAAGCCATCAATCACTTTCATAGTCATGCTACTAATAATATCAATAGAATTATTAATGTTGACTATGAAAAAATCACAGGCATTACCGATGATAGTCGCTGTGTTGTGCCTGGCGCTATTTTTTGTGCTTATCCTGGTGAAAATAGTGATGGTCGTCGCTATATAGCGCAGGCCTGTGAGCGTGGTGCTGTGCTGATTCTTTATGAAAAAAAAGCGGCCGCAGTATTTAATATCGACACAAAAAAACAGCGGACCCCGGCAATCGCCGTTGTAAATTTACGTGATTATATCAGTGAATTTTCTGGTTTTTGTTATAGTTGTCCATCATATCAGCTATCTATATTAGGGATCACTGGGACGAATGGCAAAACCTCAGTGTCTTATTTATATGCTCAGCTTTTAAGTCAGCTTGATCAGCGTGTCGCATTAATAGGAACAACGGGTACGGGAATCTATGGTTGTTTGCAAGCGAGTATTAATACCACGCCAGCTGCGATTGCTTTACAACAGTTACTTGATCAGTTTTATCAACAACAAGTGACAGACGTTGCGATGGAGGTTTCATCACATAGCTTAGTGCAGGGGCGAGCCCGGGCCATTGCTATGGAAACGGTGATTTATACTAATTTAACGCAAGATCACCTCGATTATCATGGCACAATGCAAAATTATGCTGCGGCAAAAACCAGGCTCGTTTATCAGCCAGGGTTAAAAAATTTAATTATTAATAACGATGATTATTTTTGCCAAGGGCTCAGAAAAAATGCGCCTAAGCATCTTAATATTATCAGTTATGGGTTAAGTCAAAGCGCAGATATAAGATTAATTAATCCATTATTTAGTAAAACAGGGCTGAGCGGTGAGTTAGTCACGCCATGGGGTCAATATCATTTAAAAGCCCCTTTGCTTGGCGAATTTAATGCATTTAATTTATTAGCAGTGATCGCTGCGTTAGGTGTAAAAGGTATATCGATAGCAAAGATATTGCCTTTATTAGAACATATCAGCCCGCCGAAAGGCCGTTTACAGACATTTTATTATCAACAGGCGCTGATTGTTGTTGATTATGCGCACACCCCGGACGCATTAGAGCAAGTGCTTATTACCTTAAAAAAGATTACAACCGGTCGGTTAATTTGTTTGTTTGGCTGTGGTGGCGATCGTGATCGAGAAAAAAGGCCCTTGATGGGAAAAATTGCTGAGAAAATGGCTGATCAACTGATTTTAACCAGCGATAATCCGCGTAATGAAAGTCCTCTTAGTATTATTGATGAGGTTTGCAGCGGGTTATTTTTACCAGAACAAGTAACTATTATTACTGAACGCAAACAAGCAATTGAGGCGGCTATCGCCGCATTAAAAAATGGTGATGTATTGGTTATTGCCGGAAAAGGCCATGAAGATTATCAAGAAATCTTAGGCCAACGTCATTATTTTTCAGATATTGATCTAGTTGAAGATAAAGTGAGACAAAGCGATGAAGACATTACGGCAGCTGGCAAAAGCGATTAATGCAAAGTACTTTGGTGACGATGTTGCTATACAGGCGATTACCCATGATACACGGGATTTAAATGTTGGAGATATTTATATTTCCCTAAAGGGTGATCGTTTAGACGGGCATGATTTTGTTGGTGAAGCGCTGGCTAAGGGTGCTGTGGCGGTCATTATCAGTCAAGTGCCTGCTGAGCTAGAAAAACAGCGATTGCCTTATCTATTGGTTGAAGACACAACACGGGCTTTAGGTCAGTTGGCAAAAGTATGGCGTCAGCAATTTAGTACAAAGATTGTGGCGATTACAGGTAGTGCAGGAAAAACAACAACACGAAATATTCTGTATGCTATTTTAAGTCGCGCTGGAAAAACGCTATTACCTGTTAAAAATTATAATAATCATTGGGGAGTTCCTTTAACTTTACTGCGTTTGCGTGCTGATGATGATTATGCCGTATTAGAGTTAGGGGCAAATCATGCAGGAGAAATTGCTTATACTGTTGAGTTGGTGCAGCCTGAGGTTGCGGTATTAACAAATGCAGGAGCGAGTCATTTAGCTGGCTTTGGTTCGCTTGAAGGCGTGGCAATGGCAAAGTCTGAAATTTTTCAAGAATTTAATAAAGGTCAGGGTGTTGCAATCTTAAATAAAGAAGATCACTTTTATAATTTTTGGAACAATAAATTAAAAAATATTGATCAGCTAAGCTTTTGCTCTATTGAGAGTCAAGGTGCAGATGTGTATGCGACTAATATTCAAATGACAGATCAAGGAAGCTCATTTACACTGCATATTTTGAAAGAAAGTATGACGGTAACTTTGCCGTTATTGGGGCGAAATAATATTAACAATGCATTGGCAGCAGCAGCGGCGGCGGTTGCACTAAAGGTTAATCAAGAAGATATTATCAAAGGCTTAGCTACGGTAGCGCCTGAGTCAGGTCGATTGTGTTTATTGCCAGCTGTAGCGGGTGCACGTTTGATTGATGATACTTATAATGCCAGCGTCAATGCGATGCTAAGTGCTTTAGAGGTGTTATCGACGTTCTCTGGTAAACGTGTTGCGGTGTTGGGAGATATGGGAGAGTTAGGCGTGGATGAAATTGCTTATCATCAGCAAGTGGGTGAGGCAGCGAAAAATCTGGGGATTGACAATTTATATGTTGTGGGTGAAAAAATGCAATCTGCTGTACATGCTTTTGGTGAATATGCTCAGCACTTTACTACTAAAAAAGCACTCGTTAGCCAATTAATAACAGAATTAAATACAAACCGTTTGGCCTGTGGTGAGCTGACTATTTTGGTGAAAGGATCACGGGCGATGCGCATGGAAGAGGTGATTGAGGAATTGCAACATCACAATGAGGGTGCTTTATGTTAGCTGGAATATGTACGGACTTGATTTGGCGCTCATTTTTTGCGCTGATGACCGCTTTGCTCATTATCTTAGTTATTGCGCCTGGGTGTATTCGCAGGCTACAGCGTTATAAATTAGGGCAGGTTGTGCGTGATGATGGGCCGCAGTCGCATTTAAGTAAAACAGGCACGCCGACGATGGGGGGCGTGTTAATTTTATTTGCTGTGCTGGTAAGTTGTTTACTCTGGGGGGATTGGCACAGTCAGTATTTATGGCTTGCCTTAACCGTTATGCTGGGGTTTGGCTGTATTGGTTTAGTCGATGATGCACGTAAACTTATTTTTAAAAATCCCAAAGGACTGGCTGCACGTTGGAAGTATTTTTGGCAGTCAGTCATTGGTTTAGTTGCGGCGACAGTTGTCGTCGTGATGTTACATGAGCAGGTTTTATGGGTGCCTTTTTTAAAAGGTGTTGGTATTAATTTAGGCTTAGGTGCCATTTTACTGGCTTATTTTGCCATTGTCGGGTCAAGTAATGCCGTTAATTTAACCGATGGACTCGATGGTTTAGCAGCATTGTGTGTGGTGATTGTTGCCGGTGCTTTTGCTGTGATTGCAGTGGCTGGCCAACAGGCTGAATGGGCCGTGTACTTTGGCTTGCCTTATCTTCCAGGTGGTCGTGAAATTACTGTATTTTGTTTGGCAATTGTCGGTGCTGGTATTGGTTTTTTATGGTTTAATATCTACCCGGCACGGGTGTTTATGGGAGATGTGGGCTCTTTGGCATTGGGAGCAGCTTTAGGTGTAGTCGCGGTACTGTTACAGCAAGAATTACTATTAATTATTATGGGTGGAATTTTTGTTGCTGAAACTATTTCTGTGATTTTACAGGTTGGGTATTTTAAATATTCTGGTGGTAAACGTATTTTTTTAATGGCGCCGTTACACCATCATTTTGAGAAGAAAGGCTGGCCAGAAACCCAAGTGATGCTAAGGTTTAGTTTAATTACATTGGTGCTGGTCTTTATTGGTTTAGCGAGTGTGTTTTTAAGAGGTTAATATGCAGTCTACGCTTGTGATTGGCTTGGGTAAAACCGGTTGGTCGTGTGTCAAATTTTTAAAGCAGCAAGGAATTGCTGTATGCGTTATTGATACACGTACCGCCCCGCCGTATTTACAGCAGCTGCAAGAAGCTTACCCTGATGTTGAGTATTATTGTGGTGCTTGGCCTGAGCAGCTATTTATGCGAGAGTTTGCTGATATTGTGATTAGTCCAGGATTGGCAGGGCATGATCCAATGCTGCAGCGTTTCTTAGTTAAGAATAATCATTTTATTGGTGATATAGAGTTATTTGCACGTTATGTGCGAGCACCGGTAGTTGCTATTACTGGGTCTAATGGCAAGAGTAGCGTGACAACCTTGCTTGGCCAAGTTGCTAAGCAAGTGGGTGTGCAAGTCGCTGTCGGCGGTAATTTAGGTACGCCGATTCTGGAGCTATTACACCAAGACGTTGAATTATATATTTTAGAACTTTCTAGTTTTCAGTTAGAAACGACTTATTCATTAAAACCTAAAGTCGCGGCTTTGCTGAATACTTCACCTGATCATATGGATAGATATGCGAGCTTTGAGGAGTATCAAGATGCTAAAGCTCGTATTTTTTTAAATTCCGATTATCAAGTTTATCATCACGAAGAGCACTGGCTAAAAGATAAATATATTAATATTATTAAAAATAATTCTGTATTGTTTGGTGTAAATAGTAATAGTAATCTTGATACCGAAAAGCAGGTGCAGGATAATCAATGGCGACTGATTAAAGATCAAAATCAAGGTGAACTTTGGTTGGGTCAGGGTGATCAGAAAATAGTGAATACGCGGTTCATGACTTTGTTTGGTCAGCATCATTTTGAAAATGCCCTGGCAGTATTGGCGATTAGTGATTTATTAAAATTTCCTCTGCATGTAGTTACAGATGAGATTTGTAGCTTTACGGGTTTACCTCATCGGTGCCAGTTGGTTAATGTGCTGAATAATGTGTATTGGTTTAATGACTCGAAAGCAACGAATATTGGGGCGGCGATTGCATCGATTCAAAGTGTTGGTGAGCAAACAAAAAATAAGGTGGTTTTGCTTGCAGGTGGGCAGGGCAAAAGTGCAGATTTTACGAGTTTAGAGCAGAGCGTAAAGCGCTTTACTCGTGTGGTCATTGTTTTTGGTGAAGATGCTGAGCAGTTACAGCAGTGTTTAAGTCCATGGGTTTGTGTAATGCGTACGCATAGCTTAGCAACAGCGGTGGCGATGGCGGCAACTGTTGCACAAAGCGGTGATAGTGTTTTACTGGCGCCGGCTTGTGCAAGCTTTGACATGTTTGAGAATTTTGAAGCCCGTGGTGAAGCATTTATTCATGAAGTTAGCAGACAGCGATCATGATGGCGCATAGTGCAGGAAAGTTGCGCTTGGATGGGCTGCTTATTATTGCCATTTTTAGTTTGCTGGGTTTGGGATTGGTGATGGTAGGTTCGGCCTCGATGGTGGTTGCACAAAGTAATTATGCGGCGCCGTTTCATTTTCTAATTCGTCAAGCTATTTATGTCGTGCTCGGTTGTGGAGTGATGTTATTCATGATTTGTCTGAAAACAGAACTATGGCGAGCGCTTGCTTTGCCTTTGCTGTTTTTAGGGGTGAGCTTACTTATTATTGTGTTACTGCCGGGTGTAGGTAAGGAAGTCAATGGCAGTACGCGGTGGTTGCACTTAGGGCCGATTTCGTTGCAAGTATCCGAATTAATTAAATTTTGTATGATAGTGTATGCGGCTGATTACCTTGTCCGCCATGAAAAATCGGTACAAGAGACTCTGGTCGGGTTTTTAAAACCGTTAGCGTTAATTGGTGTCATTGCAATTTTTTTATTATTACAACCTGACTTTGGCGCTTTGGTGGTTTTGGCGGCGACAGTATTTGTTATGTTATTTATGGCTAAAGTCCCGTTGCAACGTTTTGTTGTGGTGTTTGTCATCGCAGGGGTGGGGTTTGCTTTGGTGATGGTCGCAGCACCGTACCGATTAGCACGCTTAAGTTCATTTTTAAACCCGTGGGCTGATCAGTTTAATACGGGTTACCAGTTAACTCAGTCTTTGATTGCGTTTGGTCGCGGTGGTTGGCTGGGCGTGGGTTTGGGTGATAGTGTACAAAAATTGTTTTATTTACCAGAAGCTCATACTGATTTTCTTGTCGCTATTGTTGGTGAAGAGCTCGGTTTTGTCGGTGTAATGACCGTTGTGGCTTTATTTGCCTTGCTGGTTTTTCGTGGTTTGTTGATTGCACGCCAGGCTGAATATTTAGGGAAAAAATTTGAGGCTTATTTGGCTTATGGGATTAGTTTTTGGGTTGGTTTACAAGCAATTATTAATCTTGGGGTCAATACGGGATTATTGCCGACTAAGGGGTTGACTTTGCCGTTGATGAGTTTTGGTGGCAGTAGTTTAGTGATTAATTGTTTAGCATTGGGTTTATTACTCAGAGTGGATATTCAAAATAAATACGAGCAAGAGCAGCAAAAAAAAGGAGGAGTTGGCCGTGAGTCAAGGTAACGCTCCCTTAGTTTTGATGATGGCAGGTGGAACCGGAGGACATGTTTTTCCTGCGCTTGAAACTGCAAAGGCCCTACAGATGCAAGGCTATGCGATTCAGTGGTTAGGGACAGCAACGCGGATTGAAGCAGAAATTGTACCTGAGGCAGGTATAAAACTGCATTGTTTAAGTGTGCGGGGTATCCGTGGTAAAGGATTACTTGGCAAAGTGAAAGGTGCGGTGGCTTTATTGCTGGCGTTAGGGCAGGCCATTTGGTTAATTAAGCAGCTAAAGCCTGCGTTAGTCATTGGCATGGGCGGATTTGCTGCAGGTCCTGGTGGGATTGCTGCTTGGTTGTGTCGAGTGCCTTTACTGATTCATGAGCAAAACACTATTCCGGGTGTGACAAATAAAATTCTAGCGCGCTTTGCCAAGCGAGTGTTGACCGGATTTCCCAATGTCTTGGTTCAGCAAGGTGGGATTTATGTGGGTAATCCGATTCGACAAGAAATTGCGAGTATTATACCTCCGGTTGAGCGCTATAGTCAGCGTGATGGGCCGATGCGTATTTTGGTTATCGGTGGCAGTTTGGGTGCGCGTACTTTAAATGAGCTATTGCCACAAGTGTTGGGGAATTTGCTGGGGCAAAACCAAGAAAAGCTTGTGGTTCGCCATCAAACGGGCAAGGAGAATGTTATTGCTGTGCAACAGGCATATAATGCAGTAAATATCAGTGCAGATGTGCAACCTTTTATTAAAAATATAGCAGAGGCTTATACATGGGCAGATTTGGTTATTTGTCGTTCAGGTGCACTGACGGTTGCTGAAGTGGCGGCAGTGGGTGTTGCCGCTTTATTTGTACCATTTCCTTATGCTGTGGATGATCATCAAAGAAAAAATGCTGAGGCGCTTGTCAGTGCGGGTGGAGCGCGTCTTATTGCTGAGTCTGAGCTGAGTGTGATGAGTTTATTTGAAATATTAAGTAATTTGTGTCAGTCGCGTACATACTTATTGGAAATGGCTGAAAAAGCACGTCAATGTAGTCGGCCTCAAGCGACAGAAAATGTTGTTTGTGCTTGTGTGGAGATGATCAATGAGCAAAGTAATCAAAGAAAGTAACCCCCATCATTTGGCAATGCGTCGTATTCGCCGCATCCATTTTATTGGTGCTGGTGGTGTCGGTATGGCGGGGATTGCCGAAGTACTATATAGCCAGGGATATGTGATTACTGGATCTGATATTGTTGCAAATACGTTGACTGAGCGGCTTAAAACATTGGGCGCACAGATTTTTTTAGGTCATCATGCCAGCCATGTTGAGGGCGCTGATGTGGTGGTTGTCTCAAGCGCAGTCGCAGAAGATAATCCTGAGGTTGTCTTCGCCCATCAGTTACATATTCCTGTTGTTGGTCGTGCGCAAATGTTGGCTGAGCTGATGCGTTTTAGCCAAGGTGTCGCTGTTGCTGGCACACATGGTAAAACGACGACAACAAGCTTAATTGCCAGTATTCTAAGTGAGGGTGAGTTAAACCCAACATTTGTAATTGGTGGCCAGCTTAATAGTACAGGTGCAAATGCTGTGCTTGGCTCTGGGTGCTATTTTGTTGCTGAAGCTGATGAGAGTGATGCATCATTTTTGCATTTAAACCCAACGATTGCTGTTGTGACTAATATTGACCAGGACCATATGCCGACGTATCAAGGAGAAGTTGCGAATTTAAAGCAGACTTTTTTAGAGTTTGTCCATAGTTTGCCTTTTTATGGTTTAGCCGTGTTGTGTATTGATGATATGGGGGTGAGAGAGTTACTAGGACATATTAGTTGCCCGACGGTCACCTATGGTTTTCATGAAGATGCGGATTATAGAATTACTGATTTTTACCAAACAGGTTTAACTAGCCATTTTCGTTTATTACTGCCTGATCAAGAAGAGTTATATTTAGAGTTGAATTTACCGGGTATTCACAATGTGCAAAATGCGGTTGCAGCGATTGCTGTGGCACTTGATTGTGGTGTGTGTGTTGCTGCAATTCAACGGGCGTTGCAGCAGTTTGCCGGAGTAGGGCGGCGTTTTCAAGTGTATGGACCGTTTGATTTACCGGTTGGCAAAATTACGTTGGTTGATGATTATGGGCATCATCCTTGTGAAATTAAGATGACCTTGCAAGCTGCGCGTGATGCTTGGCCGAGTCGGCGGATTGTCCATGTGTTTCAACCCCATCGTTATACACGGACACGGGACTTATTTAATGAATTTGTTGAAGCACTAAAAGAAAGTGATTTTGTTGTGTTGATGGAAGTCCATGCGGCAGGAGAGGCGCTTATTCAAGGGGCGACTGCAACAGCGTTGTTTAAAAGTATTCAACGCAAGGGTGTGAATATTGTCTTGGTACGCAATGAAGAGCAACTAGAGCAAACATTGTGTGCAATTTTGCGTGATCAAGATATTTTGCTGCTACAAGGTGCTGGCAGTATTGGAAGTGTTGCAAAAAACTTTGCTAAAAATAAACTTGATTTTTTATATCGTCAATTGGCAGGTGCTGCATCATGAATAAAAACAAAAAAAATATTATTAATAATAATAGTAGTAATAAAAGTAGCATAAAAGCACAATTGCCATCGCTGTGGGGAAAAGTGGCGGTATTGATGGGGGGAGACTCTGCTGAGCGTGAGGTATCGTTAGATTCAGGCAGCAATGTGCTTGCGGCGTTATTACGTCAAGGTGTTGATGCGCATGGTATTGACCCGGTTGAGCAGGGCTTTGAAAAACTAATAGCCGGTGGTTTTGATCGTGCCTTTAATATTTTGCATGGACGTGGTGGTGAGGATGGCCAGGTCCAAGCGTTGCTTGAAATATTAAAATTACCTTATACCGGTAGCGGTATTTTGGGTTCAGCTTTATCAATGGATAAAATGCGTACTAAGCATGTATGGGCAGCACTTGATTTGCCGACACCTGAGGCGTATTTGGTGAACTCTGTTGAGCAACTAGAGTATTATTTTGAAAAATTAGCAGCCCCGGTGGCTGTTAAACCAGTGCATGATGGCTCGACGATTGGTGTTTCACGTGTTGAAGTAAAAGCAGACTGCCAAGGTGCGTATGATAAAGCACAGGTTTATGGCCCGGTGATGGTTGAGCGTTGGGTGTGTGGAGAAGAATATACGGTGGGCATTTTAGCTGAGAAGGCTTTACCTTTGATTAAAATTATTCCTGCTGCAGGCTTTTATGATTATGAGGCAAAATACCTTTCTGATGAAACACAATATGCCTGCCCATGTGGCTTGGATCAAAAAGTAGAGCGTTGGATTCAGGATATAGCGTTACAAGCATTTATGGCTGTTGATTGCCGAGGTTGGGGCCGTGTTGACGTAATGCGCGATCACCAAGGCAGATTTTGGCTATTAGAGGTCAATACCGCGCCGGGGATGACTAGCCATAGTCTGGTACCAAAGGCGGCGAGGCAATTAGGTATGAGCTTTGATGAGCTAGTGCTTGCTATTTTGGCAGAAACAATCACACCGCCAGAGCAAACCATAGAGAATAATAGAACGCAATCAACGGTTGCTGTTGAGGGCCGCTTTTAATATGGCGCAGGTTGTTTTTTCTCGAGTATTTTATTGGCGTTGGTGGTTATTTGGTTTATTAATTATTTTATTAAGCCTGTGGGGATATATTAAACTTAAAAATCCAGACGTTTTACCGATTCGAACTGTTAAAATTATTGGTGATTATAATTTTGTTTCGCGGCAGTTATTAATAAAAAAAATAATGCCATTTGTCCATGGTGGCTTTTTTAGTATTAATATTAGCGAGATACAAGGGGCAGCCCTGGCGTTTCCAGGGGTTAAAGAGGTGTATGTAAAACGTATCTGGCCACAGACGATTATTATTAATATTCAACCAGAAAAAATATTAGGGCGTTGGGCAGATCATTATTTATTAACAGATAGTGGTAATTTAGTCATGATTAAAGATCAAAAAATACGTGACCAATATTTACCCTTATTCACAGCACCGCTAGGCGATGAGCTTAAAATAGTGAATTTTTATCAACAATCATTGCCATTATTAAAACAGTTACCATGGCAGGTAAAGAATGTTATGTTAAGTGACGGTTTGCAGTGGTCAATACGGTTTAACAATAATACAATTGTCAAATTGGGGCAGAGAGACGTTCAGCTGCGTTTACAGCGGCTGGTTGAAGTGTTTCCACAGCTTTTTGCTAATAGTGCAAAAAGGGTTAATTATATTGATATGCGCTATACAAAAGGAATGACAGTAAAGTGGCAAACACAACAAGCATAAGGATGGGTTGGAGAGAGCATATTATTTTAAGAGAGTATAGGACGCATGTCTAAAAGACTTGAAAAAAAACTAGTCGCAGGTCTGGATGTTGGAACATCTAAGGTTGTTGCTGTGATCGCTGAAGAAAATCTGGATGGTCAGTTGCAGATTGTTGGGATTGGCAAGCATCCTTCGCGTGGTTTAAAGCGCGGTGTGGTTGTGAATATTGATGCGACAGTCAATGCCATTCAACATGCTATCGAGGAAGCTGAGTTGATGGCGGGCACGCGCATAGATAGTGTGCATGCGGGGGTTGCTGGTAGCCATGTGCGTAGCCGTAACTCTACCGGGATTGTCGCGATTCGTGGGAATGAAGTGACAGAATATGACGTCTCACGTGTAACTGATAGCGCAAAGGCAGTAGCGATTCCCGGTGATCAAGAAATTTTACATGTTGTGCCCCAGGGATACTTAATTGATACGCAAGAGGCAGTGCATGATCCGATTGGTATGGCGGGTGTGCGTTTAGAGTCGCGTGTGCATATCGTCACCGGTGCTGTGAGTGCGATTCAAAATGTAATGAAATGTATTCGTCAATGTGGTGTCGAAGTCTCTCCTGAAACGGTTGTACTTGAGCAGTTGGCGTCAAGTTATGCGGTGCTGTCGGACGATGAAAAAGAGCTGGGCGTCTGTCTGGTTGATATTGGTGGTGGGACGACAGATATTGCTGTTTTTGTTGATGGGGCGATTCGCCACACAGCAGTTATTCCGATTGCAGGGGATCAGGTGACCAATGATTTAGCCCATGGCTTGCGTACACCGATTCATTTTGCTGAACAGATAAAAATAGAGTTTGGTTGCACAGGTGTGCTTGAAGGGATGCCCAATGATTTAATCGAAGTCCCAAGTGTGGGTGATCGACCAGGGAAGCGCTTGAGTTATGCTGATTTAGCTCAGTACATCGGGCCACGTTATGAAGAGTTATTTAATTTAATTCACGCAGAGCTCTGTCGTAGTGGCTTATTGGATCAATTAACCGCAGGGATTGTGTTAACGGGAGGAACCTCAAAAATTCGTGGTGCGGTAGATTTAGCTGAGCAGATTTTTGAGATGCCAGTACGTTTAGGTTTGCCTCAGCATGTCCAGGGTTTGGCAGATGTTATTCGGAATCCTATTTATTCAACGGCAGTTGGGCTGGTATTGTATGCGGCTCAGGAGCAGCACGGATCGATGGGATACACTGATATTAGAGGGCAGAATGAAAAGGTAAATATTTGGCGGCGGATGAAAAGTTGGTTCCAAGGTCATTTTTAGCTTAGGCTTGAAATATATAGATAATTTTTTGGGGGAGAATGAGTATGTTTGAATTGATGGACAGCATACAACAAACGGCTGTCATTAAAGTGATTGGTGTCGGTGGTGGTGGCGGCAATGCGGTTGAGCATATGGTTGCCGGTAATATCGAAGGTGTTGATTTCATCTGTGCAAACACAGATGCTCAAGCATTGAAAAACTCGTCTGCAAGAACCATCATGCAACTGGGAACAGAAGTGACCAAAGGCTTGGGTGCAGGTGCTGATCCGAGTAAAGGACGACAAGCGGCAGAAGAAGATCGTGAGCGCATCAAAGAAGTGTTAGAAGGGGCGGATATGCTCTTTATTACTGCCGGTATGGGCGGTGGCACCGGTACTGGTGCGGCGCCGGTGGTTGCTGAAATTGCTAAAGAATTAGGTATCTTAACCGTTGCTGTGGTGACTAAGCCGTTTCCCTTTGAAGGCCGCCGTCGTATGCAAGTGGCTGAGCATGGCATTAAGGAGTTTTCTAAGCATGTAGATTCCCTGATTACGATTCCTAATGAAAAACTATTAAGCGTATTAGGGAAAAGCGTGAGTTTACTTGATGCCTTTAAAGAAGCCAATAATGTATTACTGGGTGCAGTACAAGGTATTTCGGAATTAATTACCCGTGGCGGTTTGATTAACGTCGATTTTGCGGATGTACGTACGGTGATGTCTGAGATGGGCATGGCGATGATGGGCACGGGCTCAGCATCCGGCGAGTCACGTGCGCGTGAAGCCGCTGAGGCAGCCATAAAAAGTCCATTACTTGAAGACATTAATTTGGCAGGAGCCCGTGGCTTACTGGTCAATATCACTGCGGGTATGGACTTATCGATTGGCGAATTTGAAGAGGTGGGTGATGCCATTAAAGAGTTTGCTTCTGAAGAGGCGACGGTGGTGGTTGGTACGGTGATTGATCCTGAGATGAGTGAAGATTTACGAGTAACGGTCGTTGCGACAGGTATTGGCCTGGATCGTAGTACTGAACAAAGTGAACCGACGGTTAAAGTCCTTGAGAGTATGCGTGATCATAATCGTTTGGATCGACCACAGGTCATTCGCAAGCAGGAGAAAAGTGAAGAAACGGCCAGTGAAAACCAGGATGCTGATTATTTAGATATTCCTGCATTTTTGCGTCGGCAGGTAGATTAAGGGCGATAGTTTTGCTTTGATAGCGCTTTATATTTAGAATGGCTGCTTAAATTAGATTACTTAAGGTGTCGAGAGAAAGATGGTGCTACAGCAGACGTTGCGCAATACAATCAAAGCTACAGGTGTTGGTGTACATACAGGTCAGGAGGTGAGTATTGTACTCAAGCCAGCACCTATTAATACGGGGATTGTCTTTCGGCGGATTGATTGTGATCCTGTTGTTGAGTTGCCGGCGCGTTTTAACGAGGTGACCTCAACGCAGTTAGCAACGACTTTAAGCCGTGGTGATGTTGAAGTGAACACAGTTGAGCACTTAATGTCAGCATTGTCTGGTTTAGGTATTGATAATTTGTATGTCGATGTAGAGACAGCTGAGCTGCCTATTATGGATGGGAGTGCCAGTGCATTTGTCTTTTTAATTGAATCAGCCGGTGTGAAAGAGCAAGAGGCACCACGCCGTTATATTCGGGTAAAAAAAGCAATTAAAGTTACTGATGGTGATAAGTTTGCGAAATTATTACCCCATGATGGTTTTAAGCTTTCTTATCGTATTCATTATGATCACCCAGTGATTGCCAAAACGCCTCAAGCTGTTTCTGTTGAGTTGTCACAAACGCGCTATATCAAGGAAGTCGCTCGTGCGCGTACCTTTGGTTTTGTTAAAGAGCTCGATTGGCTATTGGAAAATAATTTAGCTAAAGGCGCTAGCTTGGAAAACACCATTGCTATTGATGAAGATCGTATTATTAATGAAGATGGTTTACGTTATGAAGATGAATTCGTGCGTCATAAACTTCTTGATGCTGTGGGTGACTTATCATTAGCAGGTGCACTATTGGCTGAATTTGAGGGCTATAAGTCAGGGCACACCCTGAATAATCAGCTGTTGCACGCTTTATTTGCTGACCCTGATGCGTTTGAAGAAGTGACTTTGCCTTAAAACGCTCAGCCTGGTAATTTAGAATAAGTGCCCATATTAGTCAGAGATATAGATATAAAATATAATAGTTTAGTTTGTCCCTGGTTATTTTGGGGCAAAAAGTCAATTTACAATATTTTGGATTTAAAGTAGATACATCATGATTGCACGTAAACTGATGCAGCAGATTTTTGGAAGCCGCAACCAACGATTCTTAAAAGCGTTAACGAAGACAGTAAAAGCCGTTGGTCAGCTTGAGCCGGTGATGCAGGGTTTGAGTGATGAAGAGTTACGGGCGAAAACTGAGGCATTCAAAAAACAGGTTGAGCAAGGTGTTGGCCTAGACAGCTTATTAATAGAAGCATTTGCCGTTGTTCGTGAGGCCAGTATACGTGTGCTAAAAATGCGCCATTTCGATGTTCAGTTGTTAGGTGCTATGGTGTTGCATTCGGGTAAAGTTGCTGAAATGGCAACCGGTGAAGGTAAAACCCTGGTTGCGACATTAGCGGTATACCTTAATGCGTTAACGGGTAAAGGAGTACATGTTGTTACGGTCAATGACTATCTTGCCCGCCGTGATGCTGAGGAAATGGGTACTTTGTATCGCTTTTTGGGTCTTACGACAGGAGTGATTGTTGCTGATTTATCACCAGATGAGCGACGCGTAGCTTATAATGCAGATATTACTTATGGCACAAATAATGAATTTGGTTTTGATTATTTGCGCGATAATATGGCATTTAGTTTAGAAGAACGTGTACAGCGTGAGTTAAACTATGCAGTGGTTGATGAAGTTGATTCTATTTTAATCGATGAAGCCAGAACTCCATTGATTATTTCTGGGCCTTCTGATGAACATACGGATCTTTATGAGAAGCTCAATAAAGTTGTACCAGAGCTTGTTGTACAAACTGAAAAAGATGGCCCAGGTGACTATAGTCTTGATGAAAAAGCTAAACAGGCGTACTTAACTGAACAAGGTCATGAGACCGTTGAGAAAATCTTACTCGAGCAAGGAGTGCTTGCTGAAGGCAGTAGTCTGTATGATGCGAGCAATATTCGCTTAATGCATCACTTAAATGCCGCCTTGCGTGCGCATACGATGTATGCCGTAGATGTAGATTATATTGTCAGTAATGGTGAGGTTGTCATCGTTGATGAGCATACCGGGCGGATTATGCCGGGACGTCGTTGGTCGGATGGTCTGCATCAAGCGGTAGAGGCTAAAGAAGGGGTGAAAATTCAAAATGAGAATCAAACTTTAGCATCGATTACCTTTCAAAATTATTTCCGTATGTACAATAAGCTGTCGGGCATGACCGGTACGGCCGATACAGAAGCGTTTGAGCTGCACCAGATTTATAATTTGGAAGTGACAGTGATTCCAACGAATAAGCCGATTTCTCGTAAAGATATGTCTGACTTGGTGTATTTAACTGGCGATGAAAAATACGCAGCAATCGTTGAAGATATTAAAGATTGTATCAAGCGTAAGCAGCCTGCATTGGTGGGTACGGCGTCGATTGAAACCTCAGAGTCATTATCGGCGATGCTGAAAAAAGAGCACATTGAGCATGCTGTGTTAAACGCAAAGTTTCATGGTCAAGAAGCGCAAATTATCGCTAATGCTGGTGAACCTGGTCGAGTAACTATTGCAACGAATATGGCCGGCCGTGGAACAGATATTGTTTTAGGGGGCAGTCTTAAAGCACAGCTTGCTACGCTTGAAAATGCGACAGACAGCCAAATTGACAAGTTGACACAAGAGTGGCAAAAGCGCCATGATCTCGTTTTAAAAGCGGGTGGCTTACGCGTCATTGGCACAGAGCGCCATGAATCGCGGCGTATTGATAACCAGCTACGTGGTCGATCAGGGCGTCAAGGTGATGCGGGATCTAGCCAGTTTTATTTATCACTGGAAGATAATCTGATGCGGATTTTTGCCTCAGAGCGAATGGCTGCGATGATGCGTCGCTTAGGTATGGGTGAGGGTGAAGCCATAGAGCACCGCTTTGTAACTAAGGCTATTGCGAATGCACAGAAAAAAGTAGAGAGCCGTAATTTTGATATTCGTAAACAATTGCTTGAATATGATGATGTCGCCAATGAGCAACGTAAAGTAATCTATGCTCAGCGAGTTGATTTACTGAAAAGTGACTCGGTTAAAGATATTATCGAAGATATGCGCCAAGATGTTGTTGATAAGGCAATTTCTATACACATTCCACCACATACGCTTGAAGAAGAGTGGGATATTGATAGCCTAGAAAAATTGCTTGATGCTGACTTCGGCTTAAAATTGAGTCTGCAAGGTTGGTTAGATAGTGAGGATGATCTTGATGAAGGGGCTTTACGTGAGCGCATTCAGGAATCGGTAAAAGATGCGTGGTTGGGTAAAGAAAAACTAACAGATATTACGATGCTGCGTCAGTTTGAGAAAATGCTCATGCTACAATCATTAGACAGTCACTGGAAAGAGCACTTAGCGGCAATGGATCACTTGCGCCAAGGGATTAATTTGCGTGGTTACGCGCAAAAAGATCCAAAGCAAGAATATAAGCGTGAAGCGTTTGAATTATTTTCTAATATGCTCGATAATCTGAAATATGATGTGATCAGTACCTTGTGTCAGGTGCAGGTGCAGGCGCCCGCTGATGTTGCGGCTATGGAAGAGCAGTGGCAGCATATCAATCCTGAAAATATGCAATTTGAGCATGAAGGTTTCACTGAATTTGATAGTGAAGAGAGCATGAGTAGTATCAATGAAGCAGAAGGTGATCAGGCGGTTGCGCAACGGCCGTTTGTACGCCCAGGGGTTAAGGTTGGACGTAACCAGGCCTGTCCTTGTGGTTCAGGTAAAAAATATAAGCAGTGTCATGGGCGTATTGAGTAAGGAATTGAACATGAGTTTATGCGGACGCTTTTTTGTTATATTCCTCAGTCTCTCTAGCCCAGGCTATTTGCGACTGAAGAGGGTGGGGTGTTATTGATGTTCGTTTGTATTCGGGTATATACTAGCGCTCTTTGCTGTTGCTATTTGGCTATAGTTTAATATAGTGCAAAAAATAATTGATAAAAATTAAGGTTGATACAAGACTCATTATGAATAAATCGCAAAAGTCGCCGATTAACTGGAAAAGTACCTTAGTATTAACATTGACACCACTTGCTGCAATGATTTTAGTGCCCTACTATGCTTTGACTTATGGTTTTAGTGTATGGGATTGGTTCTGGTTTGGCTTTTTTATTATCGCAACTGGATTATCGATTACCGCAGGATATCACCGACTGTGGTCTCACCGGGCATATAAGGCAAATAGTTTTTTAAAACTATTTTTTATGCTCTTTGGCGCAGCAACCTTGCAAAATAGTATTATCGTTTGGGCATCTGATCATCGTAAGCATCATCGCTATGTTGATGATAAGGAAAAAGACCCGTATGCGGCAACTAAAGGGTTTTGGTATAGCCATATTGGTTGGATGCTAAGGCATAAGCCAGAGGCGGAAGGCTGTATTGAAAATGTCAAGGATTTAGAGAATGATAAAATCGTTGCCTTTCAGCATCGTTATTATGGACCGATTGCTGTACTGATGTGCTTTGGCTTACCTGCGCTAATTGGTGCCAGTTATGGCAGTATCGGTGGTTGTTTAATTTTAGTGGGGCTATTACGTTTAGTGATTAATCATCATTTTACTTTTTTTATTAACTCATTAGCTCATATTTGGGGTCAAGAGCGTTATACTGATGAGAATACCGCGAAAGACAATCCATTATTGTCTCTTTTAACGTTTGGTGAGGGCTATCATAACTTTCACCATAAATATGCTGGAGATTATCGTAATGGTGTGCTCTGGTATGATTATGATCCGTCGAAGTGGCTGATTTTTTTAGCGTCTAAAATCGGTTGGGCCTATGATTTAAAACGAATATCTAAGCCGACGATTGAAGCAGCACGGGCATCGATGCAGTTTAAGCGCGCTCAAGAAAAAATCAAGTTAAAGCCTTATTTAGCAAAAGTTGTTGAAATAGAAAAAAGTTTAGAAATTCAATATAAAGAGTTATTTGAGACGATTAAACAATGGGCAAAGGCGAAGCAGGAGCACTTAAATGCGCAAAAAGAAAAGCTATCCGCTGCTCATATTGCTCAATTAAAACAGCAATATCTTGCGCTTAAAAAACAATTTAAAGCCGAGCGTCGAGTTTGGCGTGCAACTATGAGTGCTCTAGCTATTTAGTTCGGTTAAATAGCTAAATACTTTATTGCTTACTTTTTTATAATAAAGTCATCTAGTTTTGGATCGGGATATTCTTCTTGAATTAAGCGATCGACATTTGCATTTTCTGGGCCAGCGATAATTTTGGCTTCAAACTCTTTTAATGAATGCTCTGGTCCACAGGCAATGATTTCTACAGAACCTGTCGCTTGATTTTGTACCCAACCGACTAAATAGAGCTGTTTTGCTGCTTTTAGTGTAAACATGCGAAAACCAACGTCTTGAACATGCCCATAGACAACATAACGTTTACACAGATACATAAGGCTATCCTGAGAATTATCCCTCATACTATCAAGAATAGAAGAAATCTTATTAAAGCGCAGTCTGTGATATGATTTGATTTGCCTGTGTATTGTAGGAGTAAGCTGTGAGCACCGTTCGGCCTTTGTTTTATCTTGTTTTAATTTTATCTGTGTTTTTCATGACGTTGCTGTCGAGTATGGCGAATAGCCAAAAAATTATTTTAAAACAAAGTCATTTACTACCAGAACAGATGGGCTGGTTTAAAACATTGGAAGTGCAGTCTGTTGGTGCTTTACCGCTTACTCTTTCTGTAGCTATTTTAAAGCAGGGTCATTATCGAGCTAAGCTGTATGTTCAGCCAGCAGGTTCTATTGATTGGGTGAATGAAGTCGTACAACAGCAACACGCACTGATTGGAATTAATGCCGGTTATTTTATGGAGAATTTTAAGCCAAATGGCTTATTAATGATTGCAGGTAAACAGTATTCTGCGATGAAATATAATCGATTATTATCGGCATTAGTGATTATCAATCAGCAAAAGTCAATTGTTCTTAAAGTCCGTCGACAAGGATATCGACAGGCTTATAGCGCCTTACAGGCAGGACCTATTATCGTTAGTAATAATAAAATTGCCGTGAAAGGCAATTTGCGTTATCACCGCCGTACGGTGTTGGCTAAGGCTGATAATGGCGACTTAATTATTTTACAATCTTCAGTCAGTAATTTATATCACTTGGCCGATGTTTTAGTGCATCATGCAGCGATATTTGGTGTTAAAAAAATTATTACGGCGGTCAATTGTGATGGTGGCAGTTCAAGTGCATTGATGATTAATAATAAAGAACAGCCGCTGTATTTATCTGAAGCCACTCCAGTAAAAACAATGCTGCTATTTAAAGGGATAGATGGCAGGTGCAAGGTCAGTGTTTTATAGCCTAATCAGCAGTTTAGATTTCAAAACACGAGTAAGGGTACTGTGGACTGACGCGATAGTTTTCTGCATAAAAGTAATCGATATTACCGAGTAAAATAGCATAGCTTTGCTCGATAATCAGCGTTTTTAATGCCGTAAATGCACTGTGGCTATTTTCATAATATCTGGCTAATTTAGCATGGTTAATCCAGGCATTTTCCCAGCCTTTATTTGTACGTTGTTGAATTTCATACATAAATTATATTCCACAGTAATGCAATATGCCGACTTTATCCGAGTTTGATGACAGTATGATGAATAAAATATGAACGCTTTATAACAATGTCATTAAAGGACTGCTATAAAATTAAGTTTGATTTACATACTAGCTCTACTCGCTGGCAATAAAGGGTGCTAGAATACTCCCTGATTATTATCAATCGTTTCATAAAAAGGCCAACCATGAGCAGCTGGAAGAAATTTATTCAATATCGGCGGTTATATCAGCACTCTAAACAAGCACTTTCTTTTGAGTTATGGTTTCGGCGTTTATTGTTTTGGTCCGGCGCGATTGCTGTAGGCTTGGTAGCGGTGGGTTTTGCTATTGTTGCTGAAAAAGCAAATGAAGTATCTAATGATTGGTTTCAACAGTTTCCTTACTTACCGCTCGCTTTATGTCCATTGGGTTTTATGTTGATTATTTGGCTAAAAAATAAATTCTTCCAAGGCTCAGAAGGCAGTGGTATCCCACAAGTCATGGCAGCTTTAAGTGTAAAGCAAGCAGCATCGCGTAAGCATTTAGTCTCATTACGGATTGCGGTCGGTAAATTCTTATTGACTGTTTTGGGCTTTCTGTGTGGTGGATCTATCGGTCGTGAGGGCCCGACGATTCAGTTGAGTGCGGCGGTGATGAATTCGTTGGGGAGGTGGGGTAGTTTTCACCGCCATGATGTTGAGCGTGGTCTGTTACTAGCCGGTGGTGCGGCGGGGATTTCTGCGGCATTTAATACGCCATTGGCTGGAATTGTCTTTGCAATTGAAGAGCTTTCTGGGTCGTTTGAAAAGGGTATTAGCGGTACCATTGTGACAACAGTGATTTTAGGTGGAATTATTTCGCATTATATTCTTGGCAATTATTCATATTTTGGTACAAGTACGGCTATTTTAGATATTACTGCAGGGGGCTGGTACCCTATTATTATCTGTGCAATTTTAGGTGGGTTACTCGGCGGTATTTTTAGTACTTTGCTGCTCTCTTTAACCTGGTTATTAAGAAATTTTGCCCGTGTTCATCCTTTAGTATTAGCAGGAATCATGGGTTTATTACTGGCAATCATTGGTGTATTAACACATGGTTCGATCTTTGGTAGTGGTTATCAAGAAGCGAAAGCATTGGTCACAGGTACCGGGTCAGTGTCTGATTATTATGGCCCGTTAAAAATGTTGGCTAATTTAGTGACTTATTTAAGTGGTATTCCTGGCGGTATCTTTGCACCTTCACTGTCTGCAGGTGCTGGTTTTGGTCAATTACTTTCGCTCGCTTTACCGGATCACTTTCATCAGGCGGTGATTATCTTAGGTATGGTGGCTTTTTTTTCTGGTGTGGTACAAAGTCCTATTACTTGCTTTGTTATTGTATTAGAAATGACCAATAGTGTTTCTGGGAATATGATTTTACCAATTATGTTAACTTCTGTGATGGCAACAGCCTTCTCACGAATTACGTGCCGTCAACCGCTTTATCATTCACTGGCAATACGTTATTTACGTAAACCAGAAATTAAAGCAGGATTAGGATTAAAACCTAGTAGCTCATAATTGTAATTACTTATGTTAGGCTGATTAAGTTTCTTGTTTTGCAATAAAAAATAGCGAATTAATCATTTTAATTATTAAATGCGGATTGATGCCATTGCCTTGCTTGCTTGAGTGTTTCTTGAATAAAGTGAGTTTTTGCATGCGCATATTCATTACTGTCAGTAAATTGGGGGGCAAGCTCTAGCTTATGTTGAGCGTATTGCTCAGCTACGTGAGAATGTGCGCGTAAATAATCACGGAAAAGCAGATGGCTTTTATAAAAATCACTAGTTGTTTCAACTAAGTGGATATGATGTGTATGCTGCCCTTGATGGTTTAAACGCTGAAAATAACGGCGCTCAGGTAGCTCTTTTTCGTATTTTGCAATATAGCTGTAGTTTAGCTTGGTTATTGTAGGGATAATATATTGATCAGCTATTTTTAATGATTCTACACCGATTAAAATATCGATAATCGGTTTTGAGGTCAGCTTTGGCACAGAGGTGCTGCCGATATGCTCTATGGTATTGATCCAATGATCGATATGCTTTAATAAGACTATTTTTTCTTGTTGATATAATGTGGGCCAGCTTGAATGATAAGGTGTTAAATCAATCATTCTTCAAGTGAGCTGTCGATTGCACAATGAAAAGCGAATTCATTGACAACGTCGCCTTTGATTAAGTGTTCTTGAATAATGCGCTCCAATACTTTCGGCGTGCAGGAATGATACCAAACACCATCCGGGTAAACGACGGCAATAGGGCCTTGCTTGCATAATCTTAGGCAGTTAGCTTTGGTACGGTAAACTTCACCGCTTTGAGCAAGCCCCAGTTCGTTTAAGCGATTTTTTAGGTAATCCCAGGCGATGATGCTCTCTTCTTTATTGCAACATTTATCAATTGTTTGATCGGCACATAAAAAGATATGGCGCTTGATATTGCAGATATTTAGCTTATCTCGGGTTTCTTCTAAGTTGAGCATATTGGTTCTCTAAATAGTTAATTATTATTTGATGATATTTTAAATTAATTTATAGCCAGTAAAGTTAAGATAATAAGGGAGTAGTTAGTATACAAGGATGAGAAGAGTAATGTCGAGTCAGCCTATAAGCCGGGTTCTGTCGTGAATAGTCATTCATCTGGGATACATGTCACCATGTACCTCAAGCAACCTACCCAACCTCAGTACGGGCCATACCATTGAGGTTCTATTTGGTCTTGCTTCAGGTGGGGTTTACCATGCCACGCCGTGTTACCACGTGTGCGGTGCGCTCTTACCGCACCCTTTCAGCCTTGCCGGTGATTGCTCACTTAGGCGGTCTACTCTCTGCTGCACTTTCCGTAGGCTCACGCCCCCCAGGGGTTACCTGGCACCTTGCCCTATGAAGCCCGGACTTTCCTCCATAGCCTTACAGACTACAGCGACTATCCAGCCGACTCGAACTTCCTAATTATAAGGAGATATTTTGATTCGTCAAGTGTCGATAAAAAGGTTCACTCGGCGTTGAGTGCCTAAGGTTAGGCATTTAAAGCAGGGATCTGCTTTAGCGTAATTTATGTAATTAGAGTGCTTGTTTTATTAATTGATGTGTAGTTAATTTTTGCAGGTAAAAATCATAAATAATTTATGTTAAGTGTTAATTTGTAAAAACGGCGGATAAATTTAAAGTTTATCAACATGAATGTTTGTGTTTTATTTTTACTTTATAAATATATATAGTCTATATTTTCAAATATATTCGTTATTTTTTCATTAAATAGCGTGTTTTTGTCTAAATCTACTTATAGAAATATATTTATTGAAATTGCACCGATTAAAATTATGGTTAAAATGTTAATGTTGCTTAACATCGTATTGACTTAATATTAAGGTTCGTTATATAACGTAGCTTATGCGGTTGAAATAAACCGTAGATTGACTCAACAGAGTAGGTAATGAGATTAAAGCCATCATGGTGTGATTTGAAACAGTCTTTTTGTTATTTGCATCTGTCTTAATAGTCAATTGTCTTATCATTAATTAAAAAAAATTAATGATAATTGATTATTTTTTATTACTTATTATTCTAGCTGCGTCTGTTGGAGGGCCTCCTTATGCGAAAAAAAAATCTTGCTATTATTATTTCTGCCATTACTGCATCTACTGCACTATTATCATCCCATGCATTAAGCACGGTAAATTCATACAATAAGCCTGTTTCCTCTTCTAATATCGAAGGTTTTGCGATTGAAGGTGCAGGAGATAGCTCAAATACAATGCTATCAAGTCGCTCTGCTACAACGACTGATAAAAATACCCTAAGCCAAGTGAGTAGTACGACAATGGATGGCGATACTTACATCCGTTACCAGCAAAAATATGAGGGTATTCCTGTAATCGGTACACAGGTGGTGGTAAAACAGCCTAAAGCTGTTACTGGTTTTGCAGCAACGAGCCGATCGGCATCGACGGCAACAGCTACTCGAATATCGTTGGCAAAAGATTTAGATGTTGATTTGGTTGCAACAGTGAGTGCTGATGATGCCAAAGCATTTGCTAAACAGCAATTTGAAAAGGATTATAGTGGTACGCAAGTTGCTGATGACTCTATAAAGTCAACAAAAGAGATTCGTATTGTAGATAATAAAGCTCAGCTTTATTATCGAGTGACGTTTAATGCTAGCAATACAGCTGGTGGTAAGCCATATCGTATGGTTTATATTATTAATGCCACTGGGACCTCTAAGGCTATGGTGCTGAGTTTCTGGGACAGTATTCCAAATTATAGTGATACTGGGCCTGGTGGAAATGAGAAAACGGTACAGTATGGTCCAACAGGCGTTAAATTTTTTTATGGGGAAAATAATTTACCAGCCTTGAATGTGAGTGAGGACAACAGCACCTGCACGATGGACAATGGAGATGTTCGGTTGGTTAATGTAGAGCATCAAGCAGATCATTCTTGGGATAGTGATTACAACACAACGGCTTATCAATATAGCTGTGGCCACAATCAGGGTGATCCGATCAATGGTGCGTATTCACCTACAGATGATGCTTATTATTTTGGTAGTATGATTATTGATATGTATAAGAATTGGTATGGTGTTGATGCTTTGCAAGAAAATGGCGAGCCAATGCAATTAATTATGCGTGTCCATTATGGTACTGATTATGATAATGCATTTTGGGATGGGCATACTATGTCATTTGGCGATGGTAGTAGCTTTTATCCTCTTGTATCTCTGGATGTTGCAGGTCATGAAGTGAGCCATGGATTTACTGAGCAGCACTCTGGTTTGGATTATAAATATCAATATGGATCATTAAATGAAGCCTTTTCTGATATGGCAGGTCAAGCGGTGCGGGCTTATTTATTAAGTACAAATCCTGATTTATATAAGCAACTGTACTTTAACCAAGATGAAGTTACTTGGGGTATTGGTGAAACAATTTCTAAAGGGGATGATGAGAGTGATGCCCTACGTTATATGAATAACCCTTCTAAAGATGGAGTCTCGGCAGATTGTGATGATAAGGAATTAGCTGGATCGACGTGTACTATATCATATGATGAGGTAGTAGCTACCTCAAAAGACTACCCAATTAAAGATCGACAGAGTTATATTGTTCATACTGGTAGTGGTGTATTTAATAAGGCGTTTTACTTGTTATCACAACAGGTGGGTATTAAAGATGCCTTTAGGGTAATGAAGGATGCGAATGTTAAATATTGGGGTAAATACTCAGATTTTTCAGATGCTGCATGTGGTGTGCTAAAAGCTGCTAATGACGACGGTGTGGGTTCTACCTCAATGATTAAAGATGTTTTTAATCAAGTCGGGGTGTCAACAGATAGCTGTCAGATTGGAACGCTAAGCGAGTAAATATTTGTTTTGCACCTGCCTCTCTATTTTTTAGAGAGGCAATGCCTTATCACTTGTGATGTCTTATGTCGATATTTAAAAGTGCAGTTATTTTTATGTAAAAATAAGTTGACGTTTCGGTTGTCGATGTTATATAAATGTTTCTATGTATTGGCAAGGATGGTAGATAAAAATGAAAGAGATAAAAAATAAAATAACCTTAATTTATTTTATGTTATTAACAGGAATTTAATATATAACGAATATAATTTTATTTAATATTATTTAATTTTGTTATTCTTTTTTGATATAAATAAAACATATAAGGAGAGGTTATGTTTAAATTTTCTTCTGGCTTTACCTGACTGATTTATTGATTTTTTCTTAAGTAATTATTTATCATTTTAATATATACGCGATTTTATATCTTTTATATGGAGTTTTATTGTGCTTAACAAGAGTAAACTTACTTTAATCTCATCTTCTTTATTATTATCTGCGAGTGCTTTTGCCGGAGCAATACAAATTGTTGGAACAACGACAACCACTGTGCCGGTGAATAGTACTCTGGTTGCTGCGACGAATGGTGGCAAAGCGATCGGTTCTTATACTGTAAGTTTAATGAAGGTTAATATCGATAAAGCAGCGTCTGAACGCTTAGCTGCGAACATAGAAGAAACTTTAAAAAATAGTTCTTCTCGTGGTTCGTCTTTAGGATTTGCGGCTGTTGATAGTACAGTGCAAAAGCAATTAGGTATGGCTGGTGTTGCACCTCTGGATCAGGGCGTGCATGGTAGTTGTGCAACCTTTGCAAATACAGGGGCGATTGATGCCTTGTATGGTTTAACGGATCAGTCAGCACAAGTGAGTGAGCTTTGCAATCTTGAGTTGGGCAAATCATTAGTTACTTTGGGTGAGCAGGATCGTAGTGGTTGGGATGGTACTTTAGGCCCTGTTGTGCTAACACAGATTAATAGTCATGGTTATATGACAATTGACCAAGAATCTAGCGGTGCTTGTGGTGGTCTAACAAGTTACCCTGTAACTAGTTCTGATACTGGTGGTTCTATTTCTAAGGATGATTTTGAAAGTTACAGTAAACAAAACCAAGAGTTTAAGGTAAGTAATTGGCAGCCAATTTTCTCAGCAAGTAGTTTTCCCGTTGATCCAGAGCAGGCTGATCAGGTGTTAACGGAAGTTAAGCAAGCGATTAACTCACAGCATCGTGTAAGTTTTGGTACATTGCTTGATGATAGTATCGGTCAAAATGGTGCGGTAGCTAAATATAGTGCTAACAATAATACTGTTAATAATAATAATACCTGGGTGCTGACAAGCAAAATTGCAAGCGATGCCCAAGCAAATGCAATTCATTCTGGACATGAGATGCTAATTACCGGTTATGATGATCAGCAGTGTGTGACTTATCAAGATGGCTTATTTGGTGGCACTAAACAGCAGTGTGGGTTGTTAACGCTTAGAAATTCATGGGGGAATACCGGTGATAATGGCGATTACTATATGACTTATGATCACTTTAAAACCATGGTAATGGAAGCTCAAGAAATCAAGTAAATCTATAATTATTTTTCAGAATTAGAGGCGTAGTCATTACGCCTTTTTTATAAATTATATTTATTTAATTTTTTAATTAATCAAGTTATAACCGCCATCAACAAATAAGGTTTGGCCGGTCATGCCGCTGGCAAGGTCACTGACTAAAAAGCTGGCAAGAGTGCCAACTTCTTCTTGATTGATAATGCGTTGCATTGGCGATTTTCTTGCTGTTATTGCTAGTAATTGATCTAGGTCTTTAATGCCAGTTGCAGCACGGGTGGGCATTAATCCTGGTGATATGCCATAGACGCGAATATTTTTTTCAGCAAGCTCGACGGCTAAATATTTGATACTTGCCTCAAGCGCGGCTTTAATCGGCCCCATCATATTATAATTTTTCATGACTTTTTGTTCGCCTAAATAACTCATGCTGATGAGTGAGCCACCATTTTTCATAAGGCTTTCTGCTTGTTGGGCAATATTAATAAATGAATGACAAGAAATATCCATGGCTTGCAAGAAAGCTTGGCTTGAGGTATAGCGCTCGATCAACAGTTTCTGACCTACTATCAGTAGGTTAAAAAATACAATAAGGAAAAACGATGCCTTCTCCTTACAGTTATGAC
>NZ_AMFF02000071.1:59741-73380 GCF_000297215.2 Piscirickettsia salmonis LF-89 = ATCC VR-1361
AATAAATTTAGAGACAGCGCTTAGTCAAGTAATGAAGTCAATGTCAGAAACTATTCGTTGAGCGCTATATCAACCAAGCGGCCTTGTAATTCGCGTGGTTTAGCGAAGGCGAGTGAGTGAATAACAAAATCAAGTGTTTGCCATTTTTTTTCGATATAGGAAAATAATTGTTTAATATTCTCTTGGCTTGTAACATCGCATTGATAAAGATCAGCAGATAGCTCATTTACTAAGAAGCGTGCTTGCTTATATGATTTTTCACTACGGTGAGTTAAAATAAGTTCTGCACCTTGCTGTTTAAGTATTTTAGCATAACCAAAAGCGATGCTGTTTTCGTTTGCTAAGCCAATGATTAAGCCTTTTTTCCCTGTTAACATGATTTATCCTTAATTTTTAAAATTTAATGAAGCACATTAATGTGCTTCACCCCAGGTATAACCATAACCGGTTTCAACAATTAAGGGTACCGTGAGTTGTATGGCATTTTCCATCATATTTTTGATTTCTTTTTGAGCAATTTCTCGATCTTTTTCTGCAACTTCAAAAACCAATTCATCATGCACTTGCATGAGCATTTTTACATCAAGTGAACTTGTTTGTAACCAGTTATGAATATTGATCATCGCTTGTTTGATAATATCAGCAGCAGTACCCTGCATAGGAGCATTAATTGCTGTGCGTTCAGCAGCTTTTCTACGTATCGCATTACGTGCATTAATCTCAGGTAGATGTAAACGGCGGCCACAGACTGTTTTAACATAGCCATCGACTTTAGCTTGAGTACGAATGTTATCCATATATTCAGCAACTTTTGGATAGCGTGCGAAATAAATATCAATATAATCTTGAGCTTCTTGACGTTCAACTCCTAGTTGCTTAGCCAGGCCAAACGCAGACATACCATAAATTAAACCAAAATTAACAGCTTTGGCTCGTCGGCGTTGTTCGCTAGTCACTTGACTGATTTCAATATTAAATACTTCACTGGCTGTTGCAGTATGAATATCTAAATCATTTTCAAAGGCATAAATTAAACTTTCATCACCGGATAAATGCGCCATAATACGTAACTCGATTTGTGAGTAATCAGCAGCGATCAGTTGATAACCTGTCGGAGCAATAAAAGCATCACGAATACGGCGGCCTTCTGTGGTGCGAATTGGAATATTTTGCAGATTAGGGTTAGATGAAGATAAGCGCCCAGTTGCGGTGACTGCTTGATGATAAGAAGTATGGATACGACTTGTATTTGGATTCACTTGTAATGGCAATTTATCTAAATAGGTTGATTTTAATTTACTTAGGCTGCGATGCTCTAAAATCAATTTAGGTAGTTCATAGTCCAAAGCGAGTTCTTGTAAAACATCTTCTGCAGTCGATGGTTTGCCTTTAGGTGTTTTTTTTATAACCGGTAGATTTAGCTTATCAAATAATATTTCTTGTAATTGCTTCGTTGAGCTTAAATTAAATGTACTATCAGCAATAGTATATACTTCTTCGGCAATTTCATGAATGCGTGTGGTGACAGCTTCACTTTGTAGATTTAATTTATTACTATCAATTAAAACGCCGGTTTGTTCCATATGAGATAATACTTTAATTAATGGCTGTTCTTTATTTAAATAAATATCGATTAAATCTTTATTGCTCTCAAGTTCTGGCCATATTTTTTTATGAAGTTGCAAGGTAATGTCTGCATCTTCGGCTGCATAATGTGAAGCTTGATCAATATTAATTTGATTAAATGTCAGCTGTTTTGCCCCTTTGCCAGCAATGTCTTCAAAGTGAACTGTTTTATGATTTAAATAGCGTAGAGCGAGTACGTCAAGATTGTGGCGTGTAGCAGTACTATTAATGACATAAGACTCAAGCATCGTGTCAAAGTGCACGCCTTGTAAATTAATATTATATTGACTGAGTACATTCATGTCATATTTAATATTTTGACCGATTTTAATTTGATTTTTATCTTCTAAAATTGGTTTTAATTTTAACAGTGTTTCTTCTAGATTAAGCTGATCTGGTGCATCAATATAGTCATGCGCTAGGGGGATATAGGCGCTATAATCAGCTCCGCTACTGACAGAGAGGCCGACGATTTTTGCTTGCATAGAGTCTAAGCTGGTTGTTTCCGTATCAATGGCAAAAAGCGTGGCTTGCTTTAGGTGTTTTATACAGTTTTGTAATTGCTGGTCAGTTAAAATAGTATGATAATTAGCCTGGCTGTTTAAATTAGATTTATTTTGGTTGTCTTCATTGAGTTCTGCAAGCCAACGTTTAAATTCAAAGTGACTAAAATATTTTATTAATTTTTCTTGATTTTTATTTGGCGCTGAAATAATACTTTCAAAATCACTTGGCAATTTAACTTTACAATCAATAGTCACTAATTCTTTAGCCAGTGCTAACTGGTTTATATTTTCACGTAAACGTTCACCAACTTTACCTTTAATATCTTTGGCATGATGAATTAGATTTTCTAAGGTTTTATATTGTGCCAGCCATTTGGCCGCTGTTTTGGGTCCAACACTTGGAATGCCTGGCACATTGTCCGAAGTATCACCAATTAAAGATAAATAATCAATAATTTGGCTAGGCTTAACGCCAAATTTTTCTGTGATTTTATTAATATCGCTATAACTGTCTTTCATCGTATCAATCAGGTGGATTTTATCAGTGACAAGTTGTGCCATATCTTTATCACCGGTGGAAATTAGTACGGAAATATTTTTATATTCAGCCTGTTTTGCAAGTGTGCCAATCACGTCGTCAGCCTCTACACCTTCAATAATAATTAACGGTAAGCCCATTGCCGTGATAATGTCATGTAATGGCTTGATTTGGTAGGCAAGCTCTT
Organism: Piscirickettsia salmonis LF-89 = ATCC VR-1361; assembly: GCF_000297215.2. Taxonomy (GTDB): domain Bacteria; phylum Pseudomonadota; class Gammaproteobacteria; order Piscirickettsiales; family Piscirickettsiaceae; genus Piscirickettsia; species Piscirickettsia salmonis. The sequence goes on from NZ_AMFF02000071.1 coordinate 62,599, forward strand.
CTGGCATGCTGTTACGATTGGCTTTATATTCAGGGTAGAGCTCATGGCGAAATGTCTTGCCTTTGGCATCAAAAATAATAATAGGTTGATAATCAGGAAAATCATCGCTTAACTTGCGTAGCATATTGATGACGCCATAGATGACGCCTGTTGGTTCACCTGCTTGATTAGTCAGTTCTTGTAAGCTTGGAATATGAAATGCACGAAACAAATATGAAGAGCCATCGACAAGAATTAGTTTTTTAATCATGTTTTATCCAGTAGTTAATTTTCTATATATTTTAGTTTTTTACTGAAAATACTGAGCTTTGTTTAAACCCAGTTGCAGTTTTTTTTAGATCGATTGTGTTGTTGCGAATATGCAAAGGTCCCATTTTTTTAGCTGCTGATAATAAGGTATTATTAATTGGAATTAATCGATAGTCATAGTTGACTTGGTAAATATTCGTCTTAATTGCTTTATAAAAATTAAAGTCATCAAGTTGAGCAGCAGCATAGCAAAATTGTCGTTGTTGATCACCGAGTATTTTAAATAGCTGTTTAGATTTTTCTGGAAGTTGAATGGTAATATATATTTCATTGTTTTTTACTGGTTGAACTATTAATTCGTTTTGTTTAGTTAAAGCTAAGATCATTGGATTTAATGTAAGGTTTGTTTTTGATTGCTTGCCAAGTTGAAATTCTATGCAGCCTACTTGTGAGCTTTTTAGTAGCTTTTCTAAGAAAGTGCGTATGCCTTGTTCAATCGGCGGTTGTACTATAGGAGTATTATTTGAAAGATTCGGCGTGGTGACGGTGAATATGCTAAATAAGGCCATAAAGCGATAGATCATTGTCTGAAGTATGTTAGTCGGACAGGGCACCATCATGAGTATTGGTCTTCTTGGTTTGAATTTTTGTATAGTATCATTGAATGGATGATAAAAACATTGGGGATAAAATGAAAGCATTTGCAAGTGATAATTATGCTGGGGTTGCACCTGAGATTATGGCGGCTCTAGTTGCAGCTAACCATGCGCATCAACCTTCTTATGGCGAAGATGCTTTAACTAAAGAAGCGATTGCTTTAATTCGTCAACAACTGGGTGATGAGGCTGAAGTATTCTTTGTCTATAATGGCACGGCGGCAAATACCTTAGCGCTTAAGGCGCTGTTAAAAAGCCATGAGAGTGTGATTTGTCCAAATAGTGCACATATTGTTAATCATGAAGTGGGCGCAGTTACGGCAATGACAGGAGCAATGTGTCTGCAGACGAAGAATCTTGATGGTAAAATTACACCCGCATGGATAGAAGAAGCGTATCAGCGTCAAAAACGTTGGGGGCATCATGCAACATTGCCACGTGTGGTGAGTATTACGCAAGCCACTGAGTTTGGTACGGTGTATCAACCAGGAGAGTTGGCCGCAATTAGTGAGATGTGTCAGCGGCTCGGCTTATATCTGCATGTGGATGGCTGTCGAATTTATAATGCGGCGGCGGCCCTTAATGTCTCATTGGCAGAAATTACGAGCAAGGTCGGTGTGGATGTCTTGTCTTTGGGTGGGACAAAAAATGGTTTGATGTTTGGTGAAGCGGTGGTCTTTTTAAATCCACTGCTTGCTGAAAATTTTGCGTATATTCAAAAGCAAGGGTTGCAGTTGCAATCAAAAATGCGCTTTATCGCTGCACAGTTTGTAGCTTTTTTTAAAGAAAATTTATGGCAAAAATACGCCCGTCAGGCTAATCAGGCATGTCAGTTATTGGCTGAAGGTTTAACAGCACAAGGCTATGGCCATTTTGATTATCCAGTTCAGACTAATCACGTTTTTGTAAGGTTAACTAATGAGGTGATCGCACGTGCTCAAGAAGCAGTTCCTTTTTATATTTTTGATGAAAAAATAAAATTAGCACGCTTGGTAACGTCGTTTGATACTGAAGTTGCAGATATTGAAAATTTTCTTGCAGCTTTATAGTTTAAATTAAGGTTAGTCTCTTAAGGCTACTGTATTTTTAGACTTTATTGCCAGCAATGTTAATAAAATAAAGATAAGATAAAAAAACAGATTGCTGGCTATTATCCGTTAATTTTATTAATTACTCTTTAATTACAATTGTTTTTTCAGCATGTGTTCCAAGTGAGTTGATTCTTTCTATACAAAGCTGTCTTGCTTGTTTGCCAAGCTTATCACAGCCAACTAGCCCTTGTTTATGGCTTTTCTCATGTGCTGCTGGAGTGTAGACTTGAAATAATAAAGTAACAAAATAGGTGGCAACACAGCCGATGGAAATGATGAGAGGTGCTTTGGCTTTTGCAAACATAAATTTTAGTTACCTGTCTTACTTCCTGATTTTTAACGCTACTTTCTCATAGTTGTTTGATACTGTATAGGTGAGATTTATATTTTTCGGTGATAAATAAAGAAAAAAGTATTTATTTCTAAGTGATGTGTTGATTTAGCTGTATCGTCTTTGTTTTATTTGGTATTAGAGGATAAATATTCGCGGTGATATTTATGTTGTTTTTTTACATGCTTCATATGGGCTTGCAATAGTATAGCACTCAACGAATAGTTTCTGACATTGACTTCATTACTTGACTAAGCGCTGTCTCTAAATTTATTTCATCTTGATCAAGCTTCATGCGAACCCTATTTTTAAGCGGTGACCATACATGCTCTATCGGGTTTAAATCAGGAGAATAAGGAAGGAGAAGGCATCGTTTTTCCTTATTGTATTTTTTAACCTACTGATATTATGTCAGAAACTGTTAATCCAGCGCTATAAAATATAATTTTTTGTGATGAAATATTTAATCATTGATAATGAGTGATCTCTTTTTTATTGAGTTGGTTAATAATTCTAGGCTGAGATAATTAGGTTTAGATAAAGTACATTTACTTTATCACTGCATCAATTTACTCATGATTGCTTGGTTTGGGCAATAGCCCTAAGCCAGGTAGGATCACTCCCCAAGGTTGCCAAGATAGGCCTAAAGTTAAGCCAAATAAATTAAGTTGCACCCCTTGCCGGTTTGATATAATTAAACCTAAAACTCCCCACAGTGAAAGACGATAGCCAGTTTTATCAGCAAGTCTGGTTATTATTATTTTTAGTGACACATAGTCTTTGCCTAGTGCATTGGCTGGCATGATTGCTCCAAATTCAGGCGTTTGATCTAATATATAGGCAATAAACGTATTGCTATTTGGTCCAGGCCATGCTTGATAAGTGTGTGCATATGGATAGCTTTTAGCTGCTTTAGCGATCTTTGTGATTAATATTTCTGCTTTTTTCCCTGTCAAGCTTTTCACAATGATGGGGGTGTGCCCAAACCATAGACGGTCAGGCGCCCCTGATGAAATATCAACAATAGGACGGTTGTGATACGCATTCCAGCCAATTACTTGATAGTTTGTATAGTGGGTTGCACCATAAGGTTTTACAGCGATCCAGGTATGCACGGCAAACAAGCCACGCCAATTAAATGCGCGAGCTTCATATAGCTGTACGACGGCTTCTTTAAATTGACCGGCCGTAGGGGCAATTCCAATAGAATGGCGGTCAGCGGTTTGCCAATTTTGACCGAACTGTACTTGACCTGTTACTGCGAGCCAGATTGGCCCGATTAAAAGGGTTATAAGAATGATTATAATTATAAAAAATGTTTTCAAAAGCATACACTATCTTTAATTTGTCTAGATTGCAGTTAGCTTATCAAGAAACTGAAAGGCACAGCAATATACTTGTCTTTTGCTAAACGCTTTTTGTTTTATTAACACTGAGTTTGATGTCATAGACCATGAAAAATCAAGCTTATTGTGTTACTTGGGGTTATTTAATAGAGATGTACTTAAATTTAGGGTTCTGTTAGCGTGAGAGCTGTATGTTAAAATTCAGTGCTTAAACTTTATAGATTTTATGAGTTTTTATGTATCATAACCTAACTGTATTTTAAAGTATTAAAAAGAGAGTGTTGTCGTGAAAAAAACTGTAGTTTTACTTGTACTTGATGGATGGGGCCATTCTACTGATACTAATAGCAATGCGATTTTGAATGCGAATACGCCTGTTTGGGACCACTTAACCGCTACGTATCCGATGACGCTAATCTCCGCATCTGGTACGGATGTAGGCTTACCGGCAGGTCAGATGGGTAATTCTGAAGTCGGTCATTTGAATTTAGGCGCGGGTCGTGTTGTTTATCAAGACTTATTGCGTATCGGCTGTGATATTGAAAGTGGTGCTTTTTTTGATAATAAAACACTGACAGAGGCCGTCGATACGGCGGTGAATCAAGATGCGGCTGTGCACATCATGGGATTGTTATCGCCCGGTGGTGTGCACTCTCATGAAGATCATATTGAGGCGATGATTGATTTAGCTGTGCAACGCGGTGCAGAAAATATTTATTTGCATGCCTTTTTAGATGGCCGTGATACGGCACCGAAGAGTGCTGAGAGCTCGCTTGCTCGCTTTGAAGAAAAATTCGTCAAGAGTGGCAAAGGCAGGATAGCCAGTATCATCGGCCGTTATTATGCCATGGACAGAGACCAGCGCTGGGAGCGTATAGAAGCGGCTTATCAGCTGATTACAGAGGGTAAAGCAGAGCATCAGGCTAAAAGTGCAGTTGACGCTTTGCAGGCCGCTTATGCACGAGGTGAGCGTGATGAGTTTGTGCAAGCGACATGTATCGGTAAGGCTGTGGCCTTAAATAGTAATGATACTTTGATCTTTATGAACTTTAGAGCCGATCGTGCCCGCCAACTCTCACAGGTGTTCAGTGACGAAAGCTTTGCTGGGTTTGCTCGTGTAGTTCATCCTCGTCTGTCGGCTTTTGTTAATTTAACTGAATATGCAACGAGTATTAATGCACAGGTAGCCTATCCATCATTGACACTCAACAATGTGTTAGGTGAAGTGTTGGCAAAAGCGGGTAAAAAGCAATTGCGTATTGCTGAAACAGAAAAATATGCGCATGTAACGTTCTTTTTTAATGGAGGTATCGAAGAGGTGTTTGCCGGTGAAGAGCGCGTGCTGATTGCCTCACCGAAGGTGGCAACCTATGATTTGCAGCCACAAATGAGCGCACAGGAGTTAACGGATAAGCTGGTCGCTGCAATTGCGAGTCAAGACTTTGATGCGATTATTTGTAATTATGCTAATGCGGATATGGTCGGTCACACGGGGGATTATGCGGCTGCGGTACAGGCGATTGAAGCGCTGGATCACTGCCTTAGTCAGGTTGTTGCAGCTGGGCAGCAAGTAGCTGCGGATATCTTGATTACTGCTGATCATGGTAATGCTGAGCTGATGGAAAATCTTCAAACTGGCCAGCCTCACACGGCCCACACCAGCAATTTAGTACCGCTTGTGTATATAGGCAAAGATGCTACCCTAACTAAAGAAGGTGGTACTTTATCTGATATTGCGCCGACACTATTACAGCTGTTAGATCTTACAGTTCCAGTTGAGATGACCGGCCAATCTTTGGTGTATTTGAAATAGCCAATAAAGTAAGTAAAGATAACGATATAAGATAAAGATGGGCCACTGAATACAGGTGGCCTATTGATATGCAGCGATCGATTCTAATTTTTTTTCTTATCATCTGCGTTTTTTTATTTTTTGTTAGTTTTATAAAGGTGATTAATGCAGCAGATAATCGTTTAGTAAAGCTACGCAAAAAAATTGCAGTACTTGACCAAAGCTTAAGTTTGGACAAAACAAAACGTGCAGATATAGAAAAAAGAATTTTCCTGATTGAGAATCATATTAAACAGGCTAATGTATTGATTATTAATAATCAAAATAATATCAATGATAAAAAGCTAAAATTAATTAATCTAAAAGAAAAACAGCAGCAGCTAAAGAAAAGTTTGTTTAAGCAGCGTCAGGAGATTAATCGATATATTAAAACCATTTTTTTGATGGGTCGAGAGCCTTATTTAAAGTTGATTTTTAGCCAGCAAGATCCGAAACTTTTTGGTAGAATGCAGCACTATTTTCAATATATTATGAAAGCAAATCTTGCGCGTTTAGATCAAGCTGAGCAAACAGAGCAGGCACTGAATGAGACAAAAGCGACCTTGCTTGTAGAAAAAAAACAGTTAGAGCGTTTAATAAAACAGCAAGAAATTGATTTAAAGAAACTTTCTAATGATAAGCAATTGAAAGATCAATTAGTTACTATTATTTCGACCTCTATTAATGAAAAAAGTAAGCGATTGGTTGATTTGTACAAAAATGAAAAGCGCTTATTAGCATTGATAGAGCAGTTAGATCAAGAGAGTTTAAAATTTGTCCAAAGCCAAGTAAAGTCATTTAGTCTTATGAAAAAGCAACTGCTTTGCCCTTTTAATTATATTAATTATGATCAAGCTATTAAAAATTTAGCGATGCTAAGAAAAAACAAGCCTGTATTTATTCCAATAAAGCAAGGCAGTCCAGTGCAGGCGGCATATTATGGCCAGGTTGTTTTTGCTAATCAGTTAAAAGGCTATGGCCAATTGGTTATTATTGATCATGCTGAAGGTTATATGAGTTTATATGGTTATAATCAGAAATTATTGGTGAGCAAGGGGCAATGGATTTCTGCTGGGGACCTGATTGCATTGTCTGGACAGGGCAGTGAGGGTATCGGTATGTATTTTGAATTACGTCATAATAATCAAGTTGTTAGTCTAAAAGATTGGTGCCAGAAAATAAACTTGGCATAAAAATAGCTTATATCCTTTTACGAAAATAAGGGGATATACATGAAGCGTTTATTAAAGTACTTGATGTGCTGCCTGATGCCATCATTATTAATGACATTATCTGTAAGTGCATCTGCTCAGCAACAGCAACCGCTGCCTGTTGAGGACTTACAGCGGTTTGTACGTTCATTGGACATGGTTAAGCGTTACTATGTACAAGAAATTAATGATAAAAAAGTCTTTGAGAATGCAATTCGTGGTATGTTATCCGGTTTAGATCCCCATTCGGCTTATTTAGATAAAAGAGATTATCAAGATCTACAAGTGAGTACATCAGGGAAGTTTGGAGGATTAGGCATCGAGGTGACCATGGAGCGAGATGTCGTGAAAGTCATCTCGCCGATTGATGATACCCCGGCTTATCAGGCAGGAATACAGTCTGGTGATTTGATTATTAAAATTGATGAAACGCCGGTGCGCGGATTAAAGCTGCGTGATGCTGTTGATAAGATGCGTGGCGATATTGGTGAAAAGGTAACTTTAACAATATTGCGAAAAGGTGAAAAAAAGCCACTGTTAGTTGATGTCATTCGTGATCGCATTGTTGTCCGTAGTGTTAAATCTAAAATTTATGATGAGAGCTATGGCTATATTCGTGTTAGTCAATTTCAAGAAAAAACGGGTCGTGACTTAATCAAAGTGATTAAATCAATGAAAAAAAGCTCTAAGGGAAAAATCAAGGGTCTTGTTTTAGATTTGCGTAATAATCCAGGCGGCTTATTAAATTCAGCAGTTGATGTTGCTGAAGTTTTTTTGGAAAAAAGTGACTTAAAAAAGAATAAAAAAATCGTTTATGCGAAAGGTCGTTTCCCTGGTTCATCTATTGAAGAGGTTGTGCAAGATAGTGACTTGACCGGTGGTGTGCCTATTGTGGTTTTAGTTAATGGTGGGTCTGCTTCGGCTTCTGAAATTGTTGCTGGCGCTTTGCAAGATCACCATCGTGCGGTTGTTATGGGGACAAAAACCTTTGGTAAAGGGTCGGTACAAACAATTTTACCCTTGCCAGATAAGACGGCTTTAAAAATGACAACAGCGCTTTATTATACCCCGAAGGGACGTTCTATTCAGGCCAAGGGAATTGAGCCAGATATTAAAGTTGAAAGGTTAAAAATAAAAATTGATGAAGAAAAAGATATTTCAACTATTTCAGAAGCCGACTTAGATAAACATCTAGCGGCAGTATCACCGGAAAAGAAAAATAAAACAAAAAACTCATCAGATCAATTGGTAGAAAAAGACTATCAACTTTATTCTGCAATTAATTTACTGAAGGGGATGACGGTTGTTAATCCTAAAAAGTATATGTAAAAAATATGCATATAAATTATTATTTATATCAGCATTATTAATTACGAGTTATTCTTTGTATGCTGAGCAAGCAAAGATTAATGCAAAAACAAATAAAATAAATATAGAAGATAAAATTGGACAGCTTTTTATTGTTGGCTTTGCTGGTTTAGAAGTGAGAGCTGATTCTGATATTATTAAACTAATTGATAAATTTAATATTTCCGGGGTATATCTAGCTGATATTGATCATGAGGGCTATGTGCGTAATATTAATGGGCCTGAGCAGCTGAGTCAATTAGTGTTGTCTTTGCAAAATCATGTAAAAAATAAAAAGAAGCAGAAATTATTTATCGCGGTTGAACAAGAAGGGGGTGCAATGAATAGCTTGCACCAACTATCAGGATTTAATATTGGAAAAAATTTAAGTCAACAAAAATTAGGTTTCAAAGAAGATTCTAGCGTAATTTATCGACAAGCCCTGCATCAAGGGAAAGAACTAAGCCGTTATGGCATTAATATTAATTTTGCACCCGTATTGGCATTGAGTATAAATCGTGATAGTCCGGTAATTGCTCGCTATGAACGATCTTATAATTTTTATGCCAATTTAGTAGCAAAGGATGCAGCTGCTGCGGTAAAAGGCTATCAAGAAGCTAATATTAATTGTACTTTTAAAAATTTTCCAGGTCTTGGCAGTGCTGAATATACGCCAGGAGTGAATATACCGGATATTTCCCGAACCTGGAGCGATAAAGAGTTAATGCCGTATAAGTTATTGATTAATTCAGGACAGTTTTGTCCATTGGTGATGGTCTCGCATGTGATTAATAGAAAATTAGATGCGAGTGGCGTGCCAGCCAGTTTATCTAAAAAAATGATTAAGATCCTGCGTGATCGGCTAAAGTTTAGAGGCGCGATTATTTCTGCTGATATGACACGGCATGATATTTTATTGTATGCCAAAGGCGGGGAGGCGGCTGCACGGGCATTGATCGCTGGTAATAATTTATTGCTTTATATTGGCCACCCTCCTAAGCAATTGTTAACGCTTATTCCTGAGGTGATCTATTATTTAGCTGCTGAAGCTAAAAAGAATCCAGTCCTACTTACTGCGATCAATAATTCTTATCTGCGTATACAACGTATGAAAGAAGCTTTATGACTGTAGTAAAGTGTGTAAAATAGAGACGTGGTAACTAAATAAGAGAATAATAACGTGAGAGTGGTGCGTTTATATACAACGGCAGCTTTAACCGTAAATCAAAATTTTATCCTTGATGAAAAGTCGGCTCATCATGCAATTAATGTATTGCGTATGCAATCTGGAGATACGCTTCACTTATTTAATGGTGACGGTCTGGAATATCACGCGGTGATTCAAGAATTATCAAAAAAAACAGTGATGGTTAATGTCACGGACTATCAAAAAGTGCAGAATGAGTCACCTCTTAATGTACATTTAGGCCAGGTGATCTCCCGTGGTGATAAAATGGACTTTACCATTCAAAAAGCCGTTGAGCTTGGTGTAAATAAGATTACCCCACTGTTTTCTGAACGCTGTGGTGTACAGCTTGCCGGTAAACGTTTAGAGAAAAAGCATGAGCACTGGCAGCAAGTTGCCATTAGTGCCTGTGAGCAATCTGGGCGTGTACGTGTGCCAATTGTTCATCAGCCGACTGGCTTAAGAGAGTGGTTAAATACTGATTTAGCAGCGCATCGCTTGATTTTGCATCCACATTTAAGTCATTGTCTGAATATGGATGATAGTATTGATGCATGCGCTTTATTAGTGGGCTCAGAAGGTGGCTTTAGTGAGCAAGAAGTACTGATGGCCGCTCAACATGGTTTCCATGGTTTAAAGTTAGGTCCACGTATTTTACGCACAGAAACAGCAGCCTTAACAGCACTGGCAATACTACAAAGTCATTTTGGTGATTTATAAGCGAATGGCGATAGCCATTAAAATATCAGTTAGACTAGAGCTTTTACCTGGAAAGCTCTTGAGATAAGTCATAATTAAATCTTGCATACGTAAATATATATTCGATTTTTCGGTATATTATTATTTTACTCTCGGTATTCTAGGAAACTGTAGTATTGGCTGAGTTGATCCTGGAGTATCCTGATTATGCCAAAACCTTCTTCGCATGTTTTAATTGATAATAGCTGAAAGGGTCATATTTTAAATGGTAATGTAGTTATAATTCTTATGCTCTTGGCTTGCTAAGCTATTTATGTAAACATCAGAATGCTGAACTTGCAAAAGAAATTTGGGATCGGCTTAAATTAAAAAACTTTGATAGAGCACAATTAAATAAAATGGCAAAAAATCGAAGTGCTCTTTTATCAATTTATAATCAAAAATATATTATTCGTATATTAGCCCCAGAACTACGTCAGAATAATATTAAAAATATCTTAAAGCAGTTTAATGAAAGACCAACTTCAGATGAGAATGATTATTACCAGGTGTTACTCTGGAAAATTAAGAAAACTATCAGAGGAAAGTTGAGTTTTTCTCAACGATTTTTGATAGATGCAGGAAAAGGTGATGAAGGAGGGATTTTTTCTGAAACGGAAATATTAAAATCCTCTGGCGTAGTTCCTTAGATTACTGTATGTGCTAAGTGGTGTAAAAGAGAAATTGAAGATATTTATAAAGCACTTCTTAAAGATACAGAGGATCATACTAAACTGTATGATAAGTTTGTTTCTTCTTATGAAAATACTGATAAATGTGTCACTCAGAACTTCGC
>NZ_AMFF02000072.1 GCF_000297215.2 Piscirickettsia salmonis LF-89 = ATCC VR-1361
TTCAGATGACGGAGGGCGCATGATCAAATTGAAGATATGCAAAAGCTCGCTCTTAAAAAGAAAAATAAGCGATTGGACTCATAAGCATAATATTTTTATAATCGTGTTTTTATTGTAAGTTATGCTTTTGAGGTATGAAATGTTGCACGTTGTCTTATATGAGCCTGAAATCCCACCTAATACTGGCAATATCATTCGTTTGTGTGCAAATGTTGGCTTCAAATTGCATTTAATTAAGCCCTTAGGCTTCGATGTTGATGATAAGCGTTTACGGCGCGCAGGGCTTGATTATTATGAGTGGAAAGAGATGCAGGTTCATGAGAATTTTCATGCCTTTTTAAGAAGTTCACAGTGCCAGCGAGTGTTGCTTTGTGAGACCGAGGGAGAGCAATCGTATGATCAAGTGCATTACCAAGCAGGCGATGCGTTGGTCTTTGGTCCTGAGACGCGTGGGTTGCCACAAGATTTATTAGATCACTGGCCTAAAGAGTTACTCTTTCGTTTGCCGATGCAGGCAGAAAGCCGCAGTATGAACTTATCAAACTGCGTTGCTGTTGTGGTCTATGAAGCCTGGCGCCATCTAGATTTTGCGGGTGCTGCAGGGTTTAAGTAATCTTGTTGCTCTCAGGTTTGGGTATATGTATATGTTAGCTTTTAGTTCTGTTGTTTTATTTTTCGCTTGATAAATAAACTAATAAAAAGAGCGCAGCTAAGCAGTGAGAAAAAAAGCCCAGACCAGGTGGCTAAGCTGATGTTAAACAGTGTTGATGTTACTAAAGCACAGTCACTCGAACCATGCAAGGCCATTTCTATGGTTTTTAACAGGGGGTAGTGTTGCAGCATATAACTAAGGTTAGGTAAGCACTGCATGCTGATGCCTTCAGGTGCATGTTGTAGCCAGATTTGGCGCCCGGCAAGTCCTGTTCCTGTTAAGGTGCATAATAGTGCACCTGCTTGTAGAATGCGTAAGCCCAGTCCTTGCCAAGGTTTTAGCGCTAAAATAATTAGCACCACTAAAGTTGCAATCAGGGCAAAGCGTTGCAACAGGCAGAGCGTGCAGGGGACTTGGCCGACAATATACTGCAAGTAAAGGCTATAGGCTAATATAACGGCACTGCTGAATCCAAGTAAGCGATAGAGGTTAAGGTGTGAGCACAAGCAACGCATCATTACAGCGGCCTCCCAAAAGGCTGTAAGCCAACGGCTGCGCGGGCTTTTTCTAAAAGCGGGCGACTGATATTGCGAGCTTTTGCTGCACCGGCTTGGAGGATGTCTTCGATATGGGCTGGGCGTGTGCTTAGAGCCTCATAGCATGCACGCATTTCGCTAACCTCACTATTTACGCGATCAAAGAGTTTTTGTTTGGCATCACCCCAGCCGATGCCCTTGGCAAACGCCTCACGCATTTGTGCTGCTTCTTCTTTGCTTGCAAAGGCTTGGTAGATTTGAAAAATAGTATTGTCTTGGATGCTTTTAGGTTCCCCCGGCTCTTGTGAATTCGTTTTAATTTTCATAATGAGCTTTCTCAGTTTTTTCTCAGGGATAAATAATGGAATGGTGTTGCCATAGCTTTTACTCATTTTGCGCCCATCAAGGCCAGCTAGTGTTGCAACTGTAGTATCGACTTCAACTTCAGGTAAAGTGAACAGCTCACCATAATGATGGTTGAAGCGTTGGGCAATATCACGTGCCATCTCCAGGTGTTGAACTTGGTCTTGGCCAACAGGAACTTTATTGGCATTAAAAGCGAGAATATCTGCGGTCATTAAGATGGGGTAACTGTACAGCCCCATGGTGATGCCAAAATCGGGGTCATTGCTTTGAGCTTGATTGTCATCTACAGCAGCTTTATAGGCATGGGCTCGATTCATTAAGCCTTTGGCAGTTAAGCAGGTGAGTATCCAGGTCAGTTCTGTGATTTCTGGAATGTCCGATTGTCGGTATAAAATCGCTTGTTCTGGGTTTAGGCCACAGGCCAGCCAAGCCGTGGCAATCTCAAAGCTTGATTGGTGTGTGAGTTCTGGGTCTTGTGCTTTAATCAGTGAATGATAATCGGCTAAAAAGTATAAAGAAGTGACATGGGCTGCGCGGCTACGGGCAATGGCCGGTCGAATGGCGCCAACATAGTTGCCCAGGTGGGGAGTGCCAGATGTCGTGATGCCGGTTAATACAACTTCTTGTTTCACTGAAAACCTCGTTTTTCTTTCGCTTGGTGATTCTTTAATTCTCTAAAGCTCACTTAGAGTCCAACTATGAAGGCTTATTGTAACAGAATTTGTTTTAAACAGAATGCTTGTAAAGGTGGGTTTAATTGTTGTCTTATCCCGAAAAAATTACTTTCGTGCTCAATAGTATTACAGGTGGTATTGTGGGATCGCCCTCCGTCATCTGAAGTGCAACACTCAGTAGAGAGTTCATATTCATACAGATAAACTCTCTAGTTCGCCTTTTGACTTAGAGGGTAGAGATGGTTTATCGGCACTTAAATGAAAAAG